>JBMFVV010000014.1:0-40908 GCA_049965815.1 Thermoplasmata archaeon | reverse complement strand
AAACTTCAAGTTCGCAGGGGAGTCAGGAGGACTATAGAGAGCATTGCTGGCGATTACCTGCGATATATCACTTACAGGATAGAGGACGGCCATATAACAACCAGAGCGAGGAACAAGGCAATATCCGCCCATGAGAACAGGATGGGCAGATTCATTCTCGTGAGCAATGCAGGTCTCTCTGCACTTGAATGCCTCTCCATCTACAGGGAGAGGGACAGCATAGAGAAGGCATTCCGTTCCCTTAAGACTGATCTTGATGTCTTCCCGTTGAGGGAACATAAGGAATCCACTGTGAAGGGTATGCTTTTCGTTTTCTTCTTATCTATGATCATAAGGTCAATACTGCTCAGGGGAATGGACTCGTCCAAACTGAGCAGGAAATACTCCATAGAATCAATGCTCATAGAGCTGGAGAAGCTTCACATGATAGAGGACCAGGCAGGTTCTCTTAGGGAGATTGAAAGAACAAGGAAGCAGAAGGACATACTTGAGGCTCTAGAAAGTATATCGTGGTGGTAAAACAAGGGAGTTCAGGATGATACCCTCCTATCCATATTCCACACACAGAAGCTGAGGAGGAGGAATTTCATAAGGGATGTACCAAGACTCATCACAAGAAGGGAGATTCATCCAGGTTGAAGTCCACACTAGACTGACCTGTTGCATACAATCGAAACGTTTACATATTGATTTTGTATGTGGGAAATGAAGTGGGAATGACTCAAGAAACTGTGATAGACGAAAAGGGTAGAATTGTAATCTCGAAAGACGTCAGAAGCTCTCTGGGACTCAAGAATGGGATGAGAGTAAAATTGCACGTTGAATCTGATAGACTTATAATTGAAAAGTCTGTATCCCCAGAAGAATTTCGTACCAAGATGAAGGGATTCATTAAAAAAGGGTCTAAAATACCAATTAGTGATCCTGTCAATCTTAAGCAAATCTGGAAGTGAGGCTCTATTGGCCTTATCATATGTAGACGCGAACTACTGGATTTACTGGTTTGACGAAAGATTGCCTGAACACGATTTCGTGGATAATGCGATGCAAAAAGCGATTCGAGATGGTGCTGTGGTCAGCACGGTAACCTTAATGGAAGTAGCCCACTATTTCAGAACTCTTCAGCCAAAGATTTTGAACGAAAAGATGAAGATGATAACTAACCTTTCTACTCTAAAATTGATTGATTTTACATCGACCATTATGCAATCCTCAATTGATCTTCTGTCAGTTTATGCCCGCTTGGGGCTTGGTTCAAGAGATTGTGTAATTCTCGCAACTATGAAGGCAGTTAGAACCGATACCCTTCTAACTCATGATGAGTCTTTCAAGAATGTCAAGGGTCTAAAGATAATTGATGAAATTGGATAACGACTGGGGAGTCTCAACCTCAGTGATTTAAAATTAAAACAGATCGGTCAGGATACGATTAAAGTTTTAAAGAGATATACCTACTAGCACTGAAGGAATTATGCTATGATTGTTTACCGAGCGTTCCATCTGTACTAATTTTCAAAAGGCGCTAAGCACCGACCAGCACTCCTTCAAAGGTATAAGAAAAGTGATCTTCGATGTTGAATCAGACCATCCAAGTCCTGATATTTCAAATACTTGATCAAATATCATAACTAGTTCACCAGACATCATTCGAATATTTTATTACTCAATTGAGTGCATATATCCAGCTACCCTTGGACAATTTGAGGTCGGGTGTAAGTATAGACATTTCTCCAAAAAAGCGTTTAGCGGGACTTCTTGAAGAGATACTTAAGAACCAAACACGAACTGATTTGAGTACAAGTACTTACAAATCTTCAGGTAACTGCAGCGGGAAGTTTATCAGAAACAAGGTTTTATTCGAGCCAGGGGTAAACATCTGATCTGGTCGCCACTCTTACAACCATAATCTTTTCATCCTTAAAGAAGTATATTACCCTATAATCTCCAACTCTGAGTCTATAGTATGTTCTCTTCATTCCTACAAGTTTTTTGGTAACTAATCTACTTTTTGAATTGAATAAATCCATTGCTAGCTCTCTCAGTTTGTCTTTGATTCTTTCCTTGATCTTAGGTTCTAGATCATTCAACTCTTTTGATGCAGTCGTTGAAACAAATATCTTAAATTTCGTCAAGTGGTAAGAACTCCTCTGTTTCTGCTATCCTATCAAGCTCTTTGAAAAAAATATCCTTTTTGGCAATTTCCAGGAGCTTAGTTATGAGATCATCATATGACTGGCCCTTTCTCCCAATTCTCTTGAGTTCATCTCTGGTTGTCTTCTTTATTTGTATAGTTGTTACATCCATTGGAAACATGATCAAATAATTGCATATAATATTTATGGGAGTGCTGGGACTTATATGAGCTATATAATTCGTTAGGAAAATTTTCTAAACTGGATCGTCAAAAAGTTATAACCAGAATTGAAAAGTTGCGTTTCGAATTTTAATATTTCTACGCTCCATCAAGTTCAAGTATCCAAAAGCGCCTGAACCCCGGATGTGAGGTTCTTCTGGTCAAGAAAGTGAATGACTGGTTTGAGAACCTCAAAGCAAAGTCAGATATCACTGCTGATTATTACCTGAGGAATCTTGGCCTGTGGCTAGAATGGCTCCATGATGACCCAGAATCCATACTGACGCTGGTCGCAGATGATTACGCCAAATTCAAGGAGAAGGTCTCGGACCAGGTAAGGAAGATGGAGAAGGGCTGGAAGACGGGTTCGTATATCTCGACCTCCATAAAGTTTGTTTTATCATGCCTCGAATTCAACAACATCATAAGACTGGAACTAAACATAATGAACGAGAACAGGACCTGATTTTGGAGGACGAAGGGATCCAGGAAAGTATAGGGCAATAAAATGAAAGGTTTTCTTATGAGCGTATGGAACATACCTGAGAAGAACAGATTTTAAATCGTTAACGTCCATGAGAAATCATGGTTCGAAAGGGGGGAACCCTTGACCGTACAAGGAGGCGGAAAATGATTAAGCTAGCCGTGATTGCAGCAGTAGTTATAATCATCTCATCTTTTATTGTAATCCAACTCGTTCAGACATCTTCAAATTCTTTCAGCATCCTGATTAACAGGATTGTTGGCAATGCTTCGAACCCTCAGGCATCTCATCAGTTTCTAGGTGCTAACATAAGCACTAATCTCTTGAATCTTCAAAGTGGTGAAGGTAATACCACTATTTCGGTGTACTCCAACAGTAGTATGCACATCGTATCAAATTACACGAATGTAGTGACGAAATCTGCTAATGTCGTTGGATATCCCTCTGCACGTTTCCGCTATGGGCTTCCTACTACGGTGTCTGATGCAATAAAAGATGACATACTCTCAACTGTCTCATTCAATCTTGTGAATACTTCACGAGACCTGCCAGTTCACCTATCATACGACATTATGGTCCAACCCTCACCAACAACCTTCTCGCCGGTTCTAGAGATTATGGTTTATGTGTATTACGCACCATATTATGTAAATCATCTTGAACTGGGCCATTTAACTTCGAACTCAGTGGTGAATGGTTCACAGAAAAACATAACCTGGAATGTAGAGGAAAGTAAGTCAGCAACAAATGGTGCTCCTCTCGTTACTTTTCTTCCTGAAGGTTCAGTATTTTCCCCTCTGAATCTTTCTTCCTTTATTTCAGAAACACAGTCAATACTCAATCTGAACCTGACTAATGATTACATACAGCAAATAAACATAGGGATGGAGTTTGGTTTTTCTTCCTTTTCACATTATTCGTTTTCTCTGTGGCTTTCTGCAACCTGTACCATCAATGGAACCGAAGTTGGTATTCTGGGAGTGACGTAACTACCACGTAATATAGTTCATTCTATTTCTCCTCTCATTCTGGAGGTAAGACCGTGAGCAAGAAATTAGTTATTCTTATTCTCGCCCTAATGGATCCATCAAGTTTCGCCAGACCGTCAAATTGCTAATAGCTCCGTTTTTTCAAATTCGTTATTCGAATACATCTTTTGAACTGGTGTCATATCCTTAAAGGAAACGGAGAAAGTAAATCTGGTCCTGACTCCTTATAAGACTTCGACAGGACCTACCTTAAGTTTTTGTTTATAGCAATAGAATGGTAGTTGGCATTACCAGTTATTCATTGCTATCAGTACGTGAGCTAGAGTGCCAAACTTTAGATAGTCTTCATCAGAAGTGAATTTGCTGTTATGGTTAGAATAAATCAATCCCTTTTTATCGTTTCTTGTACCTAGGAAATAATAGGTTCCCGGGGCCTTCTGTAAGAATCTTGAAACATCCTCTCCACCCATTACTGCTTCGATTTCGACAACTTTCATCCCATCTATCTTGGAAAGTATGTCAATGACCCGTTTTGTTATCTCAGGATCGTTGTAGGTAACAGGATAGGCATTTTCCATGAAGGAAACCTCCGCAGAAGCACCAAATGAACTTGCAATAGACGGGATCATTGTTCCTATCTTAGATTTAACCTCTTTCCTCAAATCTTCATCTAAAGTCCTGATTGTTCCTTCCATTACGAGCTTATCCGGTATTATGTTATCCTTTGTTCCAGAATGAATTGAGCAGACAGAAATGACCAGTGGTTTAGTTTGTGACATATATCTCGACCTGATTCCATAAAGTGAAGAAATCAGCTGGTTTCCAACATATATCGGATCAATTGTTTGGTCAGGAAGCGACCCATGGCCACCTTTACCCGTCACATCAATCTTGAAGGAATCAGGGGCCGCCATAATAGCACCTGTTTTGACTGCATAAATACCCACAGGCACGTCTCCAACGATATGTAATCCGAAAATATGGTCAACGTGAGGATTCTCCAACACACCATCCCTAATCATCGGGAGCGCCCCGCCTTCCCCACCATCCTCTTCAGCTGGTTGAAAGATGAATTTAACATTATTTGGAAGCTCCTCCCTTTGCTGTGCTAAGACATGGGCAGCTCCGAGAAGCATCGCAACATGACTGTCATGTCCACATGCGTGCATCACTCCTTCATTTTTAGAGCTGAACGGTAATCCAGTCTGTTCTTGTACAGGGAGCGCATCCATATCTGCTCTCAACCCTATGGTCTTGCCTCTATTCTTCCCGTATAGAATTCCTACAACTCCTGTTCCACCGACACCTTTCTTGGTCTCTATTCCGTCCTTTTCTAGATGCTCAGCAATGAGTTTTGCAGTTTCGAATTCATGATAAGAAAGTTCAGGGTTTTGATGGATCATCCTTCTAATTTCTATTACTTTATTGCTATAGGCTTCCACTTCCTTGAGAATTGAAGTATTCATAAAGTGGGATATTGGAAAATTATTAAAAATTTGGGAGGCAAGAAAGCAAGAATAATTTTGTTCTATGTAAGATAAAAGAATCAGTTCTCAAAAGTCACTGAGAAACAATAACGGACCAACTCTCCTAAAGCTGGTCATGAAGGAAAAGTGAATAGGTAATGCAGGGCAGTTGCAAGTATCTCAAATGTGTTATGCTCTGAACTCTGTATCTATTTTCCCAGCAACTTTTACCATTTCAGTGGCGGCCGCGGCGTACTTCATAAGCAACACGATGTTTCCCTTTACCTTGAGAATTCCATTAAGCATTGCCTGAGTTGGATTTACCTTACCTTCCAATATTCTCTTCCATTCTGAATAGGAGGAGTAAAGAATAATTGGTGCGCTTTCCAAATCCTTCTCTATTAGATGATATCCGTTGCACTTACCGTCGTACAGGTCAAGGACAAATGATTTGAATCCAAGTTCAACCTTGATGTTTTCCAAGTCGGTTATCTTGAACTGGATGGGGTCATGCCATCCCTGGCCAAGCCTGTTATATTCAGAAGAATTTGATAGTCTTGAGCAGTAATCCTTTATCCAGCTCTCTGACGGAAATAGAAGCTTTTCTGTCATATGTTCCAATCAATAGTATGATATTAACGTTTTGACATTCCATTATTTCAGTGGTCTTAGGATTCTTTTAGTCTGGCAGAAATTTCTTTTTTTACACCCTCAAAATTAAGTCCGTTCTTCCATATATTAAAGAATTTCATTTCTGGGAATCTTTCCTTGACATCCTTGATGTGAATGTCTCTATCGTCAATGTAAAAGAGTAGTTTTCTGTCAATAGATATATTCTCTTTACTCAAGGCTTCAAGTACCTGTTCCATGAGCTGAAACTTGTTCGGGTTCGTAGATATCTTATGAAAATCAAACAGCTTCTCCAAACCAAAGCACTTCAAGGCATCCATGGCCTTATCATATTCATTCCAGCTACACGTTGAGATGATACCACCATTAGACCTCACCCACTTTATAAAATCGACCGCGCCTGGTAACAGTGAGATTTTCACCCCCATAGAGTCAGAGATTGATGAATCGGAAATTCTTGTAAATGGAGGATTGGTCGCGCTAATGTCAAGATGATCCCAGAGGGTCCCATCGAGGTCAAAGAAAACTATCCACCGAGACGTCATATTATTCGGCAAGAGATTGTCTTCGACTATTCAAATTGTTTTTTAAGAATATATAAGAGAGGTAGAGTTAATCTCCGAAAGATGTCTTTACATCTTGAAACTGCATAAGATGAACTGTGAAATTATCACACGATCTTCACCACGGCAAGATAGATGATGGCGAGTAGCAGGAATATGAGTGGTCCAAAATATAGATTTACTTGTCCATGCAGTTCATACTCAAGCGAGAAGACGAAGACGAGTAGAATGGTAAGTACTGCTTGTACAGCACCAAAGCTAATTTTCGAGAAAACGGAGTAACTTTTTGATGAAAGCCCCATTAACTGGGACACAGCCATCGCAGGAGACGACATAAGAAACGCAATGATCAGGAAATTTGTATTATCGATCACAAGAGAGTTAAGAAATATGATAACGTATGCTACCACCAGGAACAGAACTGAAAGTAGGGTAAGAGTCAGGAGGTTCAGTTTATTGGTCTTAATAACAAAACCAACTATTGAAAAAAGTATGGACCCAATGATGATGCCAGCAAATACTGGTATCAACTGTCTTGTATCTCCGATCGTAAAAATCACTCCTGTGGCATACCCAAATGTGAACACTATACCAGTAGTAAGAAGAGACGCAGGGAACGATCCCCTGACAAGGCCGGAGACGAAACTTCCTTTTCCCTGCTCCATTCTAGTGTTCATTCAGTTCTTCCTCCTTGGCGTTAACACTGCTATCGCTGCAGCTGCGATGATTAGAACCAGTAGGAAGTAAGGCGATGCATAGAAGGGAGATAGGTTCACATCCTTTTTCACAAGAATTCCAGCTCCGATAGATGAGAGTGTGAAGTTTATTGAGCCCTGTCTTGCATAGTGCAGCGAATTCAAAGGCTCCTGAAAGCTCAGCGGGAATGTGCTGGATAGATTCATTGCAGATTGGTTCAAGGAAAGGTTGAAATTTGGGTCGGTAGGTACGGTAATAACATTGCCAAAGTTGAATGTCATTGGGGCTCTCGTAGTATTGAAGTCGAAGAAGTCCAGTGGAACATTTACGTCAGAAACAAAACAGTTGAGTGCCGGAATGCCCCAGTTATAATCTATGAATGCGACTATAGAGGAGTGAGTGAGTAGCGTGTTAGAAACATAATCCTCCTTTGAGAATGGTGAGATAACAATCAACGGTAGTCTCATACCTAGCTGGTTGCCATCCAGTATAGGGGGAGAAACCTGATCATAATATCCTCCCGGATCGTCCCACGTTATGAAAATGGCGGTACTACTCCATATGGGGCTTTCCTCTATGTGGTTTATCAAGGAGATTAGCCACAGCTCGCCCTTCAGTATACTACTCGGCGCTCCCATGTCATAACCGTTGCCACCCTGGGAAAACACATAACTAACTGATGGGAGAGTCCCGTTGTTCAGTTGCTGGATGAATGTATTCCAGCTGTTGATATTACTAGAAAAGGATCCAATCCCTTGAATATAGTTTGACATGTCAAAACTCTTGGAGTCACCGCTCACATAAACCCCCCAAGGAATGTTGTATTTGCTCATCTCGCCAAATATTGTTTCATTTATGGGTATGGAAGGTGGTGGTCCATAGTCGTTGAACACCGGTGAAAATCCAGCAAGATAATAAAGGGTGTTCGGGGCGCTCTCAGAAATCCTGGGGGCGTAATAGTTGTCTGCTATGCCATACTCCTCTGCCAGGTCCCATAACGGGCCAAGCTGGGCAGAAGTGTAGTAAGTCAGGGCATTTGCTCCGCTCCCCTGGAGCCAGCCATTCATCTTGCCGTGATTCCAGTCAATGTGGTATGCTGTATACCCTTCTATCGGATCAGGTGTGCTAAAAGTTCCTGTCGGTATAGCGGTTAGATTGCCCATTAAGGCAGTGTCGTTCAAGAGATTGAGCGGCCTTGAAATATTATTGATAGTAGACTGTTGAGTGGAAGATGGATTTTCAGGATAGATGCCGAAGAAGTTGTCAAAGGTATGGTTTTCAAAGAAAATATTTATGACGTGCTTTATCGGAGTCTTTTCAACTGGCTGGGAAAGCGAGCCGCTGACGGCAGGTAGGATTACTATTATTGAGACGATAATGACGATGAGAATGAAAAATTTCTTCATCCAAACAAATATGCTTCGTTTAATATTTATAGATATCTTATCACACTCTGATTTTACCGGAATTCTCATACTGAATTTTTCAGCAATCTGCAAAGAAAACTAAGGCTCCTTGGTTTAATAAGGTTAAAATACGGAAAAATCCATCACAACATTATGGACGGAATAAATTTTGATTCCGTGTTGAAGGAACTACAAAAGGAACTTAAGCCTTATGATTCAGCAGAATCCAATTTTTCAAAGATGCCAGAGAAAGGCGTTGGAGAAGAAGCATTACTCGATACCTTATCCAAATTTGCAATGAAGGAGAATGTCTCCTGGAAGCAAGGGAAGGTTTCCGGTGCAGTCTACTATGGCGACGAACCTCTGTTAAGTTTTTATGAAAAATTATACCACTTAGTATCGCAGACAAATGCATTGCACCCTGACATATGGCCGAGTATTCCAAAATTTGAAAGGGAAATAGTTGCAATGTCCTCCTCGTTGATGAATGGAGGAGATGGTGTGAGAGGTGCCGTCTCGTCTGGCGGAACAGAAAGTATATTGCTTGCAATGAAAACGTATCGAGATTACTTTAAGAAAATAAAAGGAATAATCGAACCAGAGATAATCCTTCCTTCCACCGCGCACCCGTCATTCCTCAAGGCGTGCGAGTATTTCTCCATTAAACCTGTAATTATTGGCATTGATGAAGGATTCATGGCTGACGTTGAGATGGCCAAGGAAAAAGTGAATGCAAATACTATAGGAATTGTTGGTTCATTACCAAATTTCCCATTCGGGACGTTTGATCCAATAGAGGAACTTGCAGAGATAGCTGAAGATAAGAATGTAGGGATGCACGTGGATGCCTGTCTCGGGGGTTTCATTGATCCATTTGTCAGAGACTCAGGTTACAGTTTCAAGAAATTCGATTTTTCAGTTGATGGCGTCACCTCAATATCAATGGATACCCATAAATATGGATATGCTCCCAAAGGTACATCGGTAGTACTGTACAGGGATGGAGAATACTTCCAGAACCAAATCTACGCAAACGCATCCTGGCAGGGTGGTATATATTTCACACCCACACTTCTGGGTAGCAGACCAGGTTATCCTATTGTGGCTGCATGGGCTGCCATGTTATTGCTGGGAAGAGAGGGTTACCAGAAGGAAGCTAAGAAAATTCTTGATACGGGAGATTTCATAAAAAAATCCATTAAAAGTATTTCAGGAGTGAAGTTGGCAGGTGACCCATTATGGGTTATAGCAACTTTGTCAGATGAACTGGATCCATATCTAATATGGGAAGCTATGACGAAGAAAGGGTGGATGCTAAATGGTCTTTCAAATCCGCCAGGATTCCACATAGCATTGACTCACAGACATACCCTTGACGGTGTAAAGGAGAAGTTTGTAGATGATATTGAGGCTTCTGTAACTGATGTCAGGAACGGTAAAGTGAAATCATCATCAATGGCACCAATTTATGGGATGGCTTCAGCCCTCCCTAAGGAGTCAACTGATGTATTCCTGAAGAGTGTGGTTGAATGGCTCTACAGTCAGTGACGGTGTCCGAATGAAGGATGCATTCATAGGAATAGACCTGGGCACGTCATCCGTAAAGCTCGGTCTTGTGGGAATGGATAAGGTCACAGTTGGTAAGACAACCAGGGCATATCAGCTTAGGATAGAGAAAGGAGGGAGTGCCGTCCAGGACCCTCAAGAATGGTTTGATTCCGTTATGAGCGGAGTTGAGGAACTTATAGCCGATTCGAAGGATTTAGAAATAAAGGGGATAGGGCTTACGGGTCAATGGTCAGGCACTGTCCCGGTAGATAGGAATGGGAATGCACTCGGAGATGCAATAATATGGATGGATACAAGAGGCAGTGAAGAAATAGACAGGCTCACATCAGGCTTTCCGTCGCTTTCTGGCTATAGAATTGATAAGCTTGTCAGGTGGTTGAGAAAAACTGGAGGCGCCCCGGCACACTCCGGCAAGGATTCCCTAGCTCACATACTATACATAAAAAAAGAACTTCGAGATCTTTATGAAAAGACATACAAATTCATGGAGCCAAAAGACTACATAGCCGCTAAGCTTACTGGGAATTTTAGGGCTTCATGGGACAACATAGCGCTTCTTTGGTCAACAGACAACAGAGATGCAAATGACGTTACATACGACAGTAAATTGCTGAGTATGTCGGGTATATCGCCGGAGAAACTTCCTGAAGTTGTTAAGCCTACTGACGTCGTCGGAACATTGAAGGACGAGATAAGAAGCAAGCTTGGGATAGGAGAAGCAAAAGTTGTTTCAGGTTGCGGAGACATGGCTTGTTCCCTAATAGGGTCGGGGTGTATTGAAGACTTCAAATCGCTCATTTACAACGGTACTTCCTCCTGGATAACTTCTCACGTACCGTTTAAGAAGACTGATATATTCCATAACATTGCCTCTCTGCCGAGTGGAATTCCCGGAAAATATTTTATTGCGGCCGAGCAGGAAAACTCAGGGAATTGCATGGAATTCATCTCGAACTTTATGGAAATTAAGGGAGAGGAAAAGTATGCAGTTATCGAAAGGTTAGCTTCTGAGTCCAGGTATGGTTCCAATGGTCTCATATTTTTACCATGGCTGTTTGGAGAGAGGGCACCAATAGAAGACCCATATGTTAGAGGCGGTTTTTACAATCTCTCACTGGATAACACCAAGGGGGATATGGTAAGGTCCGTAATGGAAGGTGTTGCACTTAATTCCAAGTGGTTGTTGAATACTGTCGAAAGATTCACTGGACGGAGAGTACAGGAATTGTACATGAGTGGGGGAGGTGCTCTGTCTCCAGCTAGAGCAAAAATATTCGCAAGTGTTCTTGGGAGGAAGATAAGAGTCGTCAGTGATCCAAGATTTTCAACAGTCGTAGGTGCAGCAATGATGGCTGCTGTGGGTTTAAACAAGATGAAGTTCACGGAACTATCGAGCATTGGCGAACCTTTTGTAGATTACCTTCCAGACAAAGATGAGAATTTGTATTACGAAAGCGAATTTCGACAGTTCATAGCGTATTATAAGAACAACAAGAGAAACCTAAAAGAGAGCAATATGGCTAGATCTTCTAGGAAAGCTGCTTATGGATGAATCCTAGTTTTCCTTAACCGCTTTTTGCACCACCTTTACCTTTCTAGTGTCATCAAGCATGAAGGCAAGAATTACTGCAACTAACATCGTTATCGCAACAAAAGTAAGTGAAATGAACCATTGATCTGACGGCAGGAAATTCAAGCTCATCTGGAATGTGCTTAGAGCTGGCATGATGAGGATAAAGAGCAGAGCCCCTACCTGGGAAGCCATCCAGATAGCGCTGGCCGCAGTTCCAGCTCGTTCCTTTCCAGCAGTTTCCAGGGATATTTGCAGGACAATGGGAGCTAGTGAGAGTAGAGTAAAACCAAGGACTGCCCCTATGACCATGTAATACAGCAAATTTACTCTCAGACTGAAGAGGAAGAGCATCACCGTTACAATGATTGCGTTTACTACTGCTACCTGCTTCAGTTTTGAATATTTGTCAGCGAGTAGTGGAACTATAACCATCCCAAAGATTCCGCTAATAAGTATGACTGCTCCATCAAGTCCGCCGTCCAATGATGAGATTCCTCTTGAGAATAGGATAGCCTCCACCCACTGTATTAGCCCACTGAATATTCCGACTCCAATAAGGAACAAGAGCATCAGCAGAACAATGTTTTTAATTTTCAACAAGTGCTTGATCTGCGAACCGGCTTTCTCTATAACAGCTTGGCCTTCAGGCGCTACCCCTGGGTTCTCTTTCGCGAATATAAGGAAAATCGCTACAGAGAACGTAACGATCAACGAGACAACGATTATGTTGGTCTGGAGAAGTGAATAAACTGCTTTAGGTACCATCAGAGGAACAAGGATGAGTGCGATCACCATTCCTATTATCTGGCCCATTGTTGCTATGCCGTTTGCAAGAGCCTGTTCACCTTCTGGAAACCAGTTCCCCGCAAGCTTCGATATTCCGTTATATACAAATGGTTGTCCAATAGCGGCCAGGCTCTGAAATATAAAGAGTATCTCAAAATTTCCGCCACTTAGTAACCTCAACCAGGAAAATATTACAAGTATAACCCCCCCTATAGATACTACTTTCTTGAATCCCCACCTATCAACCATCAGTCCCGTTGGAATTGAAATTGGAATGAAAATCAGTGGCCATAAACCTGACATAAGACTGATTGGACCCAGACCAACATGGAAAATATCCTGCATCTGAGGTGAAACAATTCCTGCGAAGTTGAGCCATATAATCTGAGAAGACATGGAGATCAGCATAAATCCGACCAGGACCATCCATCTTCTATTATCGCGTGGAAGATTTTGAGACCCTTCTCGCATTACTGAATATTCGATGAGGAATACTTATACATTTCCCACCGCCATTTTTGAGATTAACCTTAGGTGACCACATCTGTGGACAATAAGAGTGACTACAATGCTAAATCTTCAGCATATCTAGAAATTTGATTTGTGGTAAAAGCAGGGTTGGATAGCAAGATTTCCAGCATACTGAAGAATGAGGTCGTTGGTCAGGAAATGTATTTAGCCAGGCTTTTAATATATAGATGGATGGAAGGAAACTGGAACAGACTTCTGTTCGTCAATCTTTATACTGATGAGACATGGGAAGATACACTTCCAGATGAAGAGTGGAGAAACTGGATTGGTGGGGTGGGAATTGGTCTGAGGTTGTATGAGAAATTAGGCGGATTGACTGATCCGTTTTCCCCAGACAATCCTCTGATCCTGACTACTGGTCCACTTACCGGGTCTCCCTTCCCTAATTCTGGCAGACACGAGATTGTTTCTAGGAGCCCACAAACAGGCTTTTTCGGAGAAGCAAATTCTGGCGGTTTCTTTGGAAATGAACTAAAGAAGGCAGGCTATGATGGTATCATTGTTAAGGGGCGGGCGGATGTCCCAGAAGTAATTACTATAGACGAGCACGTTAAGATCCAGAAGAGACCAGAACTTTGGGGCAGAGATTTTTATTCACTGAGAGAAGAACTCAGAAAGGAAAAGAAATACAGCGTAATGGGCATAGGAAAGGCAGGTGAAAACAGGGTCCTTTTCTCATCCATAATGAACGATGAGGGTAGGGCAGCTGGGAGGACTGGCCTGGGAGCTCTGATGGGTTCAAAGAATCTTAAGGCTATAGCAGTAAAGGGCAACATGCAGGTACCATTGCACGATAGGAAGGGATATTTCGAGCTTGTCAGAAAGGTATCTGCATACTTGATAGAATCACCACTGACTAAGGGTCTGATGACTAATGGTAGCATGATATGGATGGACATGGGCCAGGGAATGGGGGATATTCCTGCCAACTACTTCAATGACCACAATTTTGATTACGATTCTCTCAGCTCAATGAAATTCAATGAATTATATCCAGTGACCAGCTATCATTGCGCAAATTGCGTAATAGGTTGCGGAAGAACTGTGACCAAGGACGGCAAGAAGATAGACGGACCTGAATATGAAACAGTAGCAAGTTTTGGACCTCTACTGGGAAATACAAATTTTGATCTCATTTTAGAATGGAATGACTTAATAAATGACAAGGGAATGGATACAATCAGTACCGGCGTGATAATTTCTGCTCTGAACCATTTCGTAAAGGAAGGTAAGATCACAGACCCCGCGATCACGAAATATTTTAAGGACGGATTCAAAGGAGTTAGTAAATTGATAGAAGACATAGCAGAATCAAGGGGAGCAGGGAATGAGTTAAAGAACGGCCTAGAACGCTTCGCTACCTCTCGTGGCATTCCAAGAGACGAAATCGCAACGGTGAAGAAGCTGGAGATTCCAATGCACGATCCGAGAGCATTCAAACTTCAGGGATTGGGGTATGCAACCTCCTCAAGGGGAGCTGATCATCTCCAGGCTGAAATGTACGAGGTTGACATGGGAGTTGACAACAGGCAGATTGGTATCTTAAGCGGGGACAGGTGGACCGTAGACACGGAAGAAAGAGTTAGAACAGTTATTAATACGCAAAATTACAGGCAGGTATACAACTCCGCGATAATTTGTTCTTATGCTAAGGTCAATCCTGAAGATGTTGTGAGTGCTTTAAGTCTCGCCACTGGATTTGATTACACTCTGGAAGAAATGATGAAAATAGGAGAAAACATAATCCAAGAAAAGAAGAAGCTCAACGATAAATTCGGCCTAACGAAGGAAGATGATTATCTACCAGCGCTTGTAAGGAGGAGAATAGGCGAAGAGCCCGAGGAGAGCGCTACGAGTGACGACGAAATGAAATCCCTGCTATCTAAATACAGGAAGATTCGAAACTGGTCCTTATAGGAACAGTTTTGGAATAGTTCTATCCACGTCTACAACCAGCAGTCTCGGACTACTACCATCTTTTAACCATTTGAGTTCTTCCAGTTCCTTCCCTGCAACCATTGACTCGATGCCAAATGATTCCGCGAATTTCTCTGTTGGCAGATCGAAACTCAGGTAGTCCTTTCTTTCCACCCCGGGAGAATAGCTGATTGAATAGCTCTTAAGTATTGAATACCCCCCATTTCTCAGTATGAGAAATTTGACTGGCAGATTATAATGCTTTACCGTCCACAATATCTGGAGGGAATACATGAACGATCCTTCTCCAACTACTGCTAGTACCTTCTCTTCCTTCATAGAAATGCCTGCTGCAGCCGGTGAACCCCATCCCAGTTGACCGCTCTTTGAGAAGAAATATTTTCTTGGAGAATATCCCAAAATGTCCCTCAATGTAGTGGAAGATGAAATTGCTTCATCCACGATAACATAATTTTCGAATAATTTTTTTACCTTGCTCATAACGTATGTGATTCCCATTCGTTCCCTTTCGTTCGCTATTTTTGTGGCAGTCTGGAAGTCTGCAGGTCTGGAGAAGTTGCATTTTCTTGTTATCTTGTCCACAAGTTCTCGAAGGAACAGTTTCACATTAGCGATATAGAAATCTCCAAACTTCGGATCTATGTTGAGCCCGACAAATGCGACCTTCTTTCCCTCAAGGAGAGGGGATGGAAGGTATGGATAAACTGTCACGTCTCCGCCAATGAAAACGACTAGGTCGTTCTGAAGCAGTTTTAGGTTTATGAGCGTGGTACCTGGCAGCAGATTGCCGCCGAACATCTTGTGGGAAGAATTGAAGGGAGAACGATGAGAAAGTGGCTCCGCAAAGACAGCACATCCCAACTTTTCCGAAACTCTTTCTGCCTCTTCGAATGCGTTGAACAGGTCTATTTCCCATCCAAATACGATAGCAGGATTCTTAGATTCATTTATTAGGTTAGCCACAGCCGATACTGCTTCTTTGTTAGAAATCTCGTAGTTTATTTTCACAGGTTCTGGGCTCTTGTAAGGAGCATCTTCGTCCATTACGTTCATGGGTATGGATATCATCACAGGACCAATTGGGGGTGTCATTGCTTCAACTTTTGCCCTTCTGAGTACAGAGGGAATTTCGGATGCGCTATGTAATTCGTACTTGAATTTTACATTATTTCCAATAAAACTTAGCAGGTCGCCCGACAGAAGTGGCTCCATGGTCATATGCCTCATATCCTGTTGTCCTGCGGTTATGATGACTGGAGAATGATTCATCTTTGCCGAGTATATGTTTGCCATGGAGTTACCAAGCCCAAGTATAGTATGGAGATTCACTAGATGAGGGGCAAATAAATACTGAGAGATACCATCTGCCATGCCCACTGAAAGTCCATCGAAATGCGTGAGAACATAGTCATCAATGTCCTTAAGGGAAGTGAGTTCTGTAGTTCCAGGGTTCCCAAAGACAGGAAGAAGATCGAGCTTCCTGACGGAGTCCGCAAAAGCCTCGTGTCCTCTCAAAGTTCCACCCTGTAAAGTGGGTCAATACCCTGAGCATATCTGAGCACATTAGATATCGTCTCTGTCAATAATCGTTGCTGGCTCTCTGCTGTCACGCCTGCTATGTGTGGAGAGCATATGACATTGTCAAGTTTGAACAATTCCGAATTGAAGTCAGGCGGTTCCTTCTCGTATACGTCTATTCCTGCTTTTATTGCCTTCTTCTTCACAGCATTTATCAGTGCACTCTCAACTACTATCTCCCCCCTGGAAGTATTTATGAATATTGCACCGTCTTTCATCTTTGAGAATGTTTTCTCGTTGAACAAGCCCCTGGTGCTAGGAGTTAAAGGCATATGTACAGAAATTATATCAGAGCTGGACAACAGCTCATCAAAAGAAACATAGTTCAGTCCCAGCTCTTCCTCTTCCTCAGGTTTAAGTCTCCTGACATCGTAATAAAGGAGCGATGGTCCGAAAGCAATTAATCTCTTTGCGAGTTGAATTCCTATCATTCCCATACCCAGAATTCCTACAGTTTTTCCTTCAAGGTCTCTGGAACCAGTCAGGAGGGGCCAGTTCTTCCTCTCTTTCAGTTCATTGTTCAGGAAAATCATATCTTTGAGAAATATGAGAATAAAGGCTATCACGTGTTCTGCTACGCTCTGTTTATTGGCTATTGGGACATTGCAGACTGTGACACCCTTTTCTTTAGCGTAGGCAAGGTCTACATTGTCGTATCCAGTACTGGCTATCTGGAGATATTTCAGGTTTGGAAATTTCTTCAGTTGCTCTCTGTCTAGTTTCGTGAACGTCGTTGCCACCAGAACATCTGCATCACTTTTCTCAAAGTCTAAGGAGTTGACGATCTCCATTTCAGGCATTATTTGGTTGACCGTATCCCTTATAGTTGAAGAAGGGATAAATTCAGGTAGAACTGTTATAAATTTCACAAACAATTATCAAAAAAGTAGTACTAATTCTTTGTCATTTTACTTGAGCTAAACCATCAATCGTTTTACAAATAATTATTAGATTGACAGGAGTGGATAAATCCATTCAAGTTTCTGGAGAAATATTCATTCTCCTAATTTAATTCTGGAGGTGAGAATGAACTTCGGTAAGTAGAATCATTAACGTATTAAAAGAGTAAACTTGAGTTATATGTTGAAAAGCACTGGCAATTGAGAAGCCTTTCTAATAGATTTACATTTCCGCTTTTCCATTAGCTGCAATTTCTATATGCGCATCTTTTGCTTCCTGAAGAAAGATGTTGAAGCTCCTTTTCTCAAGGTCCTTAATAAGGTCAAGAATGAGCTTTTCAGCATCTCTCTTTTTTCCCTTCACTGAGAGAAGCTTTGCAAGCTCCAGTCTCACTCCCCATAACATTATCGGATCTCCACTTTCATATTTCATGGCCTTCTTGAGCATCGCTTCAGCCAACTCGAGCCTCTTTCTTTTCAATAGGAAGCTTCCCTCAACATAAGAAAGCATTCCCTTCAGAAGTTCATCTTCCGTCTGGGATATTATATTTTTTGATTTAGCCAGATCTTTCCTAGCTTCTTCCATTCTTCCTATACGTGTGCTAGCCAGTGTCTTTCTCATGAGAGTGAAGGCTAAGTCTGACTGGCTGAATCCCAGATTTTCTAGAATATCAATAACCTCATCGTACTTCTCTATCGCACTTTCAGTTCTTCCGGTGGACTCCATTATGAAGGCTTTGGTCTGCTGTGTTGCTACATATCCGTAAAGGTAATTCATGTTAAGGAAACCGGATGCAGCCTTCTCATTTTTAGCCCATGCTTCCTGTAAATCTCCCTTCACGTAATCCAGGAATGCAATGTTGAACAGGCAGACCCAGTACCCTCTTGATTCGTTAAAATTAGAAAATATCTCCAGACTTCTTTTCAGGACCTTTTCTGCTTCATTCATTTCGCCCAGATAGGTCAGTGATCTTCCAAGGGTATTCAGGATATCCCCCTCCACTATTCCCCCTCTTTCCTTTAGTGCACTAAGGTGGCCCTCAAGTATGTCCCTCGCCGCCTCAATTCTCCCCATATACTGCAGGACAACAGCCTCACTTGGAGCAATACGCATCTCAAGATCTGATGAATGAGGGCACAGCTTGGCTCTTGAGAAGAATTCCAGCGCCTCCTTGTACATCCTTGAATTCCTGTAAGACCTACCCGTCCAGTACAATGTTGCTGCCTTGGCCTCGCAAACGGCCATTGAATCTGATGCTTCTATCAGTTCCTTCTGAAAGTTATTCATGTGACCAGAGTCAATGAGCTGCATGGCGAATTGATCAAGAAATTTTAGGATGTCTTCGTTCCTTTTTGATTTCCATAGGTGGTGAAAACCTTCTATCTTGGATTCCGAACTGTTTTTGGAGATGTAGAACGTTGCCAGTTTCGAGTGTACGTCTTCCTTGTTGTCAGCACTTAAATATGCAGCTTCCCTGACGAGATCGTTCATGCTGACAGTTCCATTTTTGCTTCTCAGGAGACCTATGTTTTCCGCATTATGAAATTCATCACTGTTGAACTTTCCGAATATGAACTCTGCATCTTCCCTTTTCACCTCTCCCCTAAAGAACGACAATTTCTGTATTACTGTCGCTATCCCCTTCGGGAGTGATGGCAATATCACGTTCATCACATATTCATCTGGAGAAACAGTTCTAGTTCCCTCTCCCAGGCTGACTGGCAGATTGCTCATGATCTTGAGAAGCAGGGGATGGCCCCCAACCCTTTTTACCACAGTTTTGGACTCGTCTCCAACTAGTTTCCTCGCTTCAGCAGGTGGAAGCTCTCCCAGTACAAGCGTTTTGAGTGACGTAGCCACTATAGGTATTCTAGACCTGGCGGCAAGGATAACCTTTACCTCAGGGACGCTTTGGAGAAAGTCATTTATGAGTCCAAATATTTCAGCATCCTTGCATTTGTGGACATCGTCCAGCACAAGTATAGAACCAGTTTTTCTCATTCCTGCAATAGCCAGATTCACATGCATCCTCCTGTCCCTATCAGCCTGGAGGGAGTTGATTAATGAATCATCACCAAGTCTCTGCAGGAAAATCGCCATCTTTATGAGTAGATGCTTGAGGTTATCCGTCTCCCTGATATCGTGCCAGAACGTATTCATCTTCTGAGTATTCACAAAGTGTGCAGCCATTGCAGACTTTCCTATTCCGGGTATGCCAGTTATCAGAATATGATCGTTGTCTTTGAGGAATTTGTACTCGTCCTTCCTTCCCACAAAGTTTCTTACAGACGGAGGATTGTATTCCGCGTGCTCATAATCGACTATTTCCTTTGGCTTGTCAGAGATCGTTTCAACGCTCAACCCCCCGTCAAGCGAAATATTGATTTTTCTCATTGATGGTTTTAGATATTTTACAAGCTTGTTTCCTTCCCTCTTCCACTCCTCTGTTATCAGCCCAGCACTCTTCAGTATCTTTATCTTCTCAGAAATTCTAGACTCCTTTATCTTCAGATGCAAAGCTAGCTCCCCCGTGTAAGACGGTTCAGCTGATATAATGTTCAGTATGTCCAGGCATCTCTTGTCAGAGAGGGCCTTCAATAGCTGAAGGATGGGTTCACGTTCCACGCATTTATAACATTCACCATCTATAAAAATTCTTTCGAGGGTGCGGAACATTCCGTTTACCCAGGTGAAGACCTAAAATAGAAATTTTGAGCAACAATTCCGATCATGAAAATCCCAGATGTCATAGCTTGGGAGCGTAAATTCCCTCCATTGGAATCATAATGATCTAAAAGTGAATTTAGAGCAATGAAATAATATGGTGACCATCTATCAGTATCTAAGCCTCCATTGCGTTTCCTTATTTTTCCAATTTCTGTCGTTCCTTCTTGCTTCACTATCCTCCCCGTGATAGATCTTTTTCCACGCCTCTGTTCATAATTCGATAATCTCGGACGACTAAATTCAAATTGTGAATTTTTGCAGTCATTTTTCATGCTTTGACACTTTATTTTTCAATAGTTGACTGTATTTCTAATGTAGCTTTACGAGGTTAGCGTAAAACCAATCTATTTAACCATATGCAACTTAAATAACAGTGCTAGTTGAAAGGATTCTGGGTACTTCCAATGAACTTTCTGCCACTAGTTTAAGAGCTACTTCTAAGGCACGTGAAATAATAACTTCGTCAACAAAGCTGGACGATTTAGCTGAGGAATGCGGACAGTGGTGATTTTGAAGTGTTCCCTTTAGCTGCAGTATTTGCTTGGTTTCACATTTTCTTTGCATTAGGCTGGATAGGGGGGGCTTTAATGATTGAGATGGTACTTGAACCATCTCTTAAGACGATGTCCAAGGGAACATCGTTTGAGTTCGTTGGCAAATTTATTCCCAAGCTGGGTATATTCATGGGTATATTCAGCACCCTGACGATTGCAATGGGTCCGCTCCTACTATTCAGTATAACGAGTGGAGCAATACCAAGACTAGACGGTACGTGGGGGATGCTGATATTTATAGGAATCATAACTGCGGTGATTGTTTACGCATTCGGGTTAATAGTCCTGCTCCCGTTGAGCAGAAAGATAGAAAATGCGTACAAGAGCTCGTCATTTGACCGGATGGAGAAGCTGATGGCTACTCTGAGGAGACTAATGGCAATTGATCTCGCAGGATTGGTAATAGTTTTTACCGTGATGGTCACAGCTGCATTTCTGTAAAAGGAACGGAAGGTTAGATGGTATCAGTTGAGTGAACCGTTTTACAACATTCACTTCCGGAACTAAGGCTCGCAATCACCGGTAGTTTGCATTATCAACATAGCTCAGATTTCCATGTATCTGCTCTATGCCAATATTCACAATTAAATATAAGTCTCCGGTACCATGAAACATGAGGGAAGGTTTCAATACAATGGCAGTTCAGTCTGGTGAGTTAAGGGATGAAAGAGTCGGGAACGTTACTACCCCAATTTTTGAGACGTCAACATTTTATAATCCTAACTCCACTCCAAATGCGTATTCAGACCATACAAGAAATAAGCCATTCATGTACACGAGATGGGGAAACCCAACACTTGAGGCACTTGAGAAAAAATATGCATCTCTGGATGAGGTTGAAGAAGCCCTCTCTTTCTCCACTGGAATGGGTGCAATCACTTCGACAATCCTCTCACTCGTCAGAAAGGGGGATCGACTGATCTCTGTGAAGGAGTTATACGGTGAGACTTTCATATTCTTTACCAGATTTTTATCCTCCATGGGAATAGAAGTTCATCTGGCAAAATTGGATGATCTCAACAGAGGGACAATTGATCTGAAAGAATTTTCTGGTATTTACACTGAATCCATTGTGAACCCTACGCTGGGTGTTTGTGACGTTGGACTGCTTGGAAAGACGGCAGAAGAGGCTGGAATTCCTCTGATAGTAGATGCAACCTTTGCGTCTCCCTTCAACCAGAATCCATCAAAACTCGGTGCAGCTTTCACCCTGCACAGCGGAACGAAATACATAGGAGGACATAGCGACATCCTGCTAGGGCTAGCTGGTTTCGAAAGGAGCCGTATGGAAGCAGTATGGGCAAAGAGGAGACTTCTAGGCGCGTCTCCAGACCCGATACAGGCATACCTTGGTTTGAGAGGACTGAAGACCCTGGGACTGAGAATGAAGGCACACAATGAGAATGCAATGGAGGTAGCTAAGTTCCTGTCTGAGCACAGAAATGTGGAAAGAGTGCTCTATCCAGGTTTGGATACGAGTCCTTACTACAGCATCGCTAAGAAGAACCTGAAGGGGTATGGTGGAATGGTTTCATTTGAACTTGTTGGTGGACTGGTTGCAGCAAAGAATATGTCAAAGAAGCTGAAGATATTCTCATATGCCCCAAGCCTCGGTGGTGTTGAATCGCTTTTCACTTTGCCAGCAGAGACTTCACATTCGAATCTCAGCCCGATAGAACGAAAGGAATTAGGAATATCTGATGGTTTGGTCAGAATGTCAGTTGGCATAGAGGATAAGGATGATCTTATTGAAGACCTCAAGGCAGCTCTGGAGTGATCATTTCAGCAAAGAATATCGGGCTGCTCTGCTCAATCAAGTTTGAACTCCTTTCCCACCTCTTCGAATATCTCTTTTTCACGCTCGACAGCGACATTTAGGCTGCACTGTTTTGAGCTCTCGTATCCAAATTCACCCAGTCTATCTGCAGCGCTACCAACTGATTTCAATATCATCTCGGCTGCAGTCTCAAAGTCCCCAGCCTGAAATACGTAACCGTTGGAATCGTTGACAACAAGCTCGCTGACTCCGCATCCGCTGCTCACCACTACGGGTTTCTTGTTGGTCCAACCTTCCAGAACTGTTATTCCAAATCCTTCAAGATTGGAAGTGAGCAAAACTACGGATGACAGATGATATGCTGCCTTCAACTCTTCTTTTGATGCATGTCCTAGAAACGCCACTTTTCCTTCGAGACCTAGGTCCTTTACAAGCCTTTCAAGCTCAGATCTCCACATCGCACCCTTCCCAAATCCGAGGCCACCTCTTGATGATGAAGAAAAACTCCCGTTCCCTATCAATGCCAGTTTGAGTTTTTCCCTCTTTGCCGCCAGGGCAAAGGCCTTTATTCCTACGTCCTGAGACTTGATCCTGTCCATCCTTGCAACTATGATCACCAGTTTCTCGTCCGGTTTCAGTCCTATTTTTTCCCTTAGCTTTTCAACTTCAGTCGAATTTGCCGGATTTTCCCAGTCTCTGGGGTCAATATACGGGTACAGCTGGTATGCTCTTCCCCTATAATCGGACTTAATCAGGCCTTCCAAGTCCCTTCTAGTACTGACAACTACTGCATCGAAGCTTTCCATTCCCTTCACTACAATTCTTCTAGCAAATGTTCCCATCTTCTCGGGTACGAAAGGTATATGCCATCTGAGCACTGCAGGCGCAGAAGGGCCAATGAACGTTCCCGTCATGAGAAGCTGGAAATCCTGGACATAAAATAAGTCTATATCCCTGATATACTGGAACATCCTCTTTGCATTTTCCCAGTTGTACGTTGCATATGCATTGAATTCTTCCTGGGTATATCTGACTTTACCGACACCGTGTATCTCTGCCCAGAGGCCTTCCTTGAACATAGTGTAATTTTTAAGAACCTTCTCATCAACCTCTACATGTGAGACCATCAGGTTTCCTATTGACAGTCTGGGCGGATAGTTTATTCCCAGGGATACCCAGATTACCTTCTCCAGAAATCCATCACCCAACATACTGTTGACTGCCGGATAGAGCATATTCGTCACCCCTCCAGGGGTATATTCATAGTCTATTCCCTCTTCCAGATTTTGAATGTCAAGCGGGTCTGATAAGTCGCCATACTTATCCAAGAGGTCTTCATAACTCAGTTTAAATCTTACTACTGGAGTTTGGCTGTTGACACAAATTTTCATCTGCAATACATCAGGAAATTCATTAAAAGGTTATCCCTGGCAATGATGAATCTCCTCTGAAGGGAAACAGGAGCTGCGAGAAAGCGCATTGCCCGGTTATCTTTTAAATGAGATAAAAAAAGTGAAAGGGAAGGCAGTTATTTTAGGGTTAGGATTTATTGCTAATTCATTGATAAAAAAAGTTAAATAGCAGCTTTTTAAGGAAAAGCAATGTTGAACGATGATTTTTGGGAATACTTTGAGACGAGGGGTGTTCCAAAACTGCAGGCAAGAAAACTGATAAAGGAAAGCAATGAAGTTGTAAATTATGAGAGAAGTGTTCTCAAGAATGGGCGTTACTGGCAAATATCTAAAGACGAAGTGAGGTCGATATATTCCATCATAAGATACAGAGAACCAGATACAGTAATTGAGACTGGGATGGGACCAGGAGTTTCGACCACCAGCATCCTATCTGCAATGAACAATAAAGGAAGGCTGGTCAGCATAGATCCCGGTCTCCCATATGGCAAAGGAGACAAGGAGGTTGGTTTTATTATACCTTCAAGATTCAGGTCACGACTTGAATATATAAAGGGGACTTCATCAGAAAAACTTGCAATGGTGCTAGATTCGATGAAAAAGCTGGATGTCTTCTTTCACGATTCGGACCATGCCTACAAGAATGTAATGTTCGAGTTGAAGACTGTATGGCCAAAGATAAAAAATGATCCCCTAATACTCATAGACAACTACGACTGGTCAAATGCAGCTTCAGATTTTGCAAAAGAGAAGGGGTTGAAGTTGAGGAACCTCGCGGACGATCTTGCTCTTCTCTCAAAGTGAACATCCAATAAACCAGCAAGTTACTTCTCAAGGAAGTCAGGAATATTGGTAATGTCACTTGGGTTTTCACATACACTATAGAGCCAGAAGAAATCTTGGAAAATTCTCGACTTCAAAAATCCAATGTTCTTTGATTGGTAACTCACGAATTTGAATGGCGCTTTTGTCCTAAAAAGGATCAGGTTATGGGGGTCTCCCTTGAAATTTGCCTTCTTTTTCCCAAGTATCATATCGTTCCAATCCCTATCGGATATCCTACCTTCAGCCCTCCTGGATATGGACTCAGCAGCTATTCTGACAAAGTTCCAGGAAAATGATTTTCCTTCAAATAGAAAGATGGTGTGGGAACCCCTAATCGAGAACAAGATCCTAGACAGTATGACCCTCTTGGTAGCGTCCTTCGAAAATGATTCAAAGCTTCCATTCATGAATTCTTTAACTGTCTTCCTGAGATTCTTGCTATCCAATCTCCTGTCGCAGTAGTAGAGGTATTCCTTGGTGAGATTTCTCCTGAGATTAATGAATTCCTCTGAACCTAGGTACCCAAGCACAGCAATACCATCAATTGAGTCAACTATCTTGCAGACCTTCTGCCCGTCTTCATGCTCAATTTCTATTATGGATGAGGCAGATCTAACATGAGCATCCGTTCTGGAGGAACCGTAAACTTTCTTTACTCCAATGGGGGAAAGGGCACGTAATATCTCTCCCTGAACAGTCCTGACATTTGGTTGGTTTTGAAAACCAAAGAATGAATCGTCGTAGGCAATGTTAAGCAGCCAGTATTTCATCTCTATAACGCCTCGATAGTCTATCTGGATATTTAGTCTGAGGAAAATGTGGCTCATGCGTTAGTGCTTTGACACAACCCTTGAGATCAATGCCAAACCCCTCAGAAATATAATACTTCCCGACTTTTTCTCCTATTTTCTTTTTACCCAGAAATATATCATTGCCTTTCTCCCTTCCAAGAAGCAGACTCTTTGCTAAGCCCACAGTAGCTACGTTCTTCGAAGCTCCCACAAGAGTAGCTACACCTCTCCCGTCCTTGTGGATGATTCCATTTCCATCTATTACGTTAATCGCCTCTTTTTTAACCAGAGCTTCGTATATTTCACCTTCGCGAAGATACAAGTAATTGGGTATGTAAGGGGACTTGACCTTCTTTACTACTACTTCAAAGCTCAAATCACGATCAAATTCAACTGCTACACCCACTCCAATCCTTCCGAAATAAGAGATATCAAGGGCACGAAGATAATTTGAATGATCCACTCTCTTGCTGATATCAATTTTGGCCGCCGTCTCCCTGAACCTTCTAAGAGGAAATGTGGATTTAAAGTCTCTGAACCTGATACCTTCAAAATTTTCCACCTTCCCCCTAGATATACGAATTCCATCCTTCCTTAAACGCGTAATCTTTTCTTCTACGCCACCTGGGCTTGTAAACCCCCCAAGGCTTCCATCATACATCACTACCCTATAGCACGGATATTTGTCCGGGAATTCATTTTGAGAGAGCATCTCCCCCACTGCCCTGGAAGAAACTATGTCGCCAAGCTGTATTGCCATATCCCCATAAGTTGACACATATCCCCTGGGTATCTGTTCCAGCAATTTGTAGAATTCACCATAGATGTCCGGGATGTCAATCATTGACGCTTACTTCCAGTTCCATCAGTTCTTCGGCCGCGATTACGTTTTGAAACACAGTTCTTGCCTCTTCCAGAATTGGCTTGATGTCATTATATCTAGGACTGAAATGAACTAATATCAGCTTCTTTGAATTTGAGTCCCTTGCCTGAATGCCCGCGTCATTCCCGGTTGAATGTCCATAGGAAATCACTTTGGTCTCATTGCTTCTTTCCCCGGTTGATTCGTGAATCAGCACGGTTGAGTTCCTGAATAGCTCTAAAAGACCCTGATCCCTACGAGTATCTCCTGAGTACGATATTTTCCTCCCCTTCCGTATGCCTGCAGAAATGTCTTCTATTCTGATAGTTCTTCCATTAACCTGTACTGATCCCTCCTTCCTTATCTTTTCAAGAAGGTGTCTTGGTACCCCCAGCTCCTTAATCTTTGATTCCTCCAGTTTGGAATATTCCCTTTCTGTAAGAGAATATGAAAGTGCGGGAATCGTGTGGTTAGCCTTTGCATATGATATTGAATAATCCCCAAAATTAATTGATCCGTTACCCTTCAGTTCCTCTATCCTAATCTCGAAGTTTAGGCTATAATATCCTATGGACAGCAAATTTCCAAGAACTGATGAAGCACCTATCGGTCCATAAATTTCCAGCGGTTCCGTCCTTCCATAGAAGCTCATAGTTTGAATCAATCCTGGGAGCCCAAGAAAATGGTCGCCGTGGAAATGAGTGATAAATATTCTCTTGATCTTCATGAGCGAAAGTGAACTTTTCATCAAAGACGTTTGAGTTCCTTCTCCACAGTCAAAGAGCACTGCCTCGTCGTCAACTCTTATCCCTATGCTCAGTGTGTTTCTCTGTGGTGTTGGCCAGGAACCTCCTGTTCCAAGGAAGTACAATCTTATTGAAGATATCATCCAGATCGACCAAGAATCTTCAGTTCCACTTCTTCCATCTCCTCCGGGCTGCTCTTGGTTCTGGGTCTGGGAGGAAGGAAGTAACAGTCGCACGATGAAGTGTCTGAGAGGAATATATCAAAGGCTCCTATCTTTTCTGATAGCCTCTCTATTTCTATTTTGTCAAACCCAATGAGAGGTCTGAAGACAGGGATATTTATCTTTTCCTCTATGGTATTTAGGTTGTCTAGGGTCTGACTAGCAACCTGCCCCAGGTCTTCGCCCGTTATAATCGCTTTCCCTCCAATTTCCCTTGCGTAATTCTCTCCTTCCCTGTACATTTCCCTCTTGCAGAAGAGGCAGGTCCATCTCTGTTCGTTGTTCTTCCTCAGTTCCATTACCATTTTCCCTATCATCTTCCTGTGATCCATTATCTTGATCTCGATCGGATACGGAGAATACTGTTCCAGAAGCTCCTTGTTCCTGAACACTTTCTCCAATGTTCTTGAGCTTTGGAAGTAATGTATAAGGTTCAATTCCATCCCTCTCTTCAGCATCATATAGGCCGCCACAGGCGAGTCTATTCCTGCAGATATAAGTGCAACTCCCTTTCCTTGAGACCTGACAGGCATACCTCCGACCCCTTGTGTCGTTTCATCATATATGTAGGAGAACCTGGAACCAATATCAACTCCAATATTCTTGTCAAAGTTGAACAGGTCAACCTTTGCCTCCGGATTAAGATTCAGAATAATCTCCCCCAGCCTGGCTGAAAATTGCTGGGAGGTCATCGGGAAATTCTTGTCCCTCCTATTTACAGTAATTCTGAACTTTCCCTTAACCTCTATCTGGGATATCTTGTTCTCTATTTCCTCCACGCTTGAGTTAACCTTCTCAACTGGAGAGAATGATGATATCCCGAATATCCTTGATAATATGTGATCTACCCTCTCCTCCGTCTCAACTATCAACCTTGATTCCTCTGTCCTAACGTTTCCCTTGATGGAACTCTCATTGAGTTTTGCCATTATGTTCCTTGATAACAGCTCCTCGAAGTAGTTCCTGTTATCTCCCTTCGTACCTATTTCAGAATAACGGACCAGGGTAAGCACAATGGTCTAAAGTATCCTCTTTTATCTATTTTTCTTAGTCTCCAAGTGTTCTTCCATATTGTCTTCAATAAGTGAATATGAAATGATTCCATCTTGGAGAAAGAATGTGAAATTTTCTTAATAAAAATTAATAATAATGTGATATATTATATGGTCAATGAGTCTATTCACCCAGTTTCTTTATGTTACGATTGAACTCTTTGTAGTCGTCGACCCTTTCGCAGCAATGATTATGTTTATAGCATTTGCAAAGGGTGAGACAGACAAAGAGAGGAGAAGGATGGCAAACGATGCCACCTTAGCCAGCTTCCTGATCCTCATATTCTTCGCGTTTGTAGGTTATTATATTCTTCTATACTTTGGAATTTCAATTGCAGCTCTGGAAATTGCAGGTGGCATCTTGATCTTACTGACGAGCATTGAAATGGTAACAGAGGGAGACAAACCTTCTGGGAAGAAGGGAGAGTCTGAGGAAGGTGAGGCGAAGAGAGACGTAGGTATCGTTCCACTGGGAACACCCTTGCTTGCAGGGCCTGGAGCTATCTCTCTGGTCATCCTCCTTATGCACGATTACAATCATGTGATTGTAGTACTTGGAATCATAGTGGTTTCTGTCGTAACATTTCTACTGTTCCTGTCGAGTTTCTTCATCTATAGAGTAATAAAGGAGAAAGGAGCGAGGGCCCTGACTAGGGTATTCGGTATATTGGTTGCAGGATTCGCTGTACAATACATATTGACAGGCGCGCTTCTGTTCTTCCATATCTGACTTGTAATCAATTTATCTACGAAGAATGATTATGGTATTGTTATGGCTGTAATAAAGGCAGACCTTACCAACGTCCAGGTAATAATTGATGCAATGAGGAGAGGACCTGTGGTTCTGCCGACAGAAACTCTCTATGCGCTCTCCGTTCCCATAAGTGACAAATCAGGGTACGATGCAGTCTACAGGCTCAAGGGGGTCAAAATGCAGAGTGCGAGCCCTATTGGCTTCTATGGGCTGAGGGACATAGAGAAATACTGTATAATAGACGAAGGTGCAAAGAACATTGTAAGGAATCTGATGCCCGGTCCACTGACACTCATTCTAAAATCCAGGATGGATGCCCACTGGGTGGTAAACAACAGGATAGCAGTGAGAGTGTCGGCCAGTCTCCTTGTACGAGAGGTTATAAGGAGAGTTGGTCCCATTACACTGGTTGGTGCAAATATCAGGGGATTCAGATCTTCTCCCGGCCTGAAGGAGATCATGGGACAGTTCGGTAATAGGATAGGCTTATACGTAGATGGAGGGCAGCTCAATGGCATTCCGTCAACAATATACGACTATACCTCTAAGAAAGTGTTAAGAGAGGGAGAGGTTACACTTAAATCAATAAGGGAGGCAGAGAATGGAATACGATGATTATGTCCAGTCTGGAAAAATAGCGTCGAAGGCTAGGCAGGAGGGATACAGGATGATAGAGGAAGGTCTTGATTTGAGGAAACTTGCCGACTATCTTGAGGACCTTATAAGGGGGGAGGGTGCCCAGATAGGTTTCCCTGTAAATCTATCGATAAACAACGAGGCTGCTCATTTCACTCCTGCACCAGATACGGACTTAAAATTTCAGCAGGGAGACCTTGTGAAATTAGATCTGGGCGCCGAAATAAACGGATGCCTGGCTGATACTGCTGTGACCAAGGAGGTCACTACTGATAAATGGACAAATCTCATCCGAGCTACTCAGGAAGCCTTAGAAAATGCGATAAAGAAGGTGAGGGTCGGTGCTCTTACTTCAGAGATAGGAAGGGAGATTGAAGCGACGATAAAGAAGTATGGATTCAACCCTGTTTACAACCTAACGGGTCACACTCTGGAAAAATACGTACTTCACGCCGGAACTTCCTTCCCCAATTATGACGACGGTTCCAGGGTAAGACTATACCCGGGCATGACTTTCGCGATTGAGCCATTCGCAACTACTGGCAAAGGGAAGGTCAAGGGACTGGAATTTGGGAACATCATGATCAGCCTGAAGGAGGATTCTGATGAATCACTGAAGACTCTCAGGAAGGTATCAAGAGGACTGCCTTTCTCAATGCGAGATGCAGCAAGGAGCATAGAAAATTATGATTACGTGATAAGGGAAGCGCAGAAGAAAAAATACATCTATTTTTTTCCCGTGTTAAAGGAAAACAAGGGAGAGATGGTTGCACAGACAGAGCACACAATCTTCCTCAGGGAAGATGGGCCTGTTGTAACAACTTTGTGACCTGTTTATCTATCTCATCGTACAGTTCATCTAAGCTTCCATTGCTGTCAACGTATACCAGATTATTCAGCCTTCCCCTCAGACCGTAGTACAAGTTCTGCACACCATCTAGGTATTCCCTCTTTTCGAACCTTGAAGTAGCCCCCCTCTTCATGACCCTCTCCAGGGCCACATCCACATCACAGTAGAGAATGAACACGTGCGTGGGCAATGCCGGTAGAAGCCCAGCGTTCTTCATGAAGAAGTCGAAATAACGATCCTCGTTTTGGAATAACTTGATAAGGTAGTAACCCTGGTACGCATAGCTTGAGTAAAGAGAGCGATCAGAAACAACATTCCCCATCTTCTTCAAATCTTTCAACATGGCTGACCTATCTGCCATGAAGAGGAAGAAATCAGTTATTGGGTCCCAGTTACTTTCCTTTATCAATGAACCTATCTTGCCAGTAGAAGGCTCCTGCAGCGTTGAGAATTTAAACTTCTCTGATATATGTCTTGCAACATATGTCTTTCCAGTGCCGTCTATTCCCTCTATTGCCAGGTAGATGCTAAAAGAAGGAGTCAATACTTCTCTGCACCCCCTGTTTCTTTGCTTCCTTTACTCTTTCCAACGCAGAACCCACCCTTTCTGGAGAAAAATCGTGGCTGGTCACGAGGATATCTAGGGTCTTCTGTTCATTCATCTCAGGTATCTTTATGTGGCCTGGGTCAACTACGTCCGGGTTCAAGAAAATGTCTCGAATCTCCTCGTAGTTTTCTATATTGATGTTTGGGATATTCTTCAACGATCCGTATTTCGTTATCATCTGATACGCCTTTTTGGGACCGATTCCCTTTACGCCGTCATTGAAATCTGTTCCCACTAGTATCCCCATATCTATCAGCTGTTCCCTAGTTATTCCGAGTTTTCTCAGAACTTCGTCATTTGAGATCATCTCCGGCTTCACCTCCACCACTCTTCCAGTCCTTCCGTATCTTCTCCTTCCACTTATAGTCAAATTTCTGATTAGCCTGGGGGAGCCAAACAGTAGGGAATCATAATCTTGGGAGACGGCAGAATACACTGACCCGATCCTGCAGAGATATGAAGCCTCTGCCTCTCCTTCAGATGGTGCATCAACAACCGCAATGCCAATGGAATTCAGCAGTTCCTTTGATTCAGAAATCATCTCAGCTGTCAATCTAGACGTCCTTGAAGCGAAACTTTTTGCCTTCTCGTAATCCCCCATTGCAAGTGATAGGCGATACTCTTCCTCGGCCTTTTCCTTGAGTGCAATCCTCTCCTTTATAGTCTTGGCCTTGAGGGCAGGGGGTTTTCCATCGAAAACGTAGATCGGTACAATCCCAGTTTCCAGAAGGCTTATGTTCCTGTAGAAGAGACCTGACAGATGAGATGTTATATTGCCGTGCTTGTCCTTCAGAGGACTACCATCGTACTCTCTGATGTTGCTCAGGAACTGGTAGATGACGTTGAAGGCGTCCACAGCAAGTAGCCTTCCCTTCAGCGTCTTTAGGTCCACTTCGCTCGTATCAAGAAGCGAGGAAATGTCTACTCCCATCTTATTTATATATAGAAAACAGGCTAAAAACTTATTCTATTCCCTTCTCGGTAATGGAAAATGAACATCTGATATCTTCCGGGAGGCTTCTGTGCTTGATGACTACCAGTTCCCTCTTTCCGCTTCCAAGCTTCTGAATCCTGAATATGGCCTTTGCAATGTGCGATAGAGCACTTCCACCTACTGGTTGTACTTCGCTTGTTGTCTTGTCCATGTAGACCTGATTGACTAAGATCACAGGGATGTTTTTTGACAGTGCCAGATTATTTAGCATCTCTATCTGCGTTATCAGGGTATTGGACGTCTTCCTCCTCAACTCAGCCCTTATTTCCCTTTCTGCACGGTAATGAACGGTTATAGTATCAAAGACCAGGAGAACCACATCACTCACCGACTGTACTAGATTTAGGATCTTAGGAACTGCTTCCAACTGCTCTTCATAGGTCCTTATCCTGAAAAACTTGAGATTGGAGAGGTTTAACTCATTTCCTGCGATCTGTGATATTCTCTCGCTAGATACTCCTTCGGTATCAATGAAAATCACCTTCCCCAGTCTAGAAGAAATGATTGAAGTATATAGGACAAGATTTGTTTTACCTGACCCGGGTTCCCCATAAATTTCCGTTATTATACCCCGTTCAAACCCTCCATCGATGCACTTATCCAATCTCGGCAATCCGGTTGGCAATCTCTCTGTCATTTAAAGTCTCTCAGAACGTTTGTGAGTTCCTTAAGGTCATTGCTATGTATTATGCAATCCACGAATTCAAGGTCATAATTAGAGTTGAACAGTATTGAATAATCGGAGTTCCTGAACATATCTTTATCCCATTCTGAGTCTCCTATCGAAACCTTATAACCTTTGTATTTTTCCAAGAAAAGGCCCTTCTCGTGCGGGTTAACTACTGCAGAACCACCGATAAGTGTATCGTTATGGAATATGAGTCTATTTGAGTATATCTCGTCAAGATCGAAATATTCATTCACCTTAGAGACTATAACATCTATTCCCCCAGAAATCGCTATTTTGCTGCCACTGAACTCCTTCAGGAATTCCCCAAGGTATTCAAAATTTGGATTTGGCCTTATATCCTGTGCGATCTTTCTGAAGTCGCCTCTGGTGATCTTTCCTTGTTTTCCCAACCAAAGATTTACGTCACGGTCTATGAATTCTTGGTATCCTATTTCCCCCTTGAGGAATGCCCTCAGTGATTCCTCGTTCTTTACGCCGAAATAATCATGAATGGTGTTCCAGCTGCTTTTAGGCTGAAGGAGGACACCATCGACATCAAAAGCTATGAGAGAAGGAAGCATTGTTTAGGCATAATTACTTCCTATAAGAATTTGTTATGAAATGGAGGCGGCGAACCGCATTTCCCATGCCCTCGCGGAACACAGTACACGTGCGGAACGCAGACGGGCTTAACCTTCGGGTTCGGAATGAGACCGGGTGTTTCCCCGTCGCTATGGCCGTCAACCAGGAAGAAATAAAGACAGACTATTTTATTCTTTCTTAAAAAATTCTATGTGAAGCTATTTTTAAGAGTGCCTAACCCTTCAATGCTCACTTCCACGTAATCACCCGGCTTCAGCCAGTTGCTGTCCTTGTCCTTCATGCCAAGAACGACGCCATCTGGAGTACCTGTTGATATGATATCCCCAGGTTCAAGCGTCAGGTAACTCGAAACGTAGGAGATCAGTTTCCCGATCGAGAAAATCATGTTTGATGTGTTGGAATCCTGGCGTACGCTTCCGTTGACCACGGTCTTTATCCAGAGGTTTTGCGGGTCAGCTATTTCATCCCTTGTCACAATGGAAGGTCCATTAGGATAGAAGCCATCCAGCGTCTTTCCAAGGAGGTATTGCGATGTCCTGTACTGCAGCTCCCTTGAGGATATGTCGTTACCTATGAAATATCCAAATATGTACTTGTAGAAGTCATCGTCTACGTATCTTGCAGTTCTACCAATAATGACTCCCAGTTCTCCCTCATAATCAACCTTCAGGCCAGGTCCAGGAATCCTTATCTTTTCCATATGTCCTGCCAATGAATTTGAATATTTGCTAAATATCACGGGATTGTCAGGCACCTTCTTCTCAGTTTCCGCTATATGCGACCTGTAATTCAATCCTATACATATGATCTTCCCAGGAGACCCTACTGCGGGGGCAAAATCAGTATTTTTCGTTTCAAGGTAAGAAAATTCACCCTTCTTCAGTGCTTTCTTGATTTCTGTTTCGCTGTCAAATACGTCCTTCAGGTCTATGGTGCCTCTCTTCTTTCCAAGCAGTTCGGCAACGGAGATGTAGTTTCCATCCACTTCTAGTGCCAGTACTAATTCGCCTTTGTTCTTGAGCCGGATGAATTTCATGCTTATCAAATGATAATTGCATTTTGGATTAAAGCTTCAGCGTCGGTTATTACGGCAGAAATTGGAATTTAAAAGGAGAAAAAAATTTAAAAAATACAGTTCCCAGGACCATTCATTCCGTCTCTGAAGACTCATCCTTAAGGTACTTGTCCAGCGATTCCGTTTTCCATCCGCTGTGCTGGCTCCAGATATATAGTGCAATCCCGGTTATTGCAATCATTATGAAATCCCAAGGGAAAGGAATAATGTTCTTTCCTCCGTACGTAGCAGGACCAATGTAAGACTCAATCGGTATTATGATGAGTCCTGCAACAAGCCAAAGACCTGCAGTTATGTGCCTCCTCCCATATCCATTTTTTACGTGGAAATAGAAGTACATAATCAGGCCAACCAGAATTACAACTGATACCTCAAGACTAAGAGGAAATCCTGACCAGTATATTACGAAGAAGGATACAATGAAGCCAATGGGTGCGAAAATTTTCGCGCCAGGAAGTTTAAACGGTCTCTCCTTGTTTGGAGCAGTCCTTCTAAAAACATTGATGGAAGCAGGGCCCAGAACATAAGCTACGACAAGAGTGGACGTTAGAATACCTACCAGGAGTTCCCATGATGGGAACCTATACAGGAAAATGAACCCTAGTATAGTGCCGAGTATAAGAGAATTCAGAGGGATATGTGACTTGGCGTTCAGCTTTGCAAATATCTTGGGAGCATAGCCATATTCTGCCATTGACTGGAATATCCTTGCTGGATATGCAGCGTATGAGATTCCTGCTCCTGCAGGAGAAACTATTGCATCGATGAGCAGAATGACCACTAACCATCCCATTCCTATCGCAGCGGCTTCCTGAGCAAATGGCCCCGTTATGTATCCTCCGGAACTGAGGTCAGCCCAGTCGCCTGCCGGTATCCCCTGTGCTGCCCAGTTTATTCCACTTATGAAGGCAGTTTGAAGGAGCACATAAAGGGCGATGACTGCGATTACTGCTATAATCACAGATTTCCAAATGTAGTCTTTCTTCTTCACTTCCCCTGCCATATTGATGGCTCCCCTGAAGCCCTCAAATGAGAATATGATTCCCCCGAGGACCAGTGCATAAAATATTCCACTAGGGCCGGAGCTGGCAAAAGATCCGAAAGCAGTAAAATTCGTGGGTTTAAATGTGAATGTGAGAATGGTTATTGCTGCGAGTACTGGTATTGCCCATTTCCAGACCATTACTGCACTTGTTATGTTCCCGAATATCTTCACTTTCTGCATATTTATTACGAATATCAGGATCATCACTATCACGGCAATGAGATAACCTAGGGGTCGAAGGGTACCGTTTGAATTTATCAATTCAGGTATATAGAAGGAGGCATACGTCACCACAGCAATTGCCTCTATGGTGGGAGTCATTATATCGGAAAGCCACGCGGACCAGCCTGCCATGAATGCAGTCATCTTTCCATGGGACAGCTCCGCAAGCGGAGTAGACCCGCCTGCCAGAGGAAACATCGGAGATACTTCCATGAAGTTCACAGCAATGAATAACACGAAAATACCACCCAAAACCCACGCGAGAATTGCTCCAATCGGCCCTGCGTATGATACCGCATACAGTGAACCGAAGAGCCAACCTGAACCTATCATTCCCATTGCATTCAGCATCACTAGGTTGAAAAGACTCAGGTCCCTCTTGTAAGTCGTTTTGGTTAATGCACCAACTGAACTCATAGCAAGCAAATAGATTTAGTTGAATAAATCAGTTGCTACTGATTAGCCTCAGTAAAAATAATTTATAGCTCATAAAGTGCCTATAGGCTTTATAAGCCTAATAGACCCAAATCCAGTTAGTGAATAATTTGCAATTACTTCTTTAGAGATTGTATATTTTGAAAATTCAGATGTGAACCTATATGGAAATAATTTCACCTGCAAACTTAAGCTGCAAGTCAATTATAGAAGGTAGACAGTGCGGTGTGGCTCTTCAAATTATTCAGTGGGATTTGGGGTCACTGCCGGTGTTACCTTTTCTTCCATTTCATAGTATGTGATAGAATAGGGACCACCTTCATAATTCGTCAATCTTTGTGGTACTCTCTGTATCTTTCCCAGTTCCTTAAGATAAAGCAAAATACCCATACTTGCCCTTCCGGAATCTGCAACGCCACTGATTATATCCTTTCTCTTGTTTGTGATGTCCCCCCCTGCGAAAATACCAGGGTAGCTTGTCATGTTGTACTGATTAACAACAAGATCACCGCTAGGCGTAGTTTTGAGTTTTTCCATGATTTCCTGAGGAATGAATGATAGGTCCTCCCTCTGGCCTGTCGCTTCAATTATGGTATCAACATCTATGAAATATTCTCTATCTTTAATAGGAACCGGTTGTCTCCTCCCTTTTCCTGTATCCACCATCTTGTTCTTCCAGTATTTCAGACCTTTTATGTGACCGTTCTCTCCAGTATATTCGAACGGGCTCGTTTCCCAGTCGAATATCACCTTTTCTTCTTCCGCCTCCTCTAATTCTTCATCTGCATTGCTTGACGGGTAACCTGGCCTGTCAATATCAGACCTCCTGTAGAGCATTGCAACCCTTTTTGCTCCAAGTCTGAGAGATACCCTTGCCGCATCGTAGGCAGTAAAACCGCCACCGATGATAGCAACATTATCACCTACGTCTATCTTTTCACCATTGTTTATCCTGTAAAGGAAATCAAGAGCGTGATATACGCCATTAAGATTCTCACCCTCTATTTTAGTTCTAGTAGGCTTCCAGTTTCCAATGGCTAAATACACTGCTGAATAGTCATTCATCAGTTTCTCGAATGGTACATCTCTTCCAATCTTCGTGTTGTAAAATATCCTGCCCCCGTAGGAGAGGATATGGTCAGCCTCCTTCTTTATTGCTTCTCTCGGCAGTCTGTACGCAGGTATGCCATGCACCATCACTCCCCCAGGTTTGTCCGTCGCCTCGTATACGTCGACCTTTATCCCATTTATGGAGAGATAGAAAGCCAATGTTAATCCGGCTGGCCCAGCCCCGACAACTGCAACGCTAGGATGGCCACCAAGGTCCTGTATCTTTACCTTCAGGACATCCTTATAATCTGTAATATTTTCTGATATGTATCTCTTGATATGACGCGTAGCAATGGAACCTTTATTATCTTCTAGAACGCATGAATCCTCACAAGGATGAGGGCAAACATTTCCACAAACTTCTACGAATGGTAATTTTTCGAAATTTATCTTAAGTGCATCTTCAATATTGCCGTTAGCCATAGCTATTTGATATCCAGGCACATCTATCCTCGCTGGGCACCCCTGAATACATAGGCCACAGCCCAGACATCGTGAACTCTCAGCCACTACTTCTTCCAGGGTGTAAGGGACAAGGGTCTGCATATTGAGTGTTCTTATTCTCTCTTCAGCATTGTAGTGCTTGATTGGAACCCTTTTATAGTCAACGTATTTCAACAGATGCCACCTTACTTCTTATTTAGGAAACGTTAATAAGATTTACCTCGCAGCAGCAGCTATATTGTTAGTCACCCCATGCCCTATAATTTAGCGGAGACTCCATTTTCTGGCACCGTTTCCCTTTATAATAACGCCGCAGTGAGATCAAGTGACCTTCTATGGGACATCATTGGTTTAGTTCCTGCTATTTCCCTTCGTGGGTGAAAATACGATAGATAATGGTTGATAGAATGCTATCGTGGTCCCAGTCAACCTTTATATTTAGGATAGTTAAAATTATTATACTTGTGTTACAATTGCAATGCAAATGGAAAAAAGGAAGAAGGTTTCGGAACCCATCTCAGGAAAGGATACCGAAAGTGTAAGAGACGAGCTAATGGAGAAAGCAAAGAAGCTGTACTGTGATCTACAGGATAGCTACAAAGGTCTGTCAAAGTCCGCCAGAAGCCAGCACGTGAAAGCAATGCTTAATGATTTTGCAGAAGAAGCAGGCAGGGATTGCAAGGAGCTGGAATCGGTTCTGTCTAAAGAGTCCCGAACCAGCATGGAGACTGCAGAAAGGAGCTTAGGAATGTTTCGCCAGCTGCTGTCTGCAAAAGATGCTAACTTGACTGAGGAAGAGAAAGCGCTCATCGATGCTCTCAAGTTATCTGATAATTTGAGGAATGTGTTTTCCATACTGTCGAAAGAATATAAAGACTCAAAAATAAGAAACTTCTTTGAAATGCTCTCTAAGCACGAGACTTACAGAGAGAATGAACTAGAACAGCTTTACGAAGAGATAATAGTGAAGGGTGAATGGTAGAAAAGGAGTTTTGAATCCTCAGTTTTCTGGACAAGGTCTAATGTGTCTCAGGCATACGGAATACTACATTCCATTTATAGTTAAACACCTCCTATGAAAAAGGATATTCTGACTATTTTGTAAGCAATTTCTTCCTTATTATTTTTACTGATTGCGCTATGCTGTCCGAAGCCTTTGCATTCAAGGCCTTCTGAGACATTGATTTCATCATCTTCTCCGTGAGGGAATCTATCTTGTCAATGAAGTCGGTGTTGTTCTTCAGCATTGTGTAGATCAGCTCCGAAAGGATTCTTGCTATTGCAACTATTGCCCTGTTCCTTCCAACCCTTCTAACTATGTTTAGGTATTTGACTCTCAATCTCTTTGATTTCTTTATAGCGGTGTGAGATGCAGTGACCAGAACAAACCTCAGCATAGAGGGGCCTCTCTTTGATATGTGCCCTCTTATATCCCTGTCACCTGACTGATCCTGTCTGGGAACCAGGCCTGCATATGATGCAAACTTCTCCTTTGACTTGAATCTTGATATGTCATCTATCTCCGATATTACCACTGCTGCTGAATATACATTTATTCCCGGAATGGTCATAAGAAGCTTTATTCTGTGATCATCCTTCACGGCCAGGGCTATCCTGTTCTCCATTTCCCTTTCCCTGTCAAACAGGTCTGATAGTCTTTTCAGCATGTCTTCCATCACTATCTTCTCATTCCCCTTTAACTTGGGAAAGGATCCCTCTATCTCCCTCATCCCCTTCCTCCCGAAGATGTCTGTTGCATCTATTTTGATGCCATGCATTGTGAGCAATGCATGGATCCTGTTCTTTATCATTGTGACCTCCTCACCCAAAGACTTTCTGTATCTCACTAAGGATTTCAGATCATCTGAGTATTCAGAAGGGAGATGCACTTCAGGCAGCTCTCCCAATCTGAGCAGCTTTGCAAGCTTGTAAGAATCTTCCTTGTCACTCTTCTTAGGGGAGTTGTATATGAGAGAAAGCTTCACTGGGTCCGTTAAGTGTATTGAGAATCCCCTGTCTCTTAGTAGCCTTGCTACATACTTTCCAGATGTGGATTGTTCCAGAGCTATCTCCGGTTTCACGGAGATATACCTTTCAGTGAATGTGTTCCAAGCCTCTTCACTGTTCTCTATTTCGTAGTTATCCCTTACTGATCCATCCTCTTCCATTTCAGTTATATTTACCAAACGTTTATGCACATCAAGGCCTATTATCACCTGACCACCTCCTAGTGGTTGTGAGGGTCTCAAGTCGGAGAAGTCTCGACAATCTCCTATCCACCCTTATTGCAGGGTATTAAGTCGAGGCGAAGGATAGCCAGTCTAACTTTCGACCTCTAGGGTCAGGTGTTTGACCGGCTATCTCTCCGACCCTCACTCCGTCATCGTCATAACGGTGTGGCCAGAAATCCTTTTTCATGACGTCTAACTAATTACACTTTTTGAATTCTTCGCGTAAGAATTCTTCAATCCAGGATTTTGCAAATGAAAGCGACGACGAAAATCTCCAGAACAGGACTTGAACGATGTGTTTAAGATGCATTTCCGAAAAGATAAACGCATTTGATATCTGTCTCTTCAATGACTTCCATATGAACTCGATGGGATCAGGTCTGGTGAATATGATGGCAGATAGGGTCATCAGACTTTCATGTGGGTGGAATTCTAGAATAAGATCATTCAACCCTGTCCTTTCAATGCTTTCTTGAAGGTGTTGTATCTTTACCTGCTTCACGTTAAGTTGATTACTACTTTTTCTGGGATTTTACTCATTGGAGAAACTCGTGATGATCCATTTTACCCACACGAAAGTGTGAAGAACCGGCAGATATACGATATCTATTCAACTCCGCTGCCCTCATGAGGGTTTCTAGAGCATAGTGAATGATTGTTAGAACATGGAAAGGACATATAAATTCAGGTTGTATCCTAAGGACAGACAGGTAGCCACCTGTCCATGGTGGCTTAACCTTCTTCATACCCTATACAATGCAGGTCTTGAGCAGAGAATCATAGCGTACAGAGAATACCATAAG
>JBMFVV010000013.1:315-43813 GCA_049965815.1 Thermoplasmata archaeon | reverse complement strand
CTGCCTCTCTCCCTATTACGAGAGAGAGTGTGCTTGCAGACAGGTCGAAGGAATACACTTTCGCTGTGGATATGACATTCTCGAGAGTAAGAAAAAAATAGAAGGGTGCATGTTCTTGATAGAGATTATCGGGATTTCTCTCTTAAAAGTCTCTGGGGACAAGTTTTATCTAATGTATATTCGCCAACTACTACTAAAGGTACCTGCATTTGATAAATCATGAACCTAGACTTTATGTAAGGATTTGACTATCTTTTCAACCTCTTCTACGAACACTTCCACACTTTCAAGCATAGTTGCGGAATTGTACACCTTTTCGTCATATTTCCTATCAGCATACGCATGCGTGAGGACATTCCTAAGCCTTCTCAATTCTCTTACGTGTTCAAGCGTCTTAAATGTAAGGATGTTTCGGAATTTGTCGATTAAACCGCTATCCGTCGCGGCTATTCCAACATCCTTGAGTCGTGCCAGTAGTGCGAGTATTTCCATTTCCGTGTCACTTATCAGCTGCAAATCTCTTTCAAAAGCTCTCTTGAGGACAAATTCAGAAGAGAAATATCTGTCAAGTGTTGGAGGTAGCTTGGACCTAATTTCATTAACAAATACACTTATTCCATTCAACTTTGACCTGATTTTCTCTATTTCATCCATTGATCATCATCTCGTATAATTTCTGAAAATCAGAGTACTCTCTTATTGTCTCTTCAGCAAAGTCATAAAGGGAATTCTTATCTTTCGATAGCAGAATAATCCCCCCTTCCAGCACCTCTTTTCTTAAGATTGTTCCGAGTGAATTAAGGCAAGAAATGTCAAAGTTTGGATTGTTATCAAAGTCGTCGTACTTTGATAGTACTGTCACCTCGTCACTTTCATCTCTAATTAGAAAAGCGAGATCGATATCCCGGTAATCCGTTTTTCTTTCTACGTAGCTCCCGAACATAAATACTGCCAGCACTTCTGGATCAAGCGTAGCCTTTTCAATCAACTCCTTGAGTCTATATTCAATCCTCTCGTTCCTTCGTAACCATTGAATCACAGCCTCTTCAATTGCATTGCTGAGTGAACCTCTGAATGATTTGAACCTTTTGATAGCCTCCTTTCTTAATTCTGAGCCCACTTGATCCTTTATATATGCTTTTATTTCCACGAAATGTTAATCACTTAAGGTATTAATACCTTATCAAGTTTGATCAGATGAAAAAGTGGTGGTATTAGACAGTCACCCAAAGTTTGATCAGCATTGAATTACCTCCGATTTGAAACTTCTGCCGGTGACTGGACGAATAATACTCATATTCCCTGAACTTTCTCGTTTTACCAGTTATGGAAGTAATTTCGATCAAGTTAGAGAAAGAAACCAAAGAGAAGATGAAAAAGTACCCATACATCAACTGGATTGAAGTCATTATGGATTTAACACGAATCGGTAATTCACTTGCTAAGTCTCAGATCGATTTATTTCCCTTATTGGATGTATTGTACCGAAATTCAATCAGGATTGCAACGGAGTCCGGAACTACTATTTATGACTCTGCGTACCTATCGCTAGCAAAGAGTGCAGAATGTAGATTGTGCACTGCAGATGAAAAGTTTGTCGACACAACTGGAAAGGATGCTAATTTGATGATATTGAGGAATTTATGTGTGCTTTCCACTCAACGTGACACCTAAGCTCCGCAGGTTCATACAGCAAATATATGATTGAAAAACAAAAGAATAAGAAATGAAAAATCAGCAGAACGATTCCATGAGTTTAGTGATGTCGTTCAACGGCTTTCCGGCGGAATCGATGGGCTCCATCACGTAATTCTTCTTCCCATAATCCGGTACTAGCCTCTGCAGCTTCTGGTCGTATGTTTCAGTCTGGTAGTCTATGAAAACACCCATGGGTATCCTGTCACCCCATTCCATTGACTTTGCGACCGCCTGCGGAAGCTTCTGCTTGTATTCCTGATCATTGTTAGCAACAGGATTCCATCCCTCCTTCTCGATGTCGTAAAGCCTTGGATCGTAGAACTCCTTCGTGTTTATGTTGTTGTAAGTGACGCATGGCTGCATCACGTCTACAAGTGCCAACCCCCTGTGCTTCATTGCCCTTATCAGGGTTTCCTTCAGGTGCTTTATGTTGTACGAGTAGCTCCTTGCCACGAAAGTGAATCCAGATGCAAGGCCAAGGAAGAGCGGGTTTACCGGGAACTTTAGGTTTTCTGTCTCTATGCTCTTTGGCATCTCCCCATACGGCAGAGTGGGAGAAGCCTGACCCTTTGTCAGCCCGTAAACGCCATTGTTGAAAATTATGTATGTCATGTCAACATTCCTCCTTCCAGCTGCAACGAAGTGCCCTGAACCTATTCCCAGCCCGTCCCCATCACCGGAGGCAGATATCACTTCCAGTCGTGGATTAGCCATCTTGACAGCCTGTGCCTGTGCCAGAGATCTGCCGTGCAGCGTGTGCAGCGTGTTCACGTTGACGTAATGTGGTATCTTGGAGCTGCACCCTATTCCTCCTGTGAGGACAACGTCTTCATTGGGTATTTTCATCTCCTGGAGTGCAAGCACCAGCGCGTTCAGAATGCCGAAATCACCGCACCCCGGGCACCAGTCTATTTCAACGTTGGTCCTGTAGCTCTGTGGCTTTGCTGGCTGAGTGGCAGCAGTGCTAGTCATAGCTCAACACCTCCCTCTTCCCGAGCTTCGGTTTGCTGAGCACCTGAACCATCTCCTCAAATGCGATCGGCCTCCCGTTGAACTTCACTATCCTCGAGCTCGCTTCCAGTCCCGTCTTCTCCCTCAGCAGGTCAGCAAGCTGGCCGCTGTAATTCTGCTCCACGTCTACTATCGTCTTTCCATTCAGGTATTTCATAACTTCCTCCACAGGGAACGGCTCCATCATCCTTATCTGTAAAAGGGAAACGTCCTTCACTACCTCCAAGGCATCAAGTATCGGTCCCTTCGTCGAGCCCCATGATATTACAACCTTCTTGTTCTCCTGCCTCCCGTAGAATTTTACTTTCATGTCAGCAGGCACATCCTTGAGTATGGAAGATGTCTTGTGCATCCTCTTGTCCATCATTTTTATCCTGTTGTCCGCGTCCTCCGTGAATATGTGCCCGTCCTCATCATGCTCGTCGCCTGCTATCGTCACAAGTCCACCCTTGACTCCCGGTACAGATCTTGGTGAGATACCATCATCAGTGAATCTGTATCTCAGGTAGTCCTTCGTTTCCTTCAAGATCAACTTCCCTCTGTCTATCCTCGTCTTGCTGAGATCAAATAGGTCAACGGTATAGTTGCTCATCGCCATCGCCTTGTCAAGAAGCACTATGACGGGAAGCTGGTATTTCTCCGCTATGTTGAACGCCTCAACGGTGTCGTAGAACGCCTCCTTGTGATCACCAGGTGCAATGAGCACCCTGGGGAATTCACCGTGCCCCGCACTGAGCGCATACATCAGGTCGCCCTGCTCGTGCCTTGTCGGCATTCCCGTCGACGGCCCTGCCCTCTGGTAGTAGAATATCACCACAGGTGTTTCCGTCATCCCCGCATAAGAGAGCGCCTCAACCATGAGCGAGAATCCCGGCCCGGATGTGCTTGTAGCTGCCCTGAGACCGGTATTTGCGGCCGCAATCGCCATGTTTATGGCGGCTATCTCGTCCTCCGTCTGCTCGACCACAAAATCGTACTGGTCCATTATCGTCTCCAGGTAATTCGACTCGTCGCTTGCAGGCGTGATCGGGTAATAAGACTGGAACTTCATTCCTGCAACCATCTTCCCCATTCCCACCGCATGTGTCGAGTTTATCAGCATCCTCTTCTTGTACGTCACAGGTTCCAGATCAAATGTTTTTGAAGGCCTGAATTCAGCATACACCTCGTCAACTATCGCATTGTTCATCTCCGCAATCTTCGGCCTCGATGCGAAATTCTCCGAAATGATCTTCTTCAGCTTCTCCCTGTCGATGCCTATCATCTTCGTTGCACCTGCAAGGGCTATCGTATTCTTCATAACGTTGAACTCCGACAGTGCCTTCCCGAATTTTGTCGCCACAGTCTGCAGTATGTCATTGTAAGGTATTATTGCGTGCCTTGGGTCGTCCAGTTTGTCCTCGTAAATTATTGAACCGTCTTTGGCAAGCTCCTTCACGTGGAGGAGGACGCTCTTCGAATCCAGGGGTATGAGTATGTCTATCCTCTCCGAATAACTTCTGATCATATCCTTGCACACTCTCACCCTGAAGTAGGAGTGTTCACCTTTTATAGTCGAGAAGAGCTCGGCGTTCGTGAATACGTGATACCCCTCCCTCGTCATGAGCTTCGCAAAACTATCGGACGTGAAATTGATTCCGCTACCTTGGGGACCAGCCACCATAAGATTTAGGTCATGCATCATTTATTTCCCCTTCCACTCACATGACATTTGGGTAGAAATATGTTGGGCTCGTACTTTATATATTTGCTGGGAATAAAATGGATTCACGCTCTCGGAAATTATCGCATCCCAAATGACTCAAACATTCTTTATCTGTTCCCAACCGCCCTAAAGAAAGATTTAAACGGCCTGTTGCCATCACGAATCGTTGCCTGACGACAAGAAAGGTTCTGGATTCCAGTCAGCCGCTGGTCTTATACGTTACTTTGACGAAGAGGAAGATCTGGGTCTGATCTTCGATCCGAAATTAGTTCTATACATAGCGGTGATATTCGGAGTCGCAATCGAGCTGATGAGAATTTTCTGGCCACTGTGACCTTTTCACTAACCACAACAATTACGAAGCGCAACATCGTATTTTTGCAAACGAGGAAAGTGATAAGTCCTCATTTCTCATGCAATCACAATGAAGGAAGCTTTTCTTTACTCGGTGGAAAAGGGTAAAGTCAGGTGCACGGCCTGCAGCAGGTACTGCCTACTAGGTGAAGGGCAGACAGGATTCTGCGGTATCAGGAAGAACATAGGCGGGCACCTTTTCCTTTTATCATATGGAAGGGCAGCAGCAGTTGCTGTCGACCCCATAGAGAAGAAGCCGCTCTTCCACTACCTCCCGGGAGCAAGGGTGCTTTCACTCGCAACAAGCGGCTGTTCATGGGCGTGCAAGTACTGCCAGAACTACGACATCTCCCAGAGACGGGAGATCACGGGGGAGCATCTGGGGCCGGAGGATGTTGTAAAACTAGCAATACAGAGCGGCTCTGACGGCATTTCCTATACGTACAACGAACCATCAATATTCGCAGAATATGCTCACGATATAGGCATTCTTGCGAAGAAGAGGGGACTGTTTAGCACGTTCGTGAGCAACGGGTACGAGTCCTCAGAGTCCATACCATACATCAAAGAATTCCTGGATGCAATAACAATAGATTTCAAGGGGAACGGCAACGACGTCTTCGGCAGGAAGTACATAGGTATAATGAGCTATGCGCCCGTCTTCGAGACGCTCAAGAGGCTAAAGGCAGCAGGCATCTACACGGAGATCACGGATCTCGTTGTTCCCGTAAAGGGCGTTGGAGACAACCTGGATGACGCTCGAAACCTTGTTGTCTGGATCAGGGAGAACCTCGGGAGGGATGTGCCTCTCCATTTCACACGTTTCCATCCGGACTACCTGATGAGGGACGTTCCCGCTACGCCGATTGAGACCCTTGAGAGACATCACTCCATAGCAAAGGAGGAAGGTATGAAGTTCGTTTATATCGGCAACGTTCCCGGACATCCTTTAGAAAATACATACTGCCCTAACTGCGGCCATGAACTGGTCAAAAGATTCGGTTTCCAGATAACAAGCTACAAGATCACGGAAGATGGTAGATGTCCTTTCTGCGGTGCGGACATGCGCATAATAATTAAGGGGAAGAGGGAACGGGACTCAGTGACGGCGAGATGATTTCCCCTTCCTGTTACGTGATAAGGCGTAACGAAAGAAACTGATAAATATCCTCGATGCCTGAAGAAGCATGAAAATAGGGAAGGGTGTTTTCATTGCTCACAATGCAACTATTATCGGGGATGTAACGATTGAAGACAACGCTGGCATATTTTTCGGAGCGGTCCTGAGGGGTGACCAGAATTCCATCCACATAGGTAAGAGGTCGAACATACAGGACAATGCGGTCGTGCATGTGGACAGGGATAACAAGGCAGAACTGGGAGAGAACGTATCTGTGGGTCACGGCGCAATAGTTCATGGCGCCACAGTGATGGATAACGCACTCGTAGGCATGGGTACAATACTCCTTTCCGGTTCTGTAATCGAGGAGGGTGCTGTCATAGGTGCCGGGGCAGTGGTGACTTCCGGAAAGGTCATTGGAAAGAACTGCCTTGCTGTGGGAAGCCCGGCGAAGATCGTGAGGTGCGACGAATCTGTGGGGCAACAGGCAAGGAAGAACGGCGAGACATACCAGGCACTAATTAAAATGCACATTGATGGTGAATTTGCGGAATATCATCACTGACCGAGATTGCTCAGGTCCTCTGGAATGTTCCCGCCCTTGAACTGCTTCTTCATCAGGCTCAGTATCTTCCTGTTTCCCTTGATGTTCTTGACCATGTCCTTCACCCTCTTGTAGTCCTTGAGCAGTTCCTTCACGTCTGATGTGTTGTACCCTGAGCCCATGGCTATCCTCTCAACCCTTGATCCCTTTATCTCATCAGGGTTCTCCATCTCGTGATACGTCATTGAGTCCATGATGACTTTGTATTTCTTCAGCTTCCCCTCCGATTCGTCGAAGAACTTGTCGTCTATGTCCTTCTTCAACCCTCCAGCTGCCATCGGCAGTGAGTCGAAGAGCTTCTTGAAAAGGCCTGGCTTGTTCATCTGCTCCCATACGTCGTACATTTCCTTCAGCGTGAACTTTCCCTGGACCATCTTCTCCATAGCTTCCTCGTCCATCTCCTGCTGGAATTCCTTTGCAGCTGCCATCAGTGTCTCGAAATCACCCATTCCCAGCAGCCTTGACAGGAACCTTGCAGGGTTGAAGTACTCCATGTCCTCCATGTGCTCCCCAGTTCCTATGAAAAGTATGGGTGCACCAGTAGACGCCACAGCGCTTAGAGCTCCTCCCCCCTTCGCCGTCCCGTCCAGCTTTGATATGAAAACTCCCGTGATGTTCACCGATTCGTTGAAAGCCTTTGCCTGCTTTCCTGCCTGCTGGCCGATGCTCGCATCCAGTATGAGAAGAACTTCATCCGGTTTCACCAGGGCATTTATGTCCGATATCTCCTTTGTCAGGGACGAATCTATCGCGTTCCTTCCGCTCGTATCAATGATCTTCACGTCCCAGTCCCTGTACTTCTCCATCCCCTCCTTCACGACCTTCCTGCTGTCCTTCTCGCCGTAAATCCCGAAGAAGCTCGCACCAACGGATGAGGCAACCTGCTCAAGCTGCTCGTATGCCCCCAGTCTCTGCGTATCCGCAGCTATGAGCACGACCTTGTATCCGTGCTTCAGGTAGAATTTAGCCAGCTTCCCGGCACTCGTTGTCTTTCCCTGTCCGTAGAGGCCGACAAGCATCAGCGTTGCCGGCTTCACGTGGAACTCCCTGGGCTTCCCCAGTATCCTGAGGAGCTCCTCGTAGATGATCTTGATCAGGTGGTTCCTAGGATTGGAATTCTTTGGCACCGGTTCCTCCTTGGCCCTCTTCTCCACCCTGTTCGTTATTTCTAGGGTAAGGGTGACATCAACATCAGCCATCAGCAGCGCCCTCTGCATCTCCTTCACAATCTCTTCCACAAGCTTGTCGTCAACGAGGGAACTCTTGTTGATCCTCTTCAGCGCGTCACGCAGGCTCTTCGCTAGCGAATCCAGCACCATTGTTCTTCCCCTTCTTTATTACTCGCCCGGAACTTTCTCGACGATTCCCGAAAGCCTTTCCTTTATCCTGGAAAGGGCATAGTCGAGAACATCTCTCGGTTTCAGGCTACCGTCAGTTTCAAAATAGAATATAAACCTTTTATCGTCTTCCTTCTCTTCCAGTGAATCCATCCTGTAAAGCTTGCTTATGTACTTTGATGGGTAATCTGTGGTGAAAACAACTTCCTTGTCGTTCTTCCTGAGGACGTTCTTCGGCGAGTGCTTTATTATATCGTCAAGATCAGGCTCCCTTGCGGATACCTTCAGCTCCCTGCCGTACCTGTATGAAACGCCGCTCGTAGCCTGAAACCTTGCATGCTCCCTTGCCCTGCCCATATAGGCCTCTGCATCTAGCATGATTGCCTGCCTCTCGTTCAGCTCCACTATAGGTATCTCCTTGTCTGTCGGCGCCATCTTTGGGTCTCCTATGGCCACCAGGTCGCCACTCATCACCTTCTTTGGCCCGACGACGAAAAGGCTGTAGTTCACAGTACACAAAGAGCATCCGACGCCACCGCAGGTGCAGCTGTCCCTCTCGTTCATCTTCAGGTCTGTTGGCAGAGGAACCATGCCGAGCCTTGATGCTATGACCTCGTCGAAAAGGGATGTGAGGGATGAATACACCTTGTCCTCCCCCTGCCTTATCTCACCATGATGGAAATTCACCTTTGATATGGCGAGTTTCGGTATGTCGTTCAGCAGCGTTCTCCTGAGCATATTTGCATAAGCGGGTGTGACGTCGCTTACCTCGAATCTTATGAAAGATTCCCCTTCCTCTATAATCTTAATTGATTCGCTCATACTCTTCTTCCCCTCTTCCCCCCTTTCTTCTTTGTTCCATCGTGGGGAGTGGGGGTCGAATCTTCTATCCTCGATATCTTTATCCCTGCCCTCGCAAGTGCCCTGACCGCTGCCTGGGCACCCGGTCCCGGGTTGTGGCTCTTAGCCCCGCCCGGAGCCCTGATTTTTATTACAACGTCCGTTATCTCCTTCTCCCTCAGCTTCTCCACTATGAGGTCTATCTCCTTCATGGCAGCGTAGGGGGAACTCTCGTCCCTGTCAGCCTTGACGACCATTCCACCGGATGCCTTTGCAAGCGTCTCTGCTCCGGTGACGTCCGTGACCGTTATCACCGTATTATTCTGTGAAGCGTATATGTTGACTACTCCCAATTTACCCATTTATGCATCCTCCCTCTTCTCTGCGATCTGCTGCCCCTTGCCCCCTTCCTTCTTCTCCCCAGCAATCCTCATCGGGTGAAGCTCGTTCGTGAACGGTGAATTCGGTGCGTAGCTCACCGACTCCTCCTCGACCTTCAGCACCTTGTATCCGGGGATGGTGATCTTCCTGTCTGCCACGGATATGTGGCCGTGGACTATCATCTGCCTTGCCATGCCGGGTGTCCTGGCTAGCCCCTTCCTCATGACGAATGTCTGGAGTCTCCTCTCCAGGAATGATTGAACATTCAATGCAAGAATATCGTCTGCAGTCGCCTTCTCGGTCAGTATACCGTACCTTGAGAGCCTGCCTATCATGCTCTTTACCTGCTCCATTGCCCTCGCATCTCCCAGCCTCAGGCTGGCCTGTATGTCCCTTGCGTTTGTCCTGTATTTCCTGAGCTCTGACTCAGCCTTCCACAATTCCCTCTTATTCTTCAGGCCGTATGCACTGACCATCTGGCTCTCCGCCTTGATACGCTCCCCCTCGAACGGGTGCCTCGGCGTTTCGTACTTCTTCCTAATCTTCTTTGGATCTCCCATAAATCATCACTTCTTCGTTTCTGCTGGGGCGGGTGTGGGTGCCGGTGCAGGCGCAGCCGCAGGTGCTGCTGCTCCGGCCTCAGCCGGTCCCTCCCTCCTCTTCACCACTCCTACGGCCAGTCCCTTCCTCCCGTTTGACCTTGTTCTCTGTCCCCTGACCTTCTTGCCCTTCTCGTGCCTAACTCCCTTGTAGCTTCTCGTCCTCTTCATCCTGTTGATGTCATCCTGCAGGGCCACGCCGAGATCGGGCCCGACCTTCATGAGGTCCTCGCCCGTCTGTATGTCCTTCTGGTGGTTGAGTGTCCAGGCCGGATAGAATTCATTGTACCTCTTATCTATCGCTTCCTTTATCTCATCTATCTTGCCGTCGTCCAGCTCACCGAGTTTCACGTTCATCGGTATGTTCATCTTTTTCAGCAAGATCTCTGCCGTCCTGTAACCTATTCCCTTTATATTTGAAAGAGCGTAAACAGCACTCCTGGTACCATCCAGATTTGTGTTCGCAAGCCTTACAATATATTTTATGTTCTCATTCTTCTCTTTGTGCTCAGCCATATCATCACTGCGAAGTAAAACCCTAAGATGTTTTCAATATAAAACCTTTTGATTGCGCAAAACAGCAAGGATTCGCCGATTATTCCTGTCTCCCCAGCAGAGACGGAAAATGGGATATACATTCAAAGAATCATATCAACTGGCTGGTTTTGGTATGGAAAGGTATGTTTACGATTTTGATGAGAAGGTTGACAGGAAGAATACGGCTTCCGAAAAGTGGGACTTCCTGAAGGAGCGGTTCGGATACGAGGACCTGCTGCCGTTATGGGTAGCGGACATGGACTTCCGCTCTCCCAAGCCAATTGTGGATGCGCTGGTATCAAGGGCCAGGCATGGCATATACGGCTATACAGGCCTCACAAAGGATTATTTTGATTCTGTCATTGACTGGTACAGGAGGAGGTATAAATGGCCACTGAAGAGAGAATGGATCGTATTCACACCAGGCGTCATTCCCGCAATATCTCATGCCGTGAGGGCGTTCACAAGACCCGGTGACAGGGTTGTAGTGCAGACTCCCGCATATTATCCATTCTTCAACATCATAGAGGCCAATGGCAGGGATGTCCTGGAGAATCCGTTGAAGCTCATGGAAGGCAGGTATGAGATGGATTTCGATGACCTTGAGAAGAAGGCCAAGGACCCAAGGGCAAGGATGATGATCCTCTGCTCGCCCCACAATCCCATAGGGAGGGTGTGGACAAGGGATGAACTGGAAAGGGTTGGGGAAATCTGTGCTGAAAACGGATTGCTCGTGGTATCTGACGAGATACATTCTGATTTGAGGTACCCAGGCATAGGGTTCACGAACTTCGCATCAATATCGAAGGAATTCGCTGACCACTCAATAACGTGCACATCCGCATCGAAAACATTCAACCTTGCCGGGTTGCAGATATCGAACATCATAATACCGAACCAAAGGATACGCCAGGATTTCCTGAATTCAATTGCAACGACTGGAGTGGACATACCGAACTCATTCGCAGCAACTGCAGTGCAGGTTGCATACGACAGATGCGAGGAATGGCTCGACCAGCTTCTTGACTATCTTAAGGGAAATATGGAATTCCTGAAGGAATTCGTGAGGAAAGAAATGCCTGATGTGAAGGTGATAGAGCCGCAGGGCACGTACATGGTATGGCTTGATTTCAGGAAGATAGAGAAGGATCCAAAGAAGCTGCAGAATCTACTGCTAAGGGAAGCGAAGGTGGGGCTTGTAGAGGGGGAGATATTCAGGAGCGGAGGGGAAGGGTTCGAAAGGATAAACATAGCCTGCCCAAGATCCACCCTGGAGAAAGCGCTGGAGCAGATCGCTAAGACTATAAGGAAAAGGAAGTGAAGTGGGAAGAGGTCATTTTTACCTCCAGTCGTAACTATATTTCCTGGCGGGCATAACATGAGTAACGATTTATCTTCTTATCAACTACAGTAGGGATGATCAGACTTCTCAGGTGCATCCCGATGGATTATGGGAAATGTCTCGAGATGCAGAGGGAGATGAACGCTCTCAGGAACGATGGGAAGATCGGTGATACGATCATTGCAACTGAGCACGAAGACACATATACGGGGGGTATCCACTACGACCCGAGCAGCGGAGGCACTTATTCCGTTCCCATACTGAGGGTGGAAAGGGGCGGCAATCTCACATATCACGGGAAGGGGCAGGTTGTCCTTTATTTCATATTCAACCTGAAGGAGAGGGGAATCAATGTGAGGGAACTGATCGAGCAGGTCCAGGCTGCGTTGATAGAGACTCTTGGCTATTATGGGGTAAAAGGGGAAGGAAGGCTGTACAAGGAAACAGGTGTGTGGGTCGGCGACAGGAAGATATGCTCCATAGGCTTCGCGGTGAAGGGCTTCTCCACCCTGCATGGAATTGCAGTGAACATCAACACTGATCTCTCGAAGTTCTTCAGCATAAGCCCGTGTGACATGGATCCCGGGGTCATGACATCACTGGAGAAGGAGATAGGGAGGAAAGTGGATGAGAGTGAATTCCTGGAACTGATGATCAGGAATATGTCAAATATTTTCAAGGAAGAGATAGGGGAAGAAGAGTGCGAAATGATTAATAAATAATTTGTTTTATTTTTATACATCGATAATTTTACAAGTAAGAAAAATATATATCTTCTCTTGTACTTTTGTTGTATGTTTAATCAAGAGTTGCTGGACGCGGATGAAATTAAAAAAATGATATCATCTCACATGCTCGCAGACGGTATGCCACTCATTCTTGACCTGAAGAGGAGCAAGGGGATGAGAATGTATGACATGGTCACAAAGAAGGAATTCCTGGACTTCTTCGGTTTTTTCGCATCTAATGCGGTTGGAATGAACCATCCTGACATGTTCGAGAAGGATTTCCTCGAAGATCTCAAATGGGCTGCAATCACCAAGGTCACGAATTCCGATATCTACACCCCAGAAATGGCCAGGTTCGTGGATACATTTGCAAAGGAGACGGGCCCGGAGTACATGAAGCACTTCTTCTTCATAGACGGCGGTGCACTCGCGGTTGAGAATGCGCTAAAGACGGCATTCGACTGGAAGGTCAGGAAGAATATGGCGGAAGGGGTGAAGGGGGAGAAGGGAACGAAGATACTGCACCTGAAGGAGGCTTTCCACGGAAGGAGCGGTTATACGATGAGCCTCACCAACACCTTTGACCCTAGGAAGACCATGTATTTCCCGAAATTCGACTGGCCAAGGATAACAAACCCGAAGATGACCTTCCCAATCACCAGGAAATCGATTGAGGACGTGGAGAAGCTTGAGGAGAAGAGCATAGAGGAGATGAACGCCGCATTCAAGAAGTACAAGAATGACATCGCAGCATTCATCATGGAGCCGATCCAGGGTGAGGGCGGTGACAACCACTTCAGGAAGGAATATTTCCAGAGGGCCATGGAGGTTGTTCATGAGAACGACGCACTGTTCGTAGTGGATGAGGTGCAGTCCGGAATGGGTATAACTGGCAAATGGTGGGCGCACCAGCACTTCGGCATAGAGCCGGACGTGCTTGCATTCGGGAAGAAGGCGCAGACATGCGGCATAATGGCCGGGAAGAAGGTTGATGAGGTCGAGGACAACGTGTTCAAGGTATCCAGCAGGATCAACTCCACCTGGGGAGGAACATTGTCGGACATGGTCAGGTCAACAAAGATCATAGAGATCATGAAGAAATACAACCTGCTCAGGAATGCGGAGGATATGGGGAAGATCATAGTGGAATTCCTTGAGGAGATGAACCAGAAGTTCCCGGACGTGCTTTTCAATCCAAGGGGAAGAGGGCTCATGGACGCATTCGATTTCAAGAGCGACAAGAAGAGGGACGAATTCTACGACAGGCTTTACTCTAAAGGCGTTGTGGTGCTGAAGGCTTCTGAGAAGACGATAAGACTGAGGCCACCTCTCATTGTCAACGAGGAAGACATAAGCGAATTCTCAACAAAGGTGAAACAGGTACTAAGCGAAATGTCCTGAAATTTTTGACAAATATTTTATTTCCTCCTTTATTTCCAAGTTGCAATGGACTTTAGAGTAACGAAGGAAAATAAGGAAGAGAACGAGAAGGCGGAGAGAGTAGTCAGTGCCGAGATATACTTCGAGAGGGGATCAAGATACCTGTCGCTCAAGAAGTACAAGGAGGCAATAGACAACTTCCAGAAGGCGCTTGAGCTTGACAAGGGGGATTATGAGACCAGGTTCAATCTGGCAGTGACGTACTTCCATTCGGGAAAGTATGACAAGGCCCTGGAGATATTTGACGAGCTGATAAAGGAAGGGAAGGATGACCAGGATCTCTACTTCAACGTTGGCAGCGTCTACCTTGAGAGGGGGGACTACAGGAATGCTGTGGAGAACCTGAAGAAGTGCATTGCTCTGGATGAGCTGTACCTAGACGGTTTCGTGAACCTCGGCAACGCCTATTTCTACCTCAATGAATATGACGAAGCGATAAAGAATTACGACCAGTCAATAAAGCTCAACCCGCAGAATGCAGATTACTATGTCAACAGGGGTCTTGCATATATGTCTAAGGGGGACAATGCAACTGCAGTTGCAGATTTCGAGAAGGCACTTTCTTTAGACCCATCAAACAACAAGGCGAAGATCAACCTTCAGAAGATAGAGTCTGAATCCTAGCCCTTTATAGCTTTCACTATTTTCCCCAGTACGGCTGGATCGCTTTCCGCTACCGTTCCCGTGACAACAGCTGCTGCACCAGAATCAAGCATCTTCTTTGCGGTGACGGGATCCCTTATGCCTCCACCTACTATTACAGGTATTGTCATGTCTTCGCAGACGGCCTTTACGACCTTCGGGTCTATGCTCTTCGGTGCGCCTGAACCCGCCTCCAGGTATATCGCCTGGAAGCCCATCAGCTCCGCCGCAGTTGCATAATCAAGTGCAGTTGAAATATCATCCCTCCCTATCAGGTTCGCACTACCCACCTTCCCAACTGTCATCCCCGGCTCAAAGACGAGATATGCGACGGAAATCACTTCCATCTTCGTCCGCTTCAGCAGCCTTGCCGACTGCACCTGGTAACCAACCACGTATTTCAGGGATGAGGAATTCAGGAGGCTGAGATAGAATATACCGTCTGCATGCGGGGATAGCGCCTCGGGGCTAGATGGAAAGAGGATGACTGGTTTTTTAGTTGACCTCTTTATGGCAACAACAAGTTCGTCCACAGATTTCTGGTCCGTGTTCGTAGACCCGCCGACCATTATGCCGTCGCTTCCAGAATCGTTGATGAATTCTATCACGCCTTTTATGCTGTCAGGTCCATTCTTCTCCGGGTCTAAAAGAGTCAGATGCCTGATTCGTCCGTATTTTATGTTCTCCAGTATCATATCGCACTACCAACCAGGAATGCTACCAGTCCCAGGATCATGCCGATCTTTATCAGATTTTGCCCCTTTGTCTGGTCACTGAAGAAATATGCAACGGATATGAGGAATATGATATCTGAAAGGGCAACCGTGAATGCATAGACTCCGTTCCACCTGAAGAAGATATAGGGTATGGGCGTCAGGGAGACTGCGATGATGATGAGTATAGCCGCTGCCACCAGGCTCAGCCCCTTTCCTATCTTCTTCGGAAGCGTTGTCCTGTTGATGTCACCAGATACGTCCTCAACGTCCTTCACTATCTCCCTTGCCAGATTTGCAAGGAATGCCATGAGGGAGAGTATTATTACGACGTCCGTCAGCCTTATCGACATGCTTCCGTAGACGAATACGAGGCCTACGAGTGACGATATAATGATGTTACCTGCAAGCCCCCAGGCCTTTGTCTTCCATTCGTACGTGGCCAGAAGGAAAATGGCAAGTGCTGCTATGAGGAACTGCGTGATGTTTAATGTGAATATGGAAATGACCAGCCCTGCTATGAACAGTGCTATGGCCAGGTATTTTGCTGATGCCCTTGATACCTGTCCTGAAGGTATCGGCCTGTTCGGGTGGTTGATCTTGTCTATATCAGCATCAAAATAATCGTTCAAGATATTCCCGCCGAGAAGTATGAGGAAAACGACGGCCATTGCAAGGTATAGGCGTGGGTACAGCAGTCCTCTGAAGCTTTCGACCGCAATTACGCCCCCTATGACTGTTCCAAATGACGCCATCACAGCATTAACAGGTCTCATCAGGGCGAGATATCCTTTCATGGCTAGAACCGAAAGTGCGTCTATTAAATAAGGTCTTTTAAATATAGCTTTTTTATATAGATTTTAGTATTTTTGTGTACTCCTCTCTGTCGCAGTCTGTCTTGATGCCCTTATCATTGAAATTCGTACTTCCTGCATTATAACCCTTCTCCTGCAGTTTATCCATTATGGCGGACTTCTTTATCTCCTTTTTATCAATGGAATTGGTGAAGAAGAGGAACATCAGGTCCTCATTCCTGAAATTGGTGAATAGCTTCCTCGAATGCTCAGAAAATGGGAAATCTTCCATCTTACTGAGGGCTTCAGCGTCGTACAGCCTGCCCACGTAAAGGGGGCCAACAGTCTTCCCATCCACTTCCACCATTCTCATCCCTTCCATCGACTCATCTGCAACCCTGTTCCCCTTCCTGAATTTCACGAATACCCTGATGAAGTGGCCTTCCCTGATCGCAATGAGCGGCTTGCCGGCCCTGCCCAGGGATGCCCCTCTCTCCATCACATACTTCACGAATATCCTTGTTGATACCTCCCTTGCATATATACCGTGAATGGACCTGGACCCATAGATCCTGAGACCCTTATCCAGGGACTTCCCCTCAATGTTTGCAGTATCAGTCATCGTCACTCCAATGATGCCGTTGTTCTTCAGGTTCATTATTGCCGCTTCCAGCAGCCCGGAAGGCGTTCCGAATGGATCAACGTCTATATAGTCCCACTTGCGTGATGAGACGGCGCAGAAATAGTCCTCACCCATGATCTCTAAATCAACGGAATTCAACTTGGAATTCCTCTTCTCTATCTCAGTATTCCTTGGGTCCTTGTCGTTCAGCACCACATTCCACCCCGCCTCCTTGGCAATCCTCAACCCCCTTATCCCCGTTCCAGCCATTGAATCAAGAGCTATTCCAGGTTTCATTGTCTTTAGCAGCGCAACTGAGAAATCCCTTGATACTTCCATTGACCTGTTGTAGAAGCCGGGTGAAATGCTCCCGGGCCCCTTTTCAAATGATGAAATTGTCTCTATTTCAACTGCTCCTTCCCGTATGATCAAGCTTCTTCTCCCTTCAGGAGCTGCGCTATCTTGTATGGCAGGAGCGTCCTGTTGATCTGCGTAACCTCTAGGCTCCTCACGTCGTCCCTCTTCTTCACTTCCTGGAGCAGCGGGTTCCTGCCTTTCTTGTGGAGCGTGATTATCATCATCTTGTCCAGTTCCAGCACCTCCTTCACTATTTCCGTATAAGCCTTGCTCTCCTGCTCTATCTTTCCCACTTCGTCTATGACAATGACGTCAGCGTTCTCCCTGGACCATTCTATAGCGGGGATGGCGACCTGGTCAAACGCCTTCAGGTCAACGCCGAACTTTCCTATCCTTATCCTGGAGTTGATGCTCTTGTGCGCGAAAATTATGGATGTCTTGCTGTGCCAGTCCAGCACCCTGAGGCCCACTGCCTCCTTCCCATCCATGACCTTCTCTGTCAGTATTCCACCTACGACATTACCCTCCTTCTCCAAAATGTCTATAGTCTTCAGGAGGGTCTGTGTCTTTCCTACTCCTGGCATGCCTGCCAGCGATATCTTAACCTTCATTCCTCAAGCACCTTGAACCTCATGAGCGGGTATTTCATGGAAGACACCCAGGCCATCCTGCCCTCGACCACTGCCTTCCCGTACTTTATGTTGATCGTTACGTCCATCATGTCCCCGAGGAGTGTCTTGTACTTGTATGCCGGCCTTGACTTTCCAACCTTCCTTCTGTCAATGCTCACCTTGACCCTGGTGACGAATGGCTGGACGGATACTGCCTTCTCTATCGCCCTTTCAAGGAATTCGACGTTGCTGTCGTTGATTGGTATCCCCGTGTACTGGTGATAAATTGAACCAAGCTTGACTCCAGCCTCGAAAATTGCCCTCTCCTTATCACTACAGGAAAAATAACTCGTCGCGGGATCAACCACACAGCATGAATACGCTATCGATAATAAAACTTATTTTTGTCAGGATGAAAGGGCCTCTATTGCTGATAGTTGAAGCAGGAGTCCGTATTTCAGTGCATCCTCGTTCACATCAAACACGCTTGAGTGCTTAGAAACCTCCATGCCCCTGATCTTTCCTGTGCCCAGGAAAGCGAATGCGCTCGGAACCTTTGAGCAGTAGAATGCAAAGTCCTCCCCTCCCATTGTTGGCCTTGCCACCACAGGTTTCAGGTATTTCGAAGCAACTGAATCTATCTTTCCTGCGATTCTCTCGTCATTTATCAGCGGAGGAAGTTCGCGCACGTAATTCACTTCCACGTGCTCACCCCTGAATTTTGTGACTTCACGCTCTATGGTCTCAGAATCCTCCCTTGTGTAAGTTCTCACAGTACCGCCTATATCCACCTCTGCAGGAATTATGTTCTTTGCCTTCCCACCGTTCACGTATCCTATGCTCAGGACTGCTGAGTTCAGAGGATCTATCTTCCTGGCAGGAACTGCGAGCAGGTACTGTATTATCCTTGCTGATTCCAGAACTGAATCGTATGCAAGATGTGGGTATGCGCCATGACCGCCCGATCCCTTCACCTTTATGTCGAAACTGTCCACCGCAGCCATCGCCTTCCCCCTGCATATAGAGTATTCGCCTACGTTGAGTGAAGGCCAGACATGAAGGCCGAACGTATTTGATATGCCGTCCAGCGCTCCTCCTTCTATCATCATGGCTGCCCCCTGCCCTATCTCCTCCCCGGGCTGGAAGATGAACCTGACTGGCTTTAAATTCATCCTCTTGCAGTAGATCATCGCACCCATGAGAACGGATGTGTGAAAGTCGTGTCCGCATGCGTGCATCCTTCCGTTCACCTTTGAAGAGAACTTAAGCCCAGTCTCCTCCACTATGGGCAGGGAATCCATGTCCGCCCTCAGCGCCACCTTTGGGTTTGCGCCGTAATCGACTATCAGGCCGTTGCCCACTTCCTTGATGCTGAAGCCCAGATCTGAAGCGAGCTTCTTCACGTAATTCTTCGTCTCGACAGTATCCATCCCCAGTTCAGGGTTCTCGTGGATGTGCCGCCTGTACTCGACCATGAGGGGGTATATCTTATCCACTTCTGCGAGATCAATCAAGGAGCCTTCCCCCCTCCACCTGCACGCTGTTGAAGAATTCATAATCAAGCGATACCCCAATGCCGGGTCCCTTGTAAGGCGCGATCATCCCGTCCCTCATCTCAAATCTCTCGTTTGTTATGTCCTTCTTGAAGTACTTGTCGTTTGGAGATGTGTCTCCCGGGAGGTTAACGAGCACATTGGATGCAAGTGATATGTTGAACGATCTACCAATCCCGGTCTCAAGCATACCGCCAATCCATATCTTCACTCCATTCTCCTTTGCCCTTTCCATCACTTCCAGCGAGTTAAGCAATCCGCCTATCCTGCCTGGCTTGATGTTGATGATGTCCACAGCCCCCCTCTCCATTGCGTTAACCGCAGATTCCACAGATTCAATGCTCTCGTCCAGGCATATTGGAGTCTTCAACTCCTTCCTCAGGAGTGCATGGCCGTTTATGTCCTCCAGCGGCAGCGGCTGCTCAATGTACTTCAGGTTGAATTGATCCAGCTTCTTCAGAATCTTGAAATCATCCCTCGTGAACCCCTGGTTTGCGTCAACGCTGAGGGGGATATCGCCAAATCTTTCCCTTATTGCGCTGAGGAGCTGTACGTTGTAACCCTTCTCTATCTTCACCTTTATCCTCCTGTACCCCCTCTTCACTGCTTCACCTATCGTCCTCAGCTCATCGTCTATCGTCGACATGCCTATGGATATTCCAACCTCCGCCTTTCCCCTGCTCTTGCCGAGGAACCTGTGGAGAGGCTTTCCCTCCCTCTTTGCATTTATGTCCCAGAGCAGCATCTCCATGGCCCCCTTTGCCATGTTGTGCCCCCTTATTGCCTTCGCCTTCTCGTTGAATTTCTCGGGCTCGAGATCAGGCGAGAATATTTCCTTCAGGTGATTGTTTATCACGTGCATGGCGGTGAAGTTGTCCTCATATCCATATAGGGGTGCATCATCCGTGACAACCTCTGCGAACGCCTTCTCTTCCCTTCCCTGGTAGAGAAGGATGATTGCATCCCTTGTCGTTTGCGTGCCGAAACTCGTCTTGAAAGGTTTCAATAACGGAATGGAAACCTTGCTGTAAGATAACATGAAAGTTGCATGAAGTTCATCAACTAATATTTTTGTCGTTGTATTTTCAAAAGCTACTATCTCAACGTTCCCCTCAGTGCACTGACAATGGAGCTGATGTCCTCTGTTGCCGTCAGTTCTATGAAGAGGTCCTCCAGGTTCCTCTCCTTGAGCAGTTCTGACGTCTTCCCCTCAGCAACTATTTTCCCTGTCTTCATGATTGCTATATCCTCGCACACATTCGCTGCTATCTCAAGTATGTGTGTCGAGAAAACAACAGTCATTCCGTCCTGCGCAAGGCTTCTCAGCAGGTCCCTGAATATCTTTGCAGACTGGGGATCGAGGCCGTTGATGCTCTCGTCCAGTATCAGTATCTTCGGCGCGTGGATAAGAGATGCTATGATCGATACCTTCTGCCTTGTCCCGAATGAGAGGCTGCCTATGAACTGGTCGTTGTATTCTTCCATGCCGAAAGCCTTTGTGAGATCGTTTGCCCTGCGCTCAGCAACTTCCTTCGGTATCTCCCTTATGGATCCGACGAAGCTGAAGTATTCGTATGGCGTCAGGCTCTCGTAGAGGTACGGCGTTTCAGGGACATAGCCGACTATTTTCCTCACCGCTATCTGGTCCGTCCTTGCATCTATGCCATCCACAGTCACCGTCCCCCTGTCGAACGGTGAGATGCCCGCCATGATCTTCAGGAGCGTCGTCTTTCCAGATCCGTTTGGTCCAAGTATACCGTAGATCTCGCCGCTTCTGATCTCTATCGAGAAATCTGAAAGAACCTCCTTCTCTCCGTAAAACTTGCTGAGGGACTGGATCTTGATGGACACGTAACGAATAGACAGACTCAATTAATTATCTTTTCTGAGGCGGGGGAAAAAGGTTCATCAGGTGTTCTGGTTGTGCCCATACAACGCTGAGGGGGATATGTTGCCATTATCTGGGGGAAGGTGGAAAATGATTGAATAAATTCTTTACCATGTCAATGAAGATGGAGGAAGATAAATATTGAGAATCGATATCAGCAAAGATGGTTTCGTCGAGGTTCAGGTCAATTCTCCCTTCCCCAACTGTTTCACTGGGAAACAAGTTTGCAGAACTCAAGGAGAAAGGGGAGAACGCCATTTCTTTCGGGGTTGGTGAACCGGATGCAACAACTCCAGAGGATGTCATAGATTACGCAATGAAGATGGCAAAGGAGGGAAAGACGCACTACACCTCATCACTCGGTATCAAGGAACTGAGGGAAAAGATTGCATTGAAATATAGTGCGATGACAGGGAAGGAAGTGAAGGCAGGGAACGTCATCGTAACGCCCGCGAAATTCGCAATAAACATGGCAGTCCAGGCGGTGATAGAGAGTGGAGATAATGTGCTGATGCAGGACCCGAGTTTCGTTTCCTACCCAGAGATAGTGAAGATAGCAGGAGGCGTACCCAGGTACTTCCCGTCGAGGGAAGACGGCAGCCCCGACTTAGATGCACTGAATGAGATGATTGACAAAAGAACGAAAATGATCATGATAAATTCCCCTTCCAACCCGCACGGATGGGTGGCATCAGATGCGGACATGAAGGGGCTAACGGATATCGTCATAGACAGGAGGATTTACCTCGCCTCGGACGAGATATATGAGAAGATCATATACGAGGGTAGGCACATATCTCCCCTTTCATATCCGGGGATGGAGGAAAGGACGTTCGTCATAAACGGCTTCTCCAAGAGTCATGCGATGACCGGCTGGAGGATCGGTTATCTCATACCTCCTGCAGATTTCACAACGTTCATAGATTCATATCAGCAGCAGACTTTGACATGCGCACCATCCATCTCGCAGTATGCAGCCCTGAGGGCAATGGACAATACAACATTCCCTGAGAGCATGAGGAAAACATTCCAGAAGAGGAGGGACAGGCTGTATGACATACTTTCGAAGAGCGACAGGATTGATATCAGGAAACCTGCGGGAACATTCTACGCCTTCCCGAGAATCAGGAACGGTATGAGCGGTGATGAATTCTCCAGCAGGCTCCTAGAGAAGGAGAAGGTGCTGGTCACGCCAGGCTCAGGCTTCGGTCCATCTGGCAATGACAGGATCAGGCTATCGTTCTCTCTTTCAGACAAGGACCTGGAAGAGGGTGCGAGAAGGATCGTGGAATTCTTGGAGTAGAGCAAAAGACCGCGGCACTATTTTCTCTTCTTCCTGTATGCGGTATATTTCATCTGGTCGAACTCAAGGACATGCCTTATCTTCTTAGAAATGAGATATTTGCTGATGTCCTCTGAAACGTCCCTCACGTACGTCTCTGGTAGCGGAGCAAGAATAGTAATCTCCTTCTTGTCAAGTGGGAATATCATCCTCAGCTTCCCTTCCCTTGTGTAACCTTCAGGTTTCCTGTTGTTCTTTATGTCCTGCATGTTGAGCATGATGATCACATCCCTGTGATCGGGCTCGTCCTCCATCTCGTTCGTTTCCTTGAAGAACAGCTCCATCATTCCCCTGAAACTCTTTTCCATCTGCTTCCACTCGAAGTTCTGGGGGAAAATTATATGGCCGCTCCAGTTCTTCATGTATAACCTACTTCGCCCTAGATCTCTTCTTGACCGTCATTGGAATTGCATCATTTTCGAATTCAACAAGCGCAATCCTGAGGGGGTCAATTATGTCCTTAGGTATTTCAATGATAATGGGTGCGCCCATAGAGATCTGGAGGGCCCTTGCACCAACTATCCTGGCCTTCTCATATTTCGTGTATTTCTTCCCTGACATTAAACCACCTGTAGAGTACCTTATAATACTTGAAACTGTCACAAATCTCCTTTTAAGTTATAGCCTTCTCCCTATTAAATTTGTTATCTGGTCAAGGAAGTGCCTGTCCTGGTTTGTGAATGGATCGACAAAATCGCTGTCTATGTCAACTTCCCCAATGACCTTCCCGTCCCTGAATATGGGCGCAACTATCTCAGATTTCGTCTCTGGGAAGCAGGCAATGTACCTGGAGTCCTTGGAAACGTCAGGCACAACGACAGTCAGCTCCTCCTTAGCAGCAAGACCGCATATCCCGTCCCCCACCTTTATCTTCGTATGCTCCGTTTCCTTTGGACCGGAATAAGTGAGAAGCTCAAGATTGTCGCCGTGCACCATATAAATGCCAACCCAGTTGTAATGCCTCACCTTTCTGTTCAGGAATTTCACTGCAAATGATGCAACGTCTCCCTTCTCAGACTTTAATTCAGCTTCAAACTCCTTTATCAGTGCATTGAAGTCTGTGTTTTGCACCAACCTTTATTTTCAACCGTTATTTAACGTTAAAGCCAAGAAAGTTTTTATCCATCCCGTTCCTCAACAGATGATGCTTTACCTCGTTTCTGTCGACAAAATAAAGGGCGATGACAGGGAATTTCAACTGACAAGGGAGGAATTCACGTCCGTTTACATTGAAATCCTGCAGGACGGGAAGGGAACGTTCAACGGTGAAACGGTAATGCTTCCACCCTCATTCAAAAAGAAGGGGGTTGATTATGGAATCCTGAGGGAAAGTCTTGAGATGCTGAACAGGAAACTGCTATCGTCAAGACTGACAGAGGACCAGCTGATCGAGAAGATCATCTCCACACTGGATGAGATGGAGAAATTCGAGAATTTCCTGGAGCAGAAGGTGGAGGAGACTTCAATATTCATGAGATATGCAACGTCTGCAAAGGGGGACTTTTCTGAGCATATTGCGAGGATGCTCGCGGAGGTGAGGGGCTACGTAAAGGAGCTGGAGAAGACGCTGGATGAATACGTGGAGAGGAGTGCTCCGAACCTGAAGAAGATCGTTGGTTACAAGGTGGCTGCAAGGTTGCTGAAGTCTTTCGGCGGTATCAGGAATCTGGCGCTCAGCTCATCGAGCACAGTCCAGATAATCGGTGCAGAAAAGGCATTCTTCAGGTTCAGGAAGGGTAGGGGAACTCCACCCAAGCATGGCATCATTTATGAAATTCCAGACATATACAAGGCGTCCAGGAGCAATGCGGGCAAGATCTCCAGGGCATATTCAAATGCAATAGTGAAGGCAGCCAGGGCAGATTTTGCGGGCATAGTCTCTGAATCAGATTCAAAACTGAGGAAGAGGGTAGAGGAGATTAAGAGATCAAGCAGGAAGCAGGGAATATGAAGTTACAGTGAAATGGAGGAATGCTACGGCACCCCATTCGTCAGCAACTATAACCGTGTACTGGCCAGCGGGGAAATATTCGAAGTGGTATGATGTGCTCAGCGGATTTGAAGGAGCCCAGTATCCTGAAATCCTTATTGTATTGGACAGGGTGAGAGGTATTGGTGAGTTGCTTGATGAAAGCATGTACCCACTGCTGCTGAGCCCCATGATCCTGTAGCTGCTTACTGGGTAGATGATCGAGCACATATATGTCCCTGGCTGCCACATGTTTAGAGGCTTTGCCGTTATAATGGAAGTGCCTGAAATATTGCCTGGTACCACTGCGTAACCGTAAGGTATGTTGGCGCTGCACGGTCCTGTACCAAGGTGAACTGTTTCCCCTCCTATTGTCGGCCACAGGTTACTGACATTGAAAATAGCAGTTGGTCCGGTGTTGTATACTCCAAGTCGCAAAGTGATGTTCTGCCCGGATATTATGGTCTGGCTATCCTCAGATGCAATCAGAGTGAGCTGTTTCTCGCTGTTTCCATACGTTGAAAAAGGACCCCAGTAGTAGAGGGTAACAAGAGCTATCACTATCACGACGGCAACGATAGCTGAAACTATTGCAACTTTCTTTCTTCTGGATGGCTTCAATTGGTCTTTTCCCTTCAGGCATCAACTGCTAATCCACTATATACGATTTTCCCAGAAGTTTTCTGTGAGCGCGGTTGCCGGTACTGCAATTTTGAATTGACTTTCCGTATTTAGATGCCTTAAGGTGGAAATAATGTTCCATCCTGATAAGTTAATGTAGTCATTTTCCATATTCATGGGCGATAATATGGAACCAGTTTTACAGGTGGCCCTGGACTTTGAGAATCTTCACAGGGCGCTTCAGGTGGCAAAGGAGGCAGTTGAAGGAGGCGCAGACTGGATTGAGGCAGGCACTCCACTGATTAAGAGCGAAGGCATGAACGCCGTAAGGGAAATAAAGAGGAATTTCCCCAACAAGATAGTTGTTGCCGACATGAAGACGGCAGATGTCGGAGGCTTCGAGACGGAACTCGCTGCAAAGAGCGGTGCTCAGATCGTTACCATACTGGGAATAAGCGACGACCCCACCATAACGGAAGCTGTGAAGGCGGGAAAGAAGTACGGTGCGGAGATAATGATAGACCTTCTCCAGGTGGAGAACGTGGAGGAGAGGGTGAAACAGCTTGAGAAGCTTGGAGTCAAGTACTTCTGCGAGCACGTGGGCATAGATATGCAGATGCTAGGGAAGAACCCGCTGAAGGTGCTGGAGAGGGTGGTCGCATCCACTAATCTCCCAGTTGCGGTGGCAGGAGGACTGAACAAGGAGTCCATACCAGACATGGTGAAGAGTGGTGCTTCGATCATCATAGTTGGAGGGGCGATAACGAAGGCACCCAACGTCACGGAGGAAACTGCAGCAATCAAGAGGGTCATAGCAACGGGCGTTGCAGAGCATGGGGACATGTACAAGAAATATTCCAAGAACGAGATTGTCGAGGCGCTGTCAAAGGTATCGTCATCCAATGTCTCTGATGCAATGCACAGGGGTGGTGCAATCCATGGCATAGTACCCAGGATACCTGTTGATACAAGGATTGTTGGAAGGGCGCTTACCGTGAAGACTGTTAACGGTGACTGGGCAAAGCCAGTGGAGGCGATAGACCACGCGAAGGAGGGGGACATAATAGTCATAGACGCGGACGGCGGCGAGGATGCAGTGTGGGGGGAACTTGCATCGTGGAGCTGCGTGACGAAGAAAGTGAAGGGCGTGGTGATCTGGGGGGCGATCAGGGACCTGGACTCGATCATGAAGATCCCATTCCCCGCATTTTCTAAGTACGTTTCTTCAAACGCAGGTGACCCGAAGGGGTTCGGCGAGATAGGGAGCGAGATAGAGATCAACGGAAGGAAGATAAGAACTGGGGACTACATCATAGCTGATTACTCTGGCGTTGTTGTCATACCCGAGGAAGAGGCACTTGAGATTGCAAATAGGGCCGTAGACGTTGCTGAAAGGGAGAATAGGGTAAGAGAGGAGATAAGGAGGGGGAGTACGCTGTCTTCTGTCCAGAAGCTTGAGAAGTGGGAGAAAGTTGGATAGCCGACTCATTTGATGTCCTGCCGTTGTACAACCCCTCATAATAAGATAGGTTGTACCCCTTCTCCCCCAGGAACGTCCAGTTGACCTCAAACAGGTATGTTGTGCTGTTTGAAGTGACAGAAGAATTCTCGAAAGCAAGGACGAACGGTTCCCTGAAGAATTTGGTGAACGATGAACCGTTCACTGGAACTGGCAGCTGGTTGGGGTTCAGCGTGCTGTTGTAACCCCACACCCCGTATTTGAGCATGTAGGTGTTGAGGAATACGTAGCCTATGGGTGCATATGAACCGTTGTCTCCAGTTATTTCGTTTATCGCAGTCACCCAGCTGGTGGAATTCCAAAGGACGGAAATGTTGTTGAACGGTGAACTGAAGCCATAGGAGTAAAGGAGTATTCCTATCTGATGATCAGTGGCAACTGAAAGGCTCCTGTTCCCCTCGGCTACAAGGTACTGGATAGTGGCGTTGTCTTCCAGCGTAATCGCCTCGGAGTGAGAGGGAACGAAATCGGATACCATGGGGTAGCTTGCAACTCCCATCAGGAGTACAAGAGAAATTGCGGCTATGACGACAACATTCTCCACAGGTCTCCTGGCAGAATATGTGATGTGCCTCACAGTATTTACGTTCCTTGACCACGGCACGGAGATTATATTGACCCCAGCCGCACTGTTTATAGCTATCACTGATGGAGTTTGCTGTCCAACTGAGTAGACCTGCTTGATACCAGTTCCCTTCTCCTTCCTCTGTGTCCTGAAGTAATGATACCATCTTATGAGCACGTACCCCCCAATGATGGAGAATGGTTCAGATAGATACTCCAGGTTTCTAGCCGGCAACAGCACAGTATTCTTGGATGCAAAGCTGTAGAGGAGTGAGAGCATGATTATAACGGACCACCCGAGCACCTCATACACGTTGTTTTCCACAAGGAAGTACTTGATACCAACGACTGAAACGGAAACGAATATTATGAAAGGGAGGGATATAACGATTGCACTGTATGTGATGTATGCAGGCAGTATTCCCGTCATCCTCAGTATGACGAACATGACGACGAGGATGATCGCAGTCACGAAAACAAGCGCCACGTCCCTTCTGGGGGCAATTTCAAGCTTCAGCTTCTCAATGGCGCTGACTGCGTATCTTTTGATACTATCCTGGTCCACCCTCCGCAGGAGGATGAACATACCTATGACAAGCGCATAGAAGAGGGCAACTACCGCACCATACCCCAGGCCATGAACGGCCTTAGAGAAGAAGGATACCATATCAGGCACCCTGATGAGAAGGTATGTGATCATCAGCGTTCCTGAAAGTTCTATTATCATCATGTCTGAGAACAGTTTAGACTTCCATCTGGTACTCAGAAGATTGACGGAGAAAACCATCCCGATTATTGATATGAGGAAGAAGTATGTTGACAGCTGGTGCGATAGTACAAGGAGGACAATGGATGCTGCCATGGGTATAGCATACACCCTCTTCCTGTGGTATGCGAGGAAGAAGTAAAGGGACAGTAGCAGGAAGAAATGTCCAGTGGTCAGGTAGTTGGGCTGGGACGTCTGGTACAGCTGGATCGGGCTGACCACCAGGAGGAAACCGATGAGGGCAGACGTCATCTTGTCAAAACCCACTTCCCTTGAGATTGCATATACAAGGAATGGTGTGAGGCCACCGAGTATGGGTATGGAATAGTCAAGGGAGATGTTCACTGGCAGGCCGGTGGCATAGTGAACCAGGTCCACTATGAGGAATGTCACAGGAAAATACTGGTATCCGTCCGTCCCCCAGGGCGAGCTGGGCGGATATGCAAGTGCGTTCCCGCTGAGAAAAGCTTCGCTGAGGTAATAGTAGATGCCATAGTCGTTGCCCCAGGCGTAGTAGAGGATGTTAGGAAGCAGCCTTATGGCTACGCCTGCTAATATTATGGCAGAAATGATGGCGATGTCCCTCCGTTCCATCCTCATTCAATACTTTAAATACTACGAAAATTTCTATTTTACCCTTTCCGTTGTGCCTGGCCTTTTCTCTATTCTTATATATTTGTTGTTGATTCCACCCCAACGATGTATAATCTTCTTTGCAAGTGCTTTTCTGCTCAATGGGGGGCATGAGCCATGAAGATCGGATTTGTCTCAAAGCCAGAATGCCCCAAGTGCCTGGACCTCATAAAATTTCTCACGACTTACCTGAAGGATAATGGGCACGATTTTGTCATTGAATTGGGAACGGCAAAGGAAATGAAGATGGATGGGGAGAAGATGGATAAGATCAGCGCGGACGCAATCGTTACGGTAGGAGGTGACGGGACCGCACTGTGGACGCTCCAGAAGACCAGGCTGCCTGTTCTGCCAGTAAACGTCAGCAGTCTTGCATTCCTCTCGGAGACAGATTCATCAGGTGCGCTGGGATGCATCGTCAAATTTCTCAATGGGGATTACAGGCTGGAAGAGAGGGCAAGGATCAAGGCTACAGTAAATTCAAGGAGGCTTCCGGATTCGCTGAATGAGGCCGTCCTGAAATCGATGATAATGTCAAAGATCAGGTGGTTCGGTGTGTACATTGACAACGATTTTATCCACAACGTGAGGGCGGACGGCATAATCATAGCAACTCCCACCGGTTCCACGTCCTATTCACTCAGCGTAGGCGGCCCCATTCTCGATCCAAAGGTGAAGGGCTTCGTCATCTCATATATGGCACCGTTCACGCTCAGCGCCAGGAGCATGGTTGTTCCATCCCAATCAACGATTAGGGTAGTCACGCTCGATAAGGGAAAGAGCATTCTTCTAACGCTAGACGGGCAGGAGGGCATCGAGGTCGGGTTCCATGACGAGATATCGTTCACCGAGAGCGAATACCCTGCGAAGTTCATCAGGTTCAACTCAGATTTCTACAGGAATACAAGGGAGAAAATGACATGAAGATAAGGAAGGGGGTCATCGACCTTGTGATGGAGAGCAGCAAGGACTCCCTACCAAACGAGTTCGCAGCCCTGCTGAAAGCGAAGAAGGATATCATATACGAGATCGCCCTGCTGCCAGGAACCATATCAGGAGACAGGAGTGCAATCATGCAGTTGTGGGCCCGCCCCATGGACCTTGGATACGTTGGGACAATACACTCGCACCCATCGGGCGTCATTTACCCGAGCGATGAGGACAGGAGCCTCTATTCAAAGTTTGGCAACGTTCATATAATCGTCGGTTATCCATTCAACTCGTACTCCTGGAGAGCTTTCAACAACGAGGGTATTGAGATAAGCCTGGAAATGATACCATGATAAGGATAACTGATGGCAGATACATAAGGCACGTTTACGGAACGCCAGTGGTTGCTGACATATTCAGGGCTACATCTAACATTGTCACGATGCTGATGAAAGGTGCAAAGGAGGTTGTGCCCGTTGACAGCGTGAACGCTGCCTATGTGCTTAAAAAACAGGGGTACATCCTGTTCGGTGAAAACAACCTGATGCCCATTGAGGGGTTCGAACACGGCAATTCTCCAACTGAGACTTTCGGGATGAAGCTCGAAGGTGCGAAGATAGCACTGAAAACCACGAACGGGTCGCAGGCGATAGTGAATGCAGGCGAGGGTACGCTCATAGGCTCATTCCTGAACATCACTTCGCTTGCAAGACATCTCAGGAACAAGGAAGTCCATATATTCCCGGCAAATCTGAGGAATGGGGTGTCAACTGAGGACAATGAATTTGCATATGCCCTCACAAAGAAGATACTAGAGCCAGGGTCGAACATAGAGGTTAACCTGCAGAGGGCAAGAAACGGGAAGGGTGCTGTGCTCCTGAAGCAGTTTCATCTGGAGCGGGACATAGAATTCTGTCTGCAGGTGGATATGACGGAAATCATACCCATTTATACAGGCGGAAAGATCGTGAAGATGGAATGATTATTTCGTCCTCTCCCGCAGGAATATTGTCAACCCTGCTATCACGACAATTGACGCTACTATATAATCAACGTAGAACCCGAACTTAAGGACAATGAGACCTGTAGCTGCCGATCCTATTACTGCACCAAAGCTCTGCACGGCGTTGTACGTCCCGCTCACTCTTCCCCTCTCCTCAGGTTTTGAGAGGTTCGAGACGAGCGTACCAGTGCCCACGGAAATGAAAGCCCAGAGGGCTCCCAGGAAGGAATAAATCAGCAGGAGGCCGACGAATAACAGGGGCCTGGAAGTGACAAGGGCGACAAGGGCAATTGTGGAAGGGAAGATGATGATCCTGGCCAGTACTGCCATTGTTGCAACCTTCCTGTTGCCATACCTCCTGCATGTCTGTCCTGAGAAGCCGAAAGTTATTGCACCGAACAGGTAGTTGCCCAGGTATATTATGAAGAAGACAGAAGAGGGAACACCAAGGTTGTATGTGAGCATAATTGGGAATTCAACGAAGAACAGCTGAAAGCCAGTCATCATGACGAGGAATCCGATGATGATTAATTTCAGGTCCTTGTCAAGTTCCCTGAAGTGAAAATTGAAATGTATAAGCTGTGAAGGCAGGTACCGGACCCTCTCGAAGACCCTGAATGTCCTCAGGGGCACTTCGTCCCTGTTTATCTTCTTACTGCTTTCAGGAACGTAGAGGCGGCCCAGGAAGGCTGAAACAAGGTAGAAGACGGCGGATATGACATACAGGTACCTGAGCATGGATACCTTTGGGAATGCTCCCGTGAATAGTACGGAGAAAAGTACGCCAGCAATGTTACCGTAGCTGTTGTACTGCGAGAATTTGGATATCTTCACAGACCAGTCCTTCCTCTCTGCCAGTTCCATGATGAGGATGGAAGAGACTGGGGTTGCTGCACTGCCGAAGAATCCGGATAGGAAGGAAACGAATACGAAATACTCGATGTTGAACGAAATTGAGAACATCAGTGATGTTATGGCAAGGGAGACGAAACCGATGTACACGAACATTTTTCTCTTGCCGAGCCTGTCTGATAGATTGCCCCAGACGACCAGGCCAAGTATGGTTGCCAGGGAGGCCACTATCACGTAGATGGAATACTCCAAAGCTCCTCCAGCCAGTAGCTCTGTGATGAAAAGTGGTGCCAGCGGACTAGTAATTCCCGCGGATGTGTTCATTGGGAAATAGGACAGAAACCATCTGTCCCTTCCCGGAGGAGCGCTCATTCTGAGGTTATTTCCTACAATTATTTCTATTAAACGATAGATTTTGTGAAATGAATGTGCACTAAAAATCGATTTTAAATGTCAAAGAAAAGGCTAGCACTCTCTCTTCCAGTCAAAAGGCTGTGATGCATTCATTCCATTCTTCAGGTAGAAACCTGTGACGATATTTGCGCAAAAAATTGCAGCTTTCATCTCCATCCCGCGGTAAATGGCGGAATAGAAACCAGCCCTGAAAACGTCGCCTGCTCCCAGGGAGGACGTCCGCGCTATATTTTCCGTGGGTATCAGCTCATTCTGGAATATTGCACCCCTCCCTCCCAGGGTGACTATGGTCTTTTCCGCATCCACCTTGGTGAATGATGAAAGGTAGTTGAATTCCGGCTCATTCAGAATCACAAGGTCTGCCATCCTCACAGCTTCAATGAGCTTCTCCTTCTTCCACCTGTACTTTATCTCCTGCCCCGGATCGAGGACGTTGATGCTTCTGCTCTTCCCCATCAGGTTGAGTATCCAATCTGGGTTGGATGTTGCGAAATGACAGTACTTGCTGTCAATCACTCTATCACTTCCCGGTTTGCCCATTGGCCCCTGATACATGTATGCTATCTGGTTGTCCTTTGCGTCTGCGATGTAACACACCGGTCCCTCCTCATCTGCCGTTTCAAGTGACAGTGTGATGAGTTCGTTCTTCAGCGGTGCGAGGAGGTCCTGTGGAAAACTCCTGGAGATCCTTGATACAAGTGTGACGGGGGTCCCAAGCGCAGCAGAGAATCTCGCTATGTTTGCGCCGGTTCCTCCAAGTCTTCTGTCTATTCCCCTTATCTCTTCGCTTCCGAATGATGGTATCTGCTTTATGTCAAACACAACATCAATGTTGATGTGGCCAACAACGGTCAGGAAAGACATTCAGTGGATTTACCATCCGCGGCCCTGTATCTTCTCTGATTCATCCATCTTCTCTACGTCCCTCCCCTTCATTCCTGACAATCCCTTGCTCATTTCAACCATCACTGAAGGATCGTCCCAGGCTGCAGTGGCCTGAACTATGGAAGAAGCCATCCTTTCAGGATTGGGGCTCTTGAATATGCCGCTGCCAACGAATATGCCGTCAACGCCGTGCTCCATCATCAGGACAGCATCTGCAGGAGTTGCAACTCCGCCTGCTGCAAAATTGACTACTGGGAGCCTTTTCGCTTTCTTGACCTCCTTTAGCACCCCGTGTATCCCCGACTTTATCTCTCCGTATGTGTAATTTCCGAAAATCACGTCATCATCGGATACCATCTCCCTCCCGTACAGTCCGCTCCTTACTTCCCTTATGAGGTTCTCATAACTTTTTGAAACGTTTATAGCCATTTCCCACAGTTCATTCTCATCTGCTAGCACAACCTCTTGAATTCCCTGGTTGACCATCCTCACATGCCTCACTGCCTCTATGATATCCCCAGTTCCAGCCTCTCCCTTCGTCCTTATCATGGCTGCACCCTCCCATATCCTCCTTACTGCCTCTCCAAGGTTCCTTGCACCGCAAACGAACGGTATTGATATTTCCTTCTTGTTCACGTGGAAGAATGGGTCTGCAGGAGTAAGAACTTCAGACTCATCAATCATATCTACGCCGAGCTGTTCAAGAGCCTTGGCCTCTGCAAGATGTCCTATCCTTACCTTTGCCATCACTGGTATAGTAACTGAATCAACGATCTCCTTCACCTTCAGTGGATCGGCCATCCTCGCTACTCCTCCCTCTGCCCTGATGTCTGCCGGAACCCTCTCTAGTGCCATGACTGAAATTGCCCCCGCTGCCTCAGCTATCTTTGCTTGATCTGCATTGGTGACGTCCATGATGACTCCCCCTTTGGTCATCTTGGCAAATCCCTTCTTCAAGAGGTCTGTACCGTACTTAACTTTAATTTCAGTTGCCATATCATAGGCATTACAACCATCAAAATATACATTTCCAATAGTGGAGGGTGCCTCCCCCCCATTTCTCATCACGTATCCTCTTTAAAGAGAATTTAGAAAAGGTATCTACGAAAAGTTAAAGATTAGCCTGGGATAAAGAATCATGAAGCTCCTCAGAAAAGGCAAGGTTAAAGAGGTATACGACCTGGGAGAGAATCTGCTTTTTGTGTTCACCGATCAGATATCAGTCTTTGACAAGATCATTCCTTCACTTGTTCCTGACAAGGGCGAATCGCTTGCAAGGACATCTAACTACTGGTTTGAGCAGGCCACCAGGCTCAATTTACCCAATCACCTGCTTGAGTTCAGGAACAAGAGGGAGATGGTAGTAAGGAAGTTCGACATTTATGAAACAGGTGCAACTACGGACAAGAAGAACTATCTTATTCCACTTGAATTCATTGTACGATACTACGTTGCCGGCTCCCTTCTGGACAGAATTGAGAAAGGGAAGGCAAGGTACCAGGACCTGGGTTTCAGGAATCCGCCGAAGCATGGTGACAAGATACCGGAACCGCTGTTTGAAATGACAACAAAATTTGAGAAAACAGACAGGTTGCTAGACATTTCGGAAGCGAAGAAGGTCGGCGGACTTACGGGTGAGGACATTGAGAATATAAAAGAAATGACGCTGAAAATGGACAGTGAGATCAACAGCAAGGCTCTGGATCGCGGATTGATTCACGCAGACGGGAAGAAGGAGTTTGCGCTGGATCAAGAAAGGCAAGCGGTTCTTGTCGATACATTTGGAACGGCGGATGAGGACAGATTCTGGGAGAAGGAGGAGTTCGAGAGGAACGGAAAGTTGGTGGAGAGGAGCAAAGAATTCGTGAGGCAGTACTACAGGAAGATAGGGTACTATGAGAAACTAATGGATGCTAGGAGCAGGAAGGCTGAGGAGCCTGCAATCCCACCTCTTCCCGACGACATCATAGCCGAAACATCTAAGCTGTACAAGGACCTTTTTGAGAGAATAACGGGCCAGAAGTGGTAATCATCTGGGAATATCCTTATTGGAATTATATCTCCCAAAGAAACTGCAAATGAAAAAGAAGTACAAACTGTTGAAGAAAATAAAAAACAGGGAGAGTAGGATAATAAGGGATCTGAATCATAAGGTATCCAAAAAGATCGTTGGTATAGCAGAGCGTGAAAATGCAGGGATAAAAATGGAAAAGCCAGATGGAATCCGCAATAATAAACACACAAAAGCATTCAACTACAGCCTGAACTCATGGTCTTTCTACCAGCTTCAGGATTTCATTGAATACAAAGCGAAATTAAATGGCATTCCCATAACCTATGTTGAGCCGAGAAACACATCGAAAGAGTGTTCCCGGTGTGGGCACATAGGGATTAGGGAAGGAAAATCATTCAAGTGTCTAACCTGTGGACACGTTGACCATGCTGACGTGAACGCTTCGTTCAATATAGCGTTGCATCCTCCTTTAGTCGAGGATGTAGGTCAATTGCATGCAGACAGGGATGCATGCAAAGGGAGCACTGATACCCCTAAAGAGGCAACTTCATGAACGATGAAGACCTTAGAACCTCCGACCTTCAGGGAGGAGAGTATGTCAGTGGACCTTGTAAAATACAAGGTAAAATAAAAAGTGTAGTAGTACTAAAGGGCGAAGTCGGGTTTAAATAGAAAGAAGAGGGTCGCGGATGCGCACCGGACCTATTTCGTTATGCGGAGGGAGGGATTTGAACCCTCGGATCCCTACGGAGCCAGACCCTCAATCTGGCACCTTTGACCTAGCTCGGCAACCTCCGCCCACGACAAAAGGTATTCATTTTATTTATCCTTTCTCGCTGACAGTAACTGGTCAGTCCCTTGTGGCCGATAATGGTATTTGACCAGAGTTGGTAATAAAAACATGTTTATTCATGGTGTATTATGCACTTCATGCATGTATTCCTTGCAGAGACTCCAAGGGACCAGGAGATCATAGATTATCTGATTGACCAGAACAAGAAGCTCGGTGATGAGAACAGGAAACTCAGGGAGGAGATCGACCGCTTAAGGAAGGATATCGAGGAATACAAGAAGAGACATCCTTCAACAGTTGGAGTGAAGAACGGAAAGGCATATTTCATAATGGAGAAACATCAAAGAAGGGAGAAGAGCACAAGGAACCAGGGAGCACAACCCGGTCATAAGGGACACTTCAGGAGGATGCCTCACATAACTGAAAGAATAACTCTGAGGGCAGGGGAGTTCTCCTGTCCAGTATGCTCCTCCCCCCTTGTCAGGAAGGGTATACGGAAAAGGGGTGGAGGCGGGAAGGAGGGCAATAGGGGAAGATGCGTTCAAAACTAATAAAGGGCACTTCTGGGGGATAATCAAGACAAGACCGTTCATGAGGGCAATGGAGGGGCTTGCAGAAACACTCTGGAGGATGGGAAAGAGGAAGGAAGCTGTGCAAATTTACGAAGAATTGCTGGAGCTCAATCCAGACGACAACCAGGGAAACAGATACGCCCTTCTGCTGCTCTACATGCTGACATTTGATATGAAAAACGCCCAGGGCCTTCTGGACAGGTATGACGAGGACAGCGCTGTGTGGAATTATGACCGTGCCCTCCTTCTCTTCCTGCGTGACGGCATCACAGCAGATGCGAGTGAGGCAATCAGGCAAGGATTTGAGTCAAACCCATATGTGGCACCGATGCTCCTCGGAATAGTACCCGTCCCTCCTATAGGCAACTACATAACGCCAGGTCATCCGGACGAGGCTGCATCTTATGTTGCAAGTTCCTATTCTCTGTGGGTCGACAATGCTGCAGCGCTGAAATGGCTGGAGAATGAGTTGCTATCTTTCATCGGCGGCAGAAAGAAATGATTCAGCAGGAACGAACAGGGAGGGAGAAATCCATATTCTCCGATATCCTTCTGGAGGCGAAGCGAGTGTCTATAGCTTCATCCTTAATTCACTGTATTTCTCCCAAGTTGTCAGGAGTGAATGGAAGTGCACTTTCTTCGTTGAAACCGGGACCAATGATGGAATGGATAAGGAACATGGTTCCTGTACTGCATTCTGAAATCAATGGGATGGTGTTGGTCTGTTATGGTTGAACGTTCTCCGGACGACGAGAAAACTGCATTCAACAGAACTGTGACGCCTTCTGACGTTGATAATTTGCCCAAGGTAAGGGAGATGATCGAGGAGGAGATTGACTGGATGCAGCCCCTGTTCGATTACGCAGTTGAACATTACGATGACGAATTTAGGAGGCATGCAGGTGAATGCCCCGACCCGATGGATTTCGACGACGACCTGCGCTACAGGTAGGCACGCCTGTGGTTCATAACGGAGTTCATTCTGTCATCAACCGGCCGTACCGTCCTGGAGGAGTTCGTTGAAAATTTTGTTTCCCCGAATCAACCAGATGTTGCAAGTCGCATTCTCCTCTACGGAAAGGTACGTCGCCGTCACCAAGATTGTTGATGAGGACAGCCTCAGGAGAACTTTCTTTCCGGGCAGCACTGTCCGGGGAAAGATACATCCGTGGTGGAACGGCTACTTCATGTTTGATGGCGTCCTGTCTAGGGAGATGACCGAAGAAGAGAGGACTGCACAGAGACTGAAATACATCATAGATCCCGAGTACCTCATGGAGCGGTACAACAGGGCACAGACATCCAGGTATGAATCCATAAGGGTGAATTACGGTACAACGCTGAGATCATCAATGAACAGGTACCCCTCTCAGTGGGTGGATGGGATGTGCATAGCTCTGGACATAGACACAAAGGTAATAACAAGAAGGGTCGATAAGATAGCGAAAGTGCTTTACAAGCTCAGCAGTGGATACGCAAAGACGCTTCTCGAAGGAAAACTGAGCAGGCAGATGGCAGCGCTTCAGGTGTTGTATGAGAATGACTGGATCGTTAAGTACGGTCAATTGACAAGGCGTTTTTCCTGGGAGATGGACTACTGGTGGAACGAGCATCCACCAACTTCAGATATCGGCCTTCTCAGACTGCATGGTTTCATCGTCGTAGGAAAGCTCCCTTCTCAGGGTAGGATGTATACCGTAGCTGTGGTTCCAGCTTAGATGAGGGCATTCGTTTTGGACGCAATCTTATCCGGGAAGTAAGTTTCCCAATCCTCCTTCGACCTGATTATCCTCTCGCTGGCCTGTATGATCTGCTGGAGGGCGGACAGCTCGTACCATCCTATCCTTGTGGAGTCTCACCCACTCGTCCCGAGAACCTTATAAGGAGTCTTGACTATGCTTTGCCAGCGGGTCTGGTCATCTCTGAAGTTCGTCCCCTCCTCCATCTTTATCCGAAAGCAATGGATTAAATTGTCAGGGATACTTACTACCAAATCACAACGCGGAATTCATAATTCTTATATACTGTTTAACGATAAGACAACTATAGGATCCCCAGATTTACTGGCTTCTGCTAGTAACTCTGGGCTCAATTGATAATATGAAGAAGGCAGCTTTGCTTATTGATAACTCGAACTTTTATCATTCTTTGAAAGATTCGCGAAGGCTGCCCTTTCCCCCCGCTGATTATGGAAAGCTCTTCTCCCTGCTTTCGGAACAGTTCGGTTTTGATCTGAAGATAGTTTGTCTCTATGACGCGGTAAAGGACAGTTCTAAGGAGAAATCACAGTATGCCCAGCAGCAAAAGTTCCACAGCGGGATAAGAGCTCTTTCTGCAAAGTGGCCCGTAACCATAAAGACAAGGAAACTCAAGTACAGGCCGTTTGGAAGGGAGTTCATACCCGAAGAGAAGGGCGTGGACGTACTATTGGTAGTGGACGCAATAACCCTGGCCCTAAGCGGGGAAATAGAAACAATAATTGTCCTGTCAGGAGATGCGGATTTTGTTCCGCTGATAGAATTCCTCAAGACTCGGAAGGTGGAAACTGTCAACCTTCACCTTTATTCGGGCAGTTCCACTGAACTCCGTCAGGCCTGCGACAGTCATATACTGATCACATTTCAGGACAGCACATTGATGCTTAAATGACGTGAATTGGAAGATGATGGGCAAGGCCGGATTTCCGTTCAAAACAAGATTGTCCGATTTGAGCGATTCCTTCAGTTCGCTGAACATCGAATGTATCTCATCTGAGAGTTTATTTCCATGTTCAGTATTCTTGAATGCGTCCACCTCCCTGATCAGGTGAGCCCAGCACCTCTGTATGATTGTGAGATAGTTGTAAGCCCTCCACCCGTCAACTATGACGGGACCGTGGAAATCATCGCCCATGGTATCGCTCACAATCTTCTAACTGAGGAAACCATGAATCACAAAATCCCGAACAGGCAGTTAAAAGAAGATGGGTAGCCATAATTCATTTATCTTTACTTTATATCAGGAAAATGTGAATAATCCTCAAGGCAACTCTGAAGCATCAGTCTCACCTGCTCACTCTTCAGATTCCTCCTCTAGGCACAGACGCGCCTTGGTTATTGTCATTCTCGTTGTGGTCATTCTTTTCATTGTTCTGGCACCAGTTGTTCCTACTGTAGCCGCAGGGGGCTATGGTGGTGGTCATCCGCAAATTCTTGGCTCCATCTCATATGTGCTTACGAGAGGGAACTTTGGCTTCACTTACTGTAATGGAGGATATTATTTCGGCGGTCCACCCGTTCCGTGATGTAGGCCAAGACTGCCCATATTTTTTTATTTTTAAGCTTCTCTCTCTGCACTGGAGCCTTAATCTATCTAATTTGTGGCGGTTCTCATCTGGTGTCTCTACTCACCTTAAACATCTTCTAGCTCCCACATAATTATACTCTAACTAATGGTTAAAGCACTATCTCCGAAAGGAAATTACCAGTTGTTGTAACGCGATATTTGCCTGCTCCTTTGCCATCATTCAGTGTTGAGAGTATGACAACATTTAATATTGGATATGTATTGTATATCCGATGATTAAGAGACCAATCACACCAGCTTCAAGGGTGGAGGTAAATAACATAGAGGGGTATTTCATAAGAACTGTAACGAAATTCGGGAATAGTGCAAAGATTGACTGTCCAAAGGAATATCTTGGCAGAACAGTATACGTCATAGTTGCATGAACAGGGATCGCCTCATTTCATCTCTTAAAACACTCGAACACTTCACAAACGATTCCCTCAACCTGAAGCATCACTCCCCCAATCTCAGCGGATTCCACTACAACAGAGACCTTCTGAAGGCTGCGGTTGCCAATACGTATGTGGAAACGATAAGTAACAGGTCGGATTCTCTGTATCTCGCAATAGAGAACTCTTCCCCTTCCTCCATAAAGAATTCCCTCTTCTCAAGGATATCCTCTATATCAAAACCCTCCGGCATAGAAAAGGAGAGGTGCATCATCGCCTTTGATTATACCACTGAGGATTTCTACGGAGAGGTTGACGATAGGTGGATTCACGGGTGGACTGGAGAGAACGGGGTTACGGGAAAGTATTCCTATCTCACCGCTAGCATAGTGAACAGGGATATGAAATTACCCATAATCTCCATTCCATCACCTGCAGGGAACATAATGCCTGCAGAGGTGCTCTCCCTTCTTGAAACTATAAGAACAATCATACCAAACATTGATCTGGTGCTCTTTGACAGGGGATTCTATTCCAAGGACCTTATGGTAAGGCTGAGCAGTCTTCCAGTCCCGTACCTGATATTCGTACCCAAGATGGAGATGGAGAGGAGGGAACTTGAATCCATGAGATACGGGGAGAAGAAGGTGATTGTCCATGAATTCTCATTCCATTCTGACAACATGAAAATAAAAGGGGATACGAAGCTCGTATTCCTGAAAAAGATATTCGACAGGAGAGCCCAGGAGTACCTTGACTGGGTGTTCGCCACCAATATGGAGGATGTGAACCTTGATTCCATCATAGCTCAATACAAGATAAGGTGGAGGATTGAAACCATGTTCAGGGTGCAGGACGAGTGCAGAATCAAGACAAAATCAAAGATGATTGAGGTCCGCTATTTCCTGTTTGCATATGAACAGCTCATAGAGGTGATGTGGTATCTCTTCTTGAACAAAGAGGAGTTTCAAGAGGTTTCTTATCGAGTTGAGTGACGCCTGCACAACTATGGTGAACAACGAGGAGAGAAAGGAAAGAAACCGCAGACAGGAATGATTTGATCCTGTTTGTGGATAGCTATCCTTTCCGTTTCTCTCAACATTGATAGCCGTAGCTGCCCTTAAGATTTACTCAACTCGGAGATACTGTTTCTAACTATGACGCTAAAAGATGGTTAGGTCCCTATCGTATCAATGTTTTCTAGTCATTTCCCTGTGGGCTCCTTGTGATATTACGGTCGTGTAGAGAAATTACTACACGCGGTACAAGATTTTTGCCACCTCATACTACTCACAAAAAATCTAACAGAAAACAATTATCTATCTAACGGTATGTAATTGGCATAGTGCCATGCAGAGTAATCGAGAAATTACCTCATGGTACCAAGAGAATTGAGGGTCAAGGATCATTGGTTCGAGATGAGCTGTCAGTGAATGAAGACCAGAAAGAAGAATCAAGAATTTTCAGAGGAAGTTCCAGTCAGAGGCCACTTTACCAGTGGCATGCTGCAGATCATATGGACTTGAGGGCATTTTCAATGTCACCTACTAAATCATCAATGTTCTCTATGCCCACAGACATTCTCACCAGGTTTTTCGTGATACCATTCTTCCTTCTTTCGGTCTCGGGAACGCTGGCGTGGGTCATGAAGTAGGGTACCTCGACAAGGGATTCCACGCCCCCAAGGCTTTCTGCGAGGGAGAAATACTTCAATTGTCTCAAGAATCTTTTGACCTTTTCGTAGTTTCCTTTAACGTAGAATGAGAGCATCCCGCTGAATCCTCTCATCTGTCTCTTTGCGATTGCGTAATACGGGTTCGTCTCAAGACCAGGATACAGCACCTGAGAAACCTTGTCATTTCCCTCAAGGAACGACGCTATTTCTCTCGCATTTCTCTCATGTCTCTCCATTCTAACTTCCAGCGTCTTCACCCCTCTTAGGGTAAGAAAGGAGTCGAATGGGCTGAGAACAGCACCGACCGCGTTCTGGTTGAATTTTACCTTTCCGTATAGGGACTCGTCATTCAGCATCACGGAACCGCCCAGGGAATCGCTGTGTCCGTTGATATACTTGGTTGTGCTGTGGATGACTATATCCGCTCCAAGGTCTAGAGGATTTTGGAAATATGGGCTCGCGAATGTATTGTCAACAACTAGCATAACATCATTCTCCCTGCATCTTTTGGACAGTGATCTCAGATCCAAGACCTTCATGAGTGGATTGGATGGAGTCTCAACCCACACCACCCTCTCTTTCTCCCTGAATTTCAGTTTTGCCGGATCTGATAAGTCTGTCATCCTGTATCTGATGCCGAATCCAGAAAGCACCTTATCAAAAATTCTCCTTGTCCCACCGTATAGATCATCAGATGCCAGTATCATATCTCCAGATTTCAACGTCGATAGCAGGAGGGTGGTTTCAGCTGACAAACCGGAAGAGAATGCCAGACCGAATTTTGCATTCTCAATTGACGCCAGCTTTCCCTCAAGCGCCTCCCTCGTTGGATTTCCTGTTCTTGTATATTCGTATCCGCCGGTCGGTTTCTCAGGGTCTCTTCTTGCGAAAGTAGTTGAAAGGTGTATGGGAGAGACTACCTCTCCTGTTCCATCATAATTCGGCTCTTCCCCAATGTGTATTGCTTTTGTTGCGAACTTCATTCCTGATCCTCCATGAAGTGGTTATCTATCATCCACCTGTCATCGTAGAATTTACTGAGATACCTGTATCCTGAGTCTGGGAAAATCACGAGAATATTCTTTCCTTTACTTTCCCTGGCAACCTTTAGGGCAGCTACCATTGCTGAACCACTCGATCCGCCGGCAAATATCCCCTCCTCCCTCGCCAGCCTTCTTGCCATGATGAATGAATCCTCATCGTTCACCTGTATTATATCATCTATTACTGAAAAATCCATCGCTTTAACCAGATAGTCCTCTCCGATTCCCTCCACCTTGTATACATGGGGCTTCACAAGCTTCCCCTCTTTGAAATAATTATAGAATACGGATCCCTCAGGATCAACGCCTATCACCTTTACATCCGGATTCTTCTCCTTCAGGTATCGCCCCACACCTGATATGGTACCCCCTGTTCCTATGCCTGCGACGAGTATGTCCACTTTTCCAACCATCTGTTCCCATATTTCCGGACCCGTGGTCTCATAGTGGCACCTTATGTTGTCAGGATTGTTGTACTGGTCAGGATAATATGCACCCCTTTTCTGGGCTATCCTTCTTGCAACTGAATAGTAACTCTCCGGGGAATCGTAAGGGACGTCTGTTGGCGTCACGATCACCTCTGCCCCGAAAGCCTTCATGAGGTTGATCTTCTCCTTGCTCATCTTGTCTGGTATTGTTATCGTTGCCTTCATGCCTCTTACTGCCGCTATCAGTGCAAGGGCAGCTCCAGTATTCCCGGATGAATTTTCCACTATCTCCTTTCCAATCGGGCCTTTCTTCTCCGCTTCTTTTATAAGGAAAAGAGCCATTCTGTCCTTAATGCTTCCCCCGGGATTGAAAAACTCCAGTTTAGCAAAGATATTGTCGCCCATCTCAGGAATCTTGTTCAGCCTCACTATCGGGGTGTTTCCAACAAGATCCAAGATGTTCTCGTAAACCTTCATATGAATCTTATGGGTTTTTGCCTATTTTAACTCTGTGAACCTTCCCGATGGGCTGTCCAAATTACTATACACGTTTGGAATAATCATTCGTTCAACGGGTAGTTGTAAAGAGTTGTTGGGCTTATCTTTAAAAATGGAGGGATAGGGAGTGTATTCATCAGAAAAGAAATATAATGGAATGCTAACAAAAAGATTTAGATAAATTGCAATAAGGAATTGAAAAACAAGAAATTCCAAAACAAAAAAGAAGGGAAGAGGTGTTATATTGGCGTTATCCACCTCTGCGGTTTTTCCAGCAGCTCACTGACAAGCTGGCTGTATAAGGAGGAATAGTTGTATGGTGTGAGCTTCCCTTCCCTTGTTCCCTGGACAAGTTCAATAGGGAACCTGATGAAACCTAAGACGT
>JBMFVV010000013.1:0-305 GCA_049965815.1 Thermoplasmata archaeon | reverse complement strand
TTTATGTCTTTTGACGTATATGCACTGTTCACCTCCATCATCTTCAGGTCAGCCTGCATCTCCTTCGGGAACTGGAGTGGGTCGAGCATGGGGTCTGAAAGGGAGAGGAACTCCCTCCCCTCACCGTCCCTTCCCCTGACTATCGCGACCTTCATGCCCTCAGGTATGTCCAGCATCTCCTTCGCGAGCATCTCTGCTGAGAGTGACTGGACGCTCATCATACTTGTGCGGTCATGGAAGTTACCGGACTCAGCCATCCTTCTCACCCGTATGCATCTCACCCATCAGCTTCGTTATGAGCCTGG
>JBMFVV010000012.1:0-44747 GCA_049965815.1 Thermoplasmata archaeon | reverse complement strand
CATGTTCTAACAATCATTCACTATTCTTTATATAACCGTTCTGCCGAGGGAAGTCCGTGTATCTCCAGGCTGAAGCAAGGAGTTTTACTACTTCCCTCGAACTTCCAACTACTCTATAATTCAATCAACAATTATCATACCGCATATAACTTGAACTGATACCAGTGAGAAGCAGCAAACTATAGACCTCCCAGTAAAGCGGGTAATGGATACTGCTATTTCCCCATATATTACTACCTACTGTTTTTAGAAGAAACTCTTTTTAATAGCGGCTTCTACTTTTTGGGCTACGTCCGGTGGTATCTCGTTCATGTTGTGTGCAGTCTTAGCATGATTGGCTATCATCGGCATCAACTCTTCCTTCGTTGAAGCTTTCGTTACGAAGCCACAGTCCATACCGATGTCCGCACACTTGAAACTGTACTTTGCCATATGAATACAATTTAATTTCTCATAAAAACATTACTGTAGATTAAATGAAAGTGATTTTCTGCAATAACTTCTAAACACTTTTTAATGAGTTGCCCATATCAATCGGATGGAAATACCCTCTTGGGACGAATATTTCATGCGAATGGCATTTATGGCAGCTACCAGGTCCAATTGTGTAAGAAGAAAGGTGGGGGCAGTTATTGTGAAGGAAAAGAGGATTATGGCTACAGGGTATAACGGTCCACCTAGAGGAGCTCTTCACTGTGATGAAATTGGTTGCCTAAGGGACAAACTGAATGTTCCTTCGGGAGAAAGAAGGGAGCTCTGCAGAGGGTTGCATGCTGAGCAAAATGCTATAATTCAAGCAGCTTACAACGGTACTGCAATAAATGGAAGCATAATATACGTAACTACCCACCCCTGTTCCGATTGTACTAAGATGATAATAAATGCCGGGATTAAGGAGATAATATTTTCAGAAGGGTATCCAGATGAGCTCTCTGAATTAATGCTCATAGAGAGCGATATAGAGACCCGTCAATATGATGTATCCAAGGAATTCAAGGATATGCTATTTGGCTCTAACGTAGAACTAATCCACAGAATTGATGACTAGAAGGATTGCTGACTCCAAGTAAATGTGAAGAAAATAGGATGATCTAAGATGTTTCTTAGAATGTGTCCAGACTATCCTTTATTTCCCGATACTTGTCCTCGATCCTCTTAATCTGGTCCTGGTTGAGTCTCCACCCATTCGACTGGAGGTTGATTGTTGCCTGGTCCCTATTTTTGGCACCAGGAATTGGTATAACGTTATCCCTAGATACGAGCCAGTTAAGCGCTAGTTGTACTACGGAGTGTCCAGTTTCCAGTGATATATCTTTTAGCACTGAAAGGAAAGATGCTATCATTTTGATGTTCGGTTCCGAGAACAATTTGTTGCTCTTCCTTACGTCACTCGCCTCGAGATTTGCATGATCGTACTTAAAAGTCAGGAGTCCCTGGGCTAACGGGGAATAAGCGATTACGCTGATCTTCTCCTTTGTTAGGTAGGGGAGCATCTCCCCCTCAATTTCTCTCTGCAGTATATTGTACCGAACCTGATTTGACACTATATCCATTGTGGATAGGTATGATCTTGCTTCCTCTATCTGGCATACGCTAAAGTTCGAAAGCCCAATATATCTTATCTTTCCGTTATTCGCCATCTTTTCAAGCGTTTTCATGGTTTCCTTCAGGGATGTATAGATGTCGGGCCAGTGCAGCTGGTATAGGTCGATGTAGTTCGTGTTGAGCCTCTTGAGGCTTCCCTCGAGTGCTCTCTCAAGATATTCTGGTTTCAGATGATTTCCAGATGCCTTCGTTGCAATAACTATGTCGTCCCTTTTATCTTTGATCACCTCTCCAATTACGGACTCAGAATGACCATCGCCATAAACTTCAGCTGTATCTATGAAGTTCAGTCCCATCTCAATAGAGGTCAAAATGGCACTCTTAACATCAGAATCTACGATCTTACCCCATCCCTTAGCTCCGGCCTGCCAAGCCCCGAGCCCTATCACAGATACTTTTAAGTCGGATTTCCCTAGATTCCTATACTCCATGTTTCGACATAATAGGGTTTATTATTAATTTTCGTTTACAGTGTTAAATTCGATATGAAAATTGTTAAAAACTCTGCAATCCTCTCGCAAGATTACATTCCTGAATCTGTCATTGGCAGGGAGGAACAGGTGAAAGAACTTGAAGAACTCATCAGAGGAAATGATATCTCGTCAACCTTCGTTGTTCGAGGAAATCCAGGAACTGGCAAGACGTTAATCGGGAAGACACTAATCAGACGTCTAAACAACTTCAGGGGGATTTATGTTAACTGCTATGTCAATCAGACTGACAGATCCATCATCTCTACAATTTTAGACAATCCAAACATTAGACTTCCGGAAATAGGCAATGCGAGGGCAGAATCCCTATCAAGCATTCTGTTCAAGGAATTACCACAAAGAAATAATCTCGTGGTGCTAGATGAATCACAGTCACTGAAAAGAAGCCACGGCCAGATAGTTTATCTTTTATCTAGAAGCGCAGAACTTGGAGGCCCCGAAATAAAGCTTGTTCTTCTCTCTATGGAAGAACCGGAAATGTATCTTGATAGAAGTACCATTTCAGGGTTGGGTAAATACAACAGGGTTCCCCTCAAGGAATATGATGCGAATGATCTTTACAACATAACAGCATCAAGGGCAAGCTATGGGCTGTATGAAGGTGCTTACACCGATGGTGCAATATCTAGAATATCAGAATTAGCAGAAGAAAGCGGGAGTGCAAGGATAGCTATAGAACTGCTTAAAAATTCTGCTCTATATGCCGAGGTCAGGAATGTATTTTTAGACGAGGAGGCTGTTCTTCAGGCTTACAGAGAGTTCTCTCCACCAATTGATGAAAGCTCGTTGATAAATCTGGAAGAGGATGAAATTTTGCTTTTACGATCTCTGTTAGAGTCTGTTAATTTTGAGAACTCCTTCAAAACATCAGACATAAAGAGTCTAAACAAGAATATCTCGGATTCTAGGATGTACAAATTTCTCAAGAGCATTGAGCTCTCTGGGCTTGTTAAGAAGAGTAGAATTGGAAAGGGTTATTCCGAAGGAGTAGAAAATGAATATGTTCTGAGAGTCTCCCCAAAGATCTTGCTGAGTAAGCTGAGTTTAATGGAAAAAGCATCCAGACAACCAGAAAATGAATACTAAGAACAGGGTGAGTTATACGTTCAAATATAAAAAAACTTATATAGTGTCATATTAATGTCATTAATATGTCAGACAGTTTTAAAGTTATAGGTGTAGGAGGCGCTGGTGTCAACGTTGTCAGGGCTCTCGGATATAGGAATTCAGTCTATATTGATTCGAGTCATTTTGGAGATATGGAAGGAATAATTGATTTTGCCAACTCTCAGGGAAGGGGGGAAAAGATAGTTGTCGTATCTTCTCCTGCTGGACAATTTTCATCATCAGTACTTAAGCCTGTCTGCAGTGCGCTCAATTCTAATGGGAACAGGATATTCTTTATCAGCATTATGCCGTTTCACAGTGAATCACCTGAAAGAAAAGTTAGGGGAGATGCGGTGTTGAAGGAGCTGAAGAAGTCTGTCGAGACTATGTCGATCGTAGAGAATGAGAACTTTGCATCTTCAATGAAAGAATATCCGTGGAACCACGTACTCACGAAAATAAACGAACACATAGACGGTCTGGTCAAGAGCATTATCTCTGAGAACGGTATATATCAGAATGAGAGTCCAAATGTTTCATCGCACGTAGGACAGGCGGAGTTTGGAACTAGTATCAATGCTTCTATGAACTGATACCTCCCATAGCTGGTTGAGGATCATCTAGTAGTTGCACGATTAAGAGACAGGTTTAAGTTCGAATCTGAGTTTACTTACCTGTATGCAGGAAACCCGTGGAGTACTAGGTAACACTCCGTTAATCAAGGCAAAGAGTCTAGGGAAGACCCTGGGAATTGAAGGGTTATATTTGAAATACGAAGGTTCTAACCCAACAGGCACACAGAAGGACAGAGTTGCTTCATTACACGTTCAAAATGCAATAAGACACGGTTATGACACGGTCGTTGTTGGAAGCTGTGGAAATTATGGAGCATCAATTGCATACTATGCCTCGCTGTACCACCTGAAATCATTTGTTTACATACCAAGGCAGTTTCATTCGCCAAGGCTCAATGAGATTACGAGCAAGTACGGTGCACGCCTAGTTCTGGTAGACGGCATGTATGAGGACTGTGTAGAAACGAGTAAAAGAGACGCCAAGAAGAATAACTGGTTTGATGCCAATGCAGGCGCTCATCCCGAACTGGGCCTGGAGGCGTACGCTCCGATTGCTTCAGAAGTGTTTCAATCAATAGGGAGCGTACCAGATACTGTCTCTGTGCCAGTAGGAAATGGTACGACCCTTGCAGGTATATACTTCGGATTTGACAGGATGAAGGTGTCAGGAGTCATAAAAAGAATACCTAAGATCATAGCTGCGAGCACCGATGGGGGGAACCCAGTAATATCGAGTTACAAGAGTAAGTTAGCAAAAATATCAGATTTTCCCAAGAATAATATTAAGGAGACAGAGATCAACGAACCGCTGGTCAATTACCATTCCTACGATGGAGAACTTGCATATGAGGCAGTTATCAAATCAAACGGTTATGCTGAATATGTTACGGACGAAGAACTGAATACATTCAGAAAGCTTGTAAAGGAACACGAGAACATTGATCCAATTCCCGCAGCCGTAGCTTCTGTTGTTGGTACATATCACGTTGTTGGTCAGAAGAAAGACACAGGTATCCACGTAGCCGTGCTGACGGGATAAACTTGTCCTGAATGAAATATTCCAAGAAGTCAATTCTTTAATGTTTCTTTGTGCCTACAGCCGATGGCTCCCATCAATATCCTGTATTCGTAAGGTGTCAAGATAGCCCTTGAAATAACGCGCCTGAAGAGAAGTGTCGTTTTGTTTACCCTGTGGCTGGGATAGTTGTTTTCAATGAGAGAGTCTCTAAATTTTTCAATAAGCCTGTCGTTATCACTTCTTGTTACCGTATCACCCTTGTTAGATTTCTTTTTACCAAATAGTTCATAGAAGAGTATTGCAGCTGCGCTCGATACGTTTAGTATTGGATATTCTTCATCTGCAGGAATATGAACGAAAAAGTCACACATTGCGAGTTCGTTATTCGTCAAGCCAATATCCTCCCTTCCAAGTATGATTCCAATTTTTCCCTCTATTCTGGTAGCGAGCTTCACAAATTCCTTGGGGTCCATATAGTTCCTTAGCACTTCCCTGGGAGAATCACTTTTTACTCCCGATGTTCCAACTACAAACTTCAGTCCTTTAATGGCCTCGTCCAATGTTACAACCATCTTACATTTAGATAGAATTTCGCTTCCTTTCATTGAGCGAAAAATGTCCTCACTTGGAATCCTATTTGTATTAACAACAGTCAGGTCGTTCAATCCAAAATTCTTCATCAATCTCGCAATTGCTCCTAGGTTCCCAGGATTCTTCGGTTCAACCACAATGATTCTAACTGACTGCATAATCTTAATTTTGTACATAAATAAACCTTTTTACTAACGATCATCTTCACCTGCAATGGATGGGGAGAAATATCTGTTTTCCCTCTCAAGATTTGGGATTAAGTTAGGACTGGGTCCAACAATAGATTTTGCAAATAAACTAGGAGACCCACATAAAAGTTTCAAAAGCATCCACATAGCAGGCTCTAACGGCAAGGGATCAACTGCCTCGTTTATCTACCGCATACTGAAGAGGAGGTATCTTGCAGGGCTTTACACCTCCCCGCATCTCAGGAGATTTTCTGAAAGGATAATAGTGAATGATGAAGAAATACCAACGAAGTTCGTGGACGACTTTGTGGACAAGTACAGTTCTAAAATCGATTACCATGGTACGGAGACACAGCTCACATTTTTTGAATATACCACTAACATGGCTTTTGACTTCTTTAGGAGTAGAGGGGTTCAATTTGCATCTGTGGAGGTAGGGCTAGGTGGCAGGCTAGATTCCACGAACATAATAGATCCCGAAGTATCCGTGATAACCAGCCTTTCGCTGGAGCACGCAGACAAACTTGGAGGGAGCATAGAGCTCATCGCTAGGGAAAAGGGAGGAATCATAAAGAAAGGCAAGCCAGTAGTGCTAGGTAAGGTCCCTGAAATTGCAAGAAATGTCCTATTGGACATAGCAAAGCACTCTGGCTCTCCCGTGAAGGAAATAACAGACTACGATATCAAAGGCATCGAGTTATCTTTGGATGGTACTAGCTTCAGTGTAAAAACAGATCTAGATAGGTACAATGTGAAACTGAAAGCGCTTGGAGAACACCAGATAAACAATTCAGTTGCAGCGATACTTGCGTGCGAATCGTTGGATAATACCTTTAGCAGTCACGATATTCTGGAAGGGCTACGTGAAAGTCAGATACCTGGTAGATTTGAAATAAGGAGGAGAAACCCCCTGCTGATACTTGACGGTGCCCACAATTCCGAAGCCACTAGAGTTCTAAGCACTAACGTAAAGAAGTACGGAATAAAGGAACCATTGATCGTAATGGGAGTACTAAAAGACAAAAATAGTTACAATATTCTGCAGAGTCTAGCTGAAATTTCTGACAGCATAATGATCACTGAACCAAATGAACCAGAAAGGAAGAAGAATGTAGATGATTTGAAGAAGGAGGCGCATTTATTTTTCAAAGATGTCGAAGTAGAAAACATACCCAAGAAAGCACTGGACTCTGCAATACGTTCTGGAAGAAATGTCATCGTGACAGGCTCACTGTACCTAGTCGGCGAAGCCGAATTGTTGTTAGATGACAGAGAAAAATCAGAAAAGGTTCCAGTGGAAATAGAGGGATTACAAAAACCTACAGAGTTAATCGAATAGAAAACGTAATGCAAATTCTCCAGTCGAAATGGAGGGGACGCCATGGAACGGGACGTATTTATTGGTTTTGGTAAAAGACTTGATAAGAAACCGTTTTAATAAGGTAACTTTTCCCTAATCATAACATGGAAAATTCATCTAAAAATCTATTTGAAAAATTCTCTCACTCTTCATTGATAGTAAAGGGGCAGAGGCAGGCCCTTGAGCCTGGGTTCATTCCAGAGAGACTTCCTCATAGGGAAAAGGAGGCAGAACAACTTGCCGAAATTCTCTCTCCTTCTCTGAAGAATTTCAAACCGTCCAATGTTATAATTTTTGGCAAACCAGGCGTTGGGAAGACAAGCGTTGTTAAGTTCGTAGAAAGTGAAATTACCAAAATAATCCAATCGAGACTTGATGCTAAAATTAAGCTTATAGATATAAACTGCGGTGTGGTTGACAATCCATACGGAATTCTCTTGGCAGTTGGGGATGGATTGCTTGAGTCGTGGGAGGAGAAGCTACCATTCACTGGGTGGCCGCTAGACAAGCTTTATTCGACGGTCCTTGACAAGATCAAGAATTTCGGCGGAATAGCAATTATAGTCCTGGACGAAATAGATAAATTGGTAAAGAAAAATGGTGATTCTGTTCTGTATCAGCTTCTAAGAATAAATGAAATTACAAATGAAGGCAGGATCTGCATACTGGGTATCAGCAACGACCTAAGGTTCACGGAATATCTTGACCCCAGAGTGAAGAGCAGACTTATTGAGGAAACTATGGTATATAACCCATACAATGCTTCCCAGATTTACGACATCCTACGTGACAGATCGCTTTATGCTGGGATTGGAGATTCTATAGATGAGTCTGCAATGAGAACATGTGCTGCTCTCGCAGCGCAAGAACACGGTGACGCGAGAAGGGCAATAGACATGCTAAGAATAGCTGTTGAGCTAACTGAAAAGGGGAATCAGGACAGAATCATAGACGATACGGTATACGAGGCAAAGAAGAAACTTGAGCGGGACGTTGTGGTGGAGACAATTTCATCACTGCCTCTCCACAGTAAACTTGTTCTTTTTGCTATATCCTTGATCGATGAAATAAAGGGTGGAGGAAGCTCTACCATGGGAGAGTTTTATGATCTTTACGAAAAGGTAGCTGAGAGGATGGGGGTAGGGAGTTTAACCCAGAGAAGGGTTGCAGATATCATAGGAGAAATGACGGATCTTGGTCTGATAGATTCCAAGGTACAGAGTTTTGGAAGATATGGAAGGACGACTACGGTAGCGCTAAACTACAGCTCAGCGAAAATAAAAGAGATATTACTTGGAGACGAAATCCTAGGTCAGCTTAAGGATGTCAAACCCATTCAGAAGTCTCTCCCTGTTTCATAAACATATATATCTCCTTGATTATCCGGTATTGTGAAGGCAAAGGCAATTCTTATCATAGGGATGCCAGGTTCTGGCAAAGACGAATTTGCAATGGTTGCCAGAGAAATGGGTATAGAAGTAGTTAATATGGGAGACATTGTTAGGAAATATACTACTGACATTGGCCTGAGCATCTCCATGAGCGGCGAAATTGCCTCGAAGGAAAGAAAAGATCACGGGATGGATATATGGGCAAAGAGAACGATAGAGCAGATTAAAAGTAAGTTTGTGGTGGTTGAGGGAGTAAGGAACGTAGAGGAGGTTGTAAGATTCAGGAAGGACATGGAGATCGGTCTCGTTGTCGGTATATCTTCAGGCAGGGAAAAGAGATTCAGTCGCTTGTTGAAGAGGGGAAGAGAAGACGACCCCAGAAATATAGAAGACTTTACTGTCAGAGAGAATAGGGAACTTTCTTGGGGGATAGGGGAAGTCCTCGCAACTGCAGATCGTTATATATGCAACGATGGTACGATAGGGGAATTCAGAGAAAAAGTAAGAGAATTTCTCAGTGAGCACATAATTCAAGGAAGTTCTTGAAGATATTCCGACCAAATTGTGTGTGCTCTACCTCTGGATGGAACTGAAGTCCATATCTCTTCAAATCTACGTTAGCCATTGCCTGAATTTTGCATGTTTCTGAAGAAGCAAGTAGCTCGAATCCGGGAGGTACTTCATTTATTTCGTCGTTATGACTTTCCCACGCTATGAATTTATGTGGAAGTCCATTCAGCAGTGAATCCTCCTTTACTATGGAAATTTCAACTCTCCCAAATTCTGGATGCACTGCGGGTGAGACTCTGGTACCATAGTGCATCCCCATGAACTGGGCACCTACACATATTCCTAGTATTGGTACATTCATCTTGTCTAGGAATTCTGACGTGTTTCCCAGTTTGAAACTCTCATAAGCTATTGATGGTGCCCCCCCTGAAAGAACGATTCCATCAGCGTCCGATATTTCATCTAAAGTTGACGCGTTGCTCTTAATTTCGCAATCTACATCCAAGTCTCTTATAACCCGCCATTCTCTGTGTGTCCACTGCCCTCCGTTATCTATGACATAAATTTTCAATTCCATTCACGCTTCAAATCTTCTTTACCATTAGCATTTCTATGTAGCTGTTTATGTGATCTGCTAGGAGAGGGTTATCCGTGTATCCACAGGCGGACAAATCTGGTGCTGCTATAAGCGCCTTCGTACCATCTGAAACCATGTCAGTTGCAATAAGAGAATTGTTCCTGAATACTCTAGTACCTTGTGGTACTCGCTGATTGTCAGGAGCAACTATTGAAACTGTTACATTCCTTGTAATAGCAGATTCTATTTCCTTCCCCAGTTCCTGTCTTAATTCTCTCAGTTTTGGAGTCGATATGGATGCAGACCTTTCCGCTGAGTTGAGGACTTCCTTCATCTTTTCAAGGACTCTTTCCCTTCCATAGATTGTATATATCAACTGAGGAAGACCCTGCTGGGTCAGGAGCTCGCTCATATCAGTGAGCTTGTCAAAGAGAACATCGAGATTCTTGGAGAAGTTCTTCCTTATCTCGTGGACATTTTTTGCCTTGAATACCTTCGGTCTACCCTCTAGCGAAGTGATAAAGCCCCTCTCTTCGAGCTTTTCAAGAACTTTGTACGTGGAGGTTCTTGGAATTTTAGCAGTCATTGCTATCGTATCTGGTGTACTTGCACCCAGCAAGATCAGTGCTAAAAATCCCCTTAACTCGTAATCCGTCATAGCGAAACTTTCAAAGTATTTTGATACTTCTTCTAGTTCCTTTTCAAAATCTTCCATGGGTAATAATAATAAAGGCTTTTATAACTTTTTTTACTACAATGTTAATGCAATGTTCCCTGTGTAACAATGAAGCTGTTGTTTTCCTCAAGTACAATGGAAGCCATCTCTGCGACAAACACTTCATCAAGTTCTTCCAAAAGAGAGTGAACCTGGAATTCAGAAATGAACTGAAGATCAGGAAACCTATAAGGATAGGTGTAGCACTTTCTGGTGGAAAAGATAGTTCTGTTGCACTTTATGAGACGCATAGGATATTCAGCAAAAGACCGGACGTAAGTATCGTTGCAGTAACAATAGACGAAGGTATAAGATCGTACAGGCACGAAACTATCAAGGCTGCAGAATCCCTAACTAAGAAGCTTGGCGTGGAGCACAGGATATTGAAGTTTGAAGATAATTTTGGCACTACGATGGATGCTGTTTCTGAAGGGGGAAGGTTGGCACCCTGCAGCTATTGTGGAGTTTTCAGAAGGAAACTGATCAATAGCGCTGGCATTGATGAAGGCCTGGACTACATGGTTACGGGTCTCAACCTTGATGATACCGTCCAATCAGTAATGATGAATTTTGTGAGGGGTGATATAGCCAGGATGGGGAGAATGGGCCCCCACAATACGGTTAAGGAGGGTCTCGTGCCTAGGTTGCAGCCGTTAAGGAAGATAGCGGAAAAGGAAGTTATGCTGTACGCTATACTTCAGGGAATAGATTTCTCTCATGCTGAATGCCCTTATGCAGACAGAGCTATAAGGAATGAATTCCGGGAGTCAATAGACAAGTGGGAGGAGCGGTCCCCCGGTACAAAATATTCAATACTCAACTCATTTGACAGGATAAAGTCCCTTATTCCAGATGAGGCGGATGTAAAGATGGGGAAATGTAAGATTTGCGGCTCTCCTACGCCGGGCGACATCTGCCAGAGCTGCTTATATAAACAGGAGCTAAAAACATGGACGTAGTACTTGGACTCGTCACCCTCTTTACTGCGATGGTGATTGCGATCTATGTGAGGGGTGCAGCCTTGAGGTCGGGGCGAAGAAATTCAACTTTAATATACAAGGATCTCAGAGTGATAACATCAGAGGGGAGCACCCCCGGAATAATGATGTACCTGATATCCATATTAACTGTATTCATAGGTCCATTTTCTTACAAATTTTACCCAATGAATAACGTGATCTATGTTGCGATGAACATAATAGCTGCAATATTCTTTGCTCTTCTCTATCCTCCTTTCGCACCCGTCACTGGGTTTTCGACGATAGACATCATTGAGCGTGAAGGTGTTAAGTCGTGCATCGTTGGAAGGGTCATGAATAGAAAGTTCAATGTAGTTTCGATTTCACAAAAGCCAAATTTTGAGATCGTAGCACAATCACGGAGGCACAGATTGGTTTTCAGGGTTACAAACCCACTGCCTCCCCAGAAGTGAGTTTTGTCATGACTTTGACGGCCGAGTCCATGTACCCTTCGTCCATGATGTAAGTCACGTCGTTGTAAAAGGAAGCTACCTGATAGACGTTTATACCGTTGATCGCCAATATGGTAGAGATATATGCAACATATCCCCTCAGCCTCTCTATGATTAAAGGAGATATCACTACGAGCTCAGCAAGATTCTCCCTAAATGACAGAATTTCATCGACAGGGAATTTTTTCCTAACCTCGGGGGTATTTTTCTTGTCTATTACCATCACAATCCCCTGGCTTCCCTGAACCACTCTAATCTTTCCTCCAGAACCATAGATATCGGAGTATATTTTCGAGACCCTGACAAAATTGTCAACGGAATTCCTGACGGTCAGGTTCGTCATAGAATAGAATGCTTCTATTCTAGATTCAATAAGTGCAGACTTATATGCGGATTCAAGCGATGGATTTCTTTCTGGATATCGCTTTATGGCTGCAAGTACCGCGTTGAAGTTCTGCGTTTTCAACTGTTTCATTAGATATCTTGCCAGAGAAGAATAATTTACGATTCCAGACTGTAGGGATTCCATGGCACAGGGATTTGATGAAAGGTACTCAGAGACTCTCTTGCTTATCCTTTCCATATGATAAAATGTAGTTCTACTTTAAAAATTAGACTTTGTCCGAGACCAATCTTCTAATATCTTAAAAGATAATGCACCGGTCAATGCTAACATCAAAAAAGGTTGTATTACTGCACAATTTTAACAAATCAGAATACACAAAGCTCTTATCTGCACTGAATGAGGTGGGTCTTTCAGAGAACACAATTGTTGCCGTTACTACTCCCGTCTCGCTTGACTGGAAGGTAGCAGACCTTATAAACGAACTCTTCACTGAGGACGAAAGTATGAAAGGGGAAAAGGGCAGTAGTTAGAATTTTCTGAATTTTGCTCCTAATGTCCCACAGACCGGGCATTTTTCTGGTGGCTTGCCGATAACGGTATATCCACACACTGGACAGATATAAACATCGGATTGTTCTATGTCTTTCCCCTTCCTGATGCTTTCTAAGGCACTATTATACAGTGTTTCGTGAATCTTTTCTGCCTCAAGGGCGTAATGTGTGGAAGTCTCTGCCCCCTTTTCGTTTTGGAACTTTGCCACTGCATTGAAAACAGGGTACATCTCAGTAACCTCGTAGTGTTCGCCTTCAATGGCGTCCATTAAGTTGTCCGAAGTACCCTTGATCATTCCTATGTTTCTGTAGTGATTTGTGGCATGCACTGTTTCTGCATATGATATAGCCTTGAAAAGTTTGGATGTGTTAGGAAGGCCCTCTTTTTCTGCAACTTCGGAGTAAATCGAGTATTTCATAGCGGCCTTGCTTTCACCGGCGAAAGCTTCCTCAAGGTTCTTTTTAGTTGATATCCTCATTTAAATCAAAGCATAATTGCATCTGGGCTATTTAGAAGCATGGAATATATTTATGTAAGCTTGGTTAACAATCCTCATATTCCAAAAAAGATTTAACTATGTGCGCCTCACCTTAAACTTGGCACACTCAATGCTTCCAACTATAAATGAACCAGGCTTAAGATTATATCATAATATCAAGGTTTACAACATAAGGAGGTAGCAATTTGGGTTACCTTTTTAAGGCTTCTTCGATTAATCTTGCAAGAGCAATCTATGCACTAAACTGGTTCGACATTGCACCGGGCTTGACTTACATAGCTAATGATTTGAACCTAAGAATTGTGCAACTGGGAATAGCTACAACTTTCTTCTATGTAGGACTCGCACTGTTTCAGCTGATCGGAGGTGCCATTGCATCTAGAATTGGATCGAGGAAGGTTGCTTTTGTTGGCCTAATTTTGCTTGGAATAGGTGCTGTATTGTCTGGCGCATCAAACAATCTTATAGAGCTTTCCCTATCAAGATTCGTTGCAGGATGGGGTTCTGCATTCTTCTTTTCACCAGGTCTATCTATCCTGAGGGACCTTTCCCCGCCTGAGGCTTACCCACAACAGGTTGGGATATACAATGGAGTATTTGGTTTAGGAGCTGGTGCAGGGGCCTTTGGGTGGGTTTTCGTTGATAAGGCTATAGGATGGCGCCTAGGACTTGCAGTTGGTGGTATCTTGATGCTCGCTATCGCAATAGAGAATTTCATAGTCCTGCGAGGATTAGAAGAGCATAAAGCAGAATCAATAGGCTTCAGCAAGAAGTTGTTCACCATAGTCAGAAATAAGTTCCTTTGGTTCTGGGCGGTTGGTACATTGGCTGCGACGTTCGTTGAAACGATCGGCGGACAATTTCTTGTGTACTTTGGCGAGAATTATCTGAATGTTGGATCATTTTATTCTGGCCTTGTAGATGGAGTCTTTTTGATGATTGGTTTACTCGGCGGATTTATTGGGGGCTACTTACTTTCTAAGACCCGAGTTAGAAGACCATTTACATACTTGGCGCTAATTGTCACCAGCATTGCCTTCATACTCATTCCTCATTCACTGAATGTAGCTGAGTTGGTCCTATTGGCTGGAGTAGCGGGATTCACGGTCCAGTCTGGGTATTCTGCCCTATATATTCTCTCGATGCACTATGTGAAGGAAAGGTCAATGATCCCATTTGCGCTATCCTTTGTAAATTTTATAGGAATAGCAGTCGGTTCAATTTCACCATACTTCTTTACCCTTCTAACTGATAGAATAGGTCCTGATTATGGTTGGTTGATTCTGGGTCTTGTTGGAATTGCCCTTATCCCCATTCTGTTGTTGGCTAAACCAGTCCCAGAGTTAGAGGGTTTCACGAATGTATCTAACTAGAAGCGTTATATCCTTAAAGTCGTTAAAGCGCGATGACCGTCTGCCAATTTTGTCAAATAACAAATCACACAGTTAAGGCCCAAATTATCTATGAGTCACAACTGGCATTAGCTTTCCTAGATCACCGTCCAGTTTCGAAGGGTCATTCACTCGTAATTTCCAAGAGACACTTTGAAAACCTATACGATGTTGAATTGGATTATCTTTACGAAGTGTTCAGGGTGGCGAAACTCGTTTCAGATGCCCTAAACAAACTATACAACCCTTACGGCATCAATCTGATACAGAATAATGGGTTAAATGCTGGCCAGACTGTCTTTCACTTTCACGTCCACGTAATACCCAGATATGATTCCGAGTATCTAAGGTACTTGGGGGAAGTTGCAATGAAGAGGGTTGTGGTGGAAGATTCTCTGTTGGAAGTCAATGCAACGGAAATCAGATCTGTAATGAAAGGTCTCTGATATTTTGAAGTCCATTACCTTTCATCTTAAAGACACGCAAATTTCTATTGTTCTAAAAAATGGCTTGTTTCAGTTACTGAAAATCACAATTTATTCACAAGGTTTTATTACCTGCCTTTTATAAGGATAAGCGAATGTATAGGTTCGGTATCGCAGGTATTCCTCTTGGTTCCAAAGGTAGAACAGTAAAAGATGCGGTTGAAAACACTTTTCAGCTGGGGTTGAATTATTTGGAAATTCAGCTCTTCAGAATAAGTACACAGGAACGTGAGATGAGGGACTTTGTTGGCATGAAACCGAAGGATCTGGACGATATGCTTCTTGTTGACCTGCTGAGAAGCGATGATAATGGTAAATACAAGTCAGTGGGTTTAAACACAGTTATTGAGGAAGACGACATTGGAACAGAGCTTTTCTGGAGCATGGCAAGGGACTACAAGGAACTCAGCCTTGCAAGGGATGTTGCAAAGGAATTAGATGTAAAGATATCGCTTCATACTCCATATTATGTTGATTTCTGCAATGAAGAAAGGATGATATTAGATTCGATTCAGCACACTATCTGGGGTGGAGTAATTGCAGATGCACTTGATTCCGAATATCTCATAACTCATCTAGGACTTGCCTCCAAAGATAGGAAGAAGAGCCTTGCAAAGACAGCATCATCTCTCAAGCAGATATCCGAAAAAATGTCGTCTCTTAAGATAAAACCAAAATTATGCGTAGAGAACTCTGGCAAGGAAGAGGTAATTGGAAGTCCAGAGGAAATTGATTACCTGCTAAGCAATGTTAAGAGCATCTCTTCAATAACTAACGTTTCCCACATATATTCATCCAGAAAAAATTCGCCTTCTGAACAGGAAGAGTTTTCTGAAATAATTGAAGAGACAAAGAAGAAAAAAAGGCCCCTTTATTTTGAATTCTCCGGAGTAGAGTTTATAGATCAATCAGAATACAGAATAACGCCTATCAAAAAAGGCAACTTAAAATTTGAACCATTTGCAGACGCACTTGCTGATTTTGATAACGAAATTACCCTCATATCCTTTTCTCCTTTGCTAGAACACGATGCTCTGTATATGAAGGTAATTTTTGAAAGGAGTATCCTCAAGAAAATTGGAAAAACTGTGAAACCGCTAGCTCAGTAAAATTAGGCTCGTAAAAAATAAAGAATTTGGCTGTTCCAGAGGAACTTTACTACCTTATCAGCATTTGCTCGTAGGTGTGTTTGATCTTATCAACCTTTGGTCTAATCACTGCCCTGCAGTAGCCTGCATTGGGATTTTTCTTGAAATAATCTTTATGATATTCTTCAGCAGGGAAGAAATTCCTTAGCGGCTCGACAGCTGTAACTATCTTTTTGGAGTAGTTCTTTTGGGCTTCTTCAAGTGCTTGTCGAATCACAGATGCATCTTCTTTGTCGCTATAGAATATTACTGAACGATACTGATATCCAACATCTTCGCCCTGTCTATTTAGAGACGTAGGGTCGTGCATTGAGAAAAAAATATCCAGGAGCTCTCTGAGTGATATTATTTCAGGATCATACTCAACTTTTGTCACCTCAGTATGACCAGTATTCCCTTCACAAACCATTTCGTATGTTGGATTGCTAACAGTACCACCAGAATATCCAGGCTGCGTCGATTTTACTCCTTTCACTATAGAGAAAACTGCCTCGCTGCACCAGAAACATCCACTTCCAAAAACTATTGACTTTGTCATTTTCATTACTCCTCAGGGATAAATTTCATCGATATAGAGTTGACGCAGTGCCTCACATTCTTTGGGGTAAGTCTTTCTCCGTAGAAGATGTGCCCAAGATGGCCATCACAATTTGCGCATCTAATTTCTGTTCTTATTCCGTCCCTGTCTGTTAGTTTTCTTACTGCACCTTCTATCTCGTCATCAAAGCTCGGCCACCCGCAATCAGATTGAAATTTGTCACTTGATCTATATAGAGGGCTTCCACATCTCTTGCATACATAAATTCCCGTTCTAAAATTATTATAATACTCTCCGGTGAACGGGAACTCTGTTCCTCCTTGCATTATAATCCTTTCTTCTTCCTTCGAAAGTATGTTGAATTTTAATTCCTTTTTCATTGCAAAATTATAGTAAGTAGAGATAAAAACATATTGTCAAATGCTCAATGAATAAAGTGAGTCATGAAAGTAATTTTTACGTTCAACTTAACTTTGTCATGTTATATCATTACATATTTTGAGAAAGTGTCCTTAATCCGTGCTGGCCATTAAGTTACCGTGTGAATTGTGCTGTAATATTAGTAATACATGCTGCCCTGTTCATTAAATTTGTAAAAGTCCGAGGGAAACCGAAGAAAATCACAAGTTTGTAGCGATTAAGAAGGGACAGAGATGGGGATTCAGTTTAATGATCTTGAAGGGTACGACTTTGTCGAATACGCGCTGACATTTGACTTCCTGACATCAGTTTCAGTTTGTCATCAAATGGTGTACAACGCTGTACCAGTGCTTTGTATATAACCCACTGATAATATTGCTCACATTTGCTGAAGAAATACCAAGTATCACAGATCTAAAATTAAGTCCACCATTCTCAGGTTATCAAAAAGACTTTAAACAGAAAAAAATTATCAAGTGTTTGAATAATTCAGGTAGACATATTACTGACTGCGTATTCTGCCGAATACTTGATGGCTTGGAGGAAGGGACGTTTATTTATAGAGACAGTACGGTTTCTGCATTTTTGGACATTCATCCTCTGTTCGAGGGTCACACGCTTGTAGTTCCCAATGAACATTTCAGGGACGTATCTGACGTAAAACCTGAAATTCTGGCGGAAGTGATGAAGGTTGCTCAGATGATCAGCAAATTAATGATAGATAACTTGGGTGCTGAGGGCGTCAATATAATGCATTCCACTGGCAGACCTGCAGGCCAGACAATATATCATTTTCACGTTCACGTTCTTCCTAGAAGGACTGGCGATGATACAGGGTTCGAGAAGTGGTGGTTCTCACGTTCGCATAGGGCGTCGCGTGATGAACTACAAGAAGTAGCAAAAAAATTGACTCATCGGTGAATCTTGTTTTAAAGTTGATGAATAAAAGAAAGGATAACATTGAAGTTGTACAAAACAGTCAAAAACATAATTGAAATATGACAACTGGAAGAGGCTTAATGTTCACGTTTAGCAAAGTCAGTCAAGTCGGTTAATATTCTTCCCCCCAAACGGTGACGTCTCTCCTGAGTACTTTATAAATATTCATACTGAATAAGGAAACATGGTCAGGAAGGAAAAGGATTCGCTGGGCGAAGTGGAGATTCCTGATGGCCGATTATATGGTCCTGAGACAGTCAGGGCAGTTTCCAACTTCCCTTATTATAGATTTATGGATAGAAGAATAATAGACACACTAATAGTGATTAAGAGATCGTACGTAAGGGCATTCACCGCGAAGGGAAAAATATCCAAGGAAATCGGAGATGTCATAACGAAGGCTTCTGACGAACTGTTACGGAATAAAAACGAGCTAGATTTCCCGCTAAAATACATTCAGGCAGGGGCTGGTACGTCAACAAACATGAATGTTAATGAGGTCATTGCCAACAAGGCACTGGAAATCATGGGGAAACCCTTGGGAAGTCACGACGTCATTAGTCCGCATAACCAAGTCAACATTGGACAATCAACTAATGACACAATTCCTGCTGCAATAAGAATCACTGCATATTTTGCCCTTAAATCACTATCAAAATATATTGAGAAAACCATAGCCAGACTTGACTCGCTTGCGGAAGCGAATGAGAATAATATTAAGACAGGAAGGACGCATTTACAGGATGCATCCGCTGTCACATTTGGCGGAGAGTTCAAAGCCTACGCGGACCAGTTAAGGTCATTTTTGGAGGAGAAAGAATACGTCCTCACAAGGCTAAAGAGACTGAACCTCGGCGGAACTGCAGTAGGTACTGGTGCTAATATGCCAAAAGACGTGAGAGATCTGGTATACAAAAACTTGAATGAGTATTATGATGAGGATTTCGTCCCCGCAAATAATCTCATGATGGTGATGCAATTCACTTCTGATTTTAATCTACTCGCATCGTGGATGAGTAACCTTTCTGCAGCGTTGATCAAAATGTCCAGAGACCTTAGGTTGATGAATTCTGGACCTGTTGCAGGTTTCAATGAAATAGTTTTGCCAGCGGTACAACCGGGTTCCTCAATCATGCCTGGAAAGGTAAATCCCAGTATTCTAGAAGCGGTAACAATGAGTGCATTGTTGACTAGAGGATTGGCCCAAACAGTAAGTGAAACAACATCACAAGGTGAAATGGAAATTAATGTCTTCACACCTGTAATCTATACTGCGTTGATGGAAGCTTTTGACATACTTACGGTCACATTCAGTATAATGGAAGAGAAGACACTCAAGGGCATAAAAATCAATTCTGACTATGCATATCAGACGCTCATAAACTCTCCTGGAACAGCACTTCTTCTGAATCCTGTGATTGGCTATGAAAAGACAGCAGAAATTGTAAAGGAGGCAAAGGAGAAGAACGTACCATTCCTCAAGCTTCTGAGAGAGAGGAAAATACTGACGGAGGAACAAATCAATCAGATATTCAGCCCAGAGAATATGCTGAACAAGTAACGGAAAAAGCTGAAAAAGAAGATAGATTCCGTCAAGTATCAAAAAATATTTGACTTCCTGCCACTAGCTCTATGTCTCTCGACTGCTCAATAGCTTCTACTGGCAGGCCTTTCTCCATCTCTCTGGATGGACAGCACTACCCATGCTGTTCCTTAACGTCAGGTTGTAACGTCATGTAACATCTCATAAGATAGAGTATAGTGCTGTGTCAACGTCTCGTATGCAACCACTTAATAATACTGCTCAAGCTAACTAAAAAATTACTACTTTATACAGATTTCAACTTAATTCTGACACTCTCTTATACTTGAAAAAAATAAATACTCAGGACAAATCCGGTAGTATATAAGAGGATTGTATGTATTTCATAATTGAGACCAATGAAACGGTCAGAGTCCCGCCTGAACACTTGGGAGAGGAGTATGAAGTCACCGCTAAGTCCATTGCGGTAAAGAATGTAGAGGGAAAAATTGGAGTTCTGGATCGTGAGATTGTTAGAGATGCCAACGATAGAAAGTACATAAATCTCCTGGTAATGGAGTCGGAGCTTGATGGTGAAGGAAGAATAGTACACGGCGATGGGGGGGTATATCAAGAAGTCAGAATGAAGATACTAGCCTTCCAGCCAATGATGCAGGAGGTAGTGGAAGGTGACATTGCAGACATAAAGAAATTTGGAGCATTTGTGAGCATCGGGCCACTTGAAGGTCTTCTTCACGTAAGCCAGGTGATGGATGATAGAATTGAGGTTGACGAAGAGAATAAAAGAATGACTGGCAAGGATACAAAGAGGGACCTCAAGACAGGAGATCTCGTCCGTGCGAGAATTGTCGCTCTTTCGCTTTCTGATTCAAAGCTCGAAGAAAGCAAGATTGGTCTTACCATGAGGCAAAACTTCTTGGGAAAGTTATCCTGGCTCAAGGGTGAGGCTAAGTGATAAAATTAAGAAGCTGCCGTAATTGCAAAAACATAACGGAGGAAATGAAGTGTGAGAAGTGCGGGGGAGATACCGTTCTGGAATGGAAGGGATACCTTTTTGTCCTCGAGCCTAGCCGTTCTTTGATAGGAAAGAAGGCTGGCATCACGACTTCCGGTGAGTATGCAATTAAAGTTAGATAAAGACATAGTAATCCCCGAAGAACTAAGGCACATATTCTCACGAGTGCCAGAAGTTCTTATGACAAAGGAATCACAAGTGGAGTTTCTGTCGTCAAAGATACTCATAACTGTAGGAGATGTCGTCACAGCCACTGCGATTAGGTACAATATAATACCGAAACTTTCAATAGTCGATTTCAAGACAAAGAGAGATGAGATTTTGCCATCGATTCCCAATAAATGGGATAGAAAGGTCCAGGTTAAAAACGAGGCAGGCACGATATCTGTTGAATTGTGGAATTCGATTGAAGTAGCGTTCAAATCAAAGGGGAATACGCTGATAGAAGTAGACGGCGAAGAGGACTTAGCATCCATACCTGCCATACTGATGGCACCAGATGGTGCGATAGTTATTTATGGCGTTCCCGATAAGGGGATAGCCGTATATGAGGTAGGAGAACACCTCAGACAAATGGTAACAAAAGACATAGAAAAGATAAGGGGAGAATAAATGAAGATTGAAATAGAGTCCAGGGAAGAAAACAAGCTCTTAAACAGGATCGAGGTTAGATATAGGGCAATCCATGCAAAAGAAAAGACACCCAGCAGAGAAGACGCAAGAAACCAGATAGCCGCTAATCTTCAAGTTCCAAAAGAGCTTGTTATAATCGACTATCAGAAGTCCAAGTTTGGGAAGAATTACACAGAGGGGTATGCGAAAATCTACAAAACGAAAGAGGAAGCCACGGCCCTTGAACCGGATTTCTTATTGATCAGGAATGGGCTAAAGTCAAAGGAAGGGGATAAGAATGCAAAAGCGTGAAATGTACAAAGTAGAGGATGGAAAGCTCATTCGACTTGGCAAGTTCTGTCCCAAGTGTGGGCCCGGAGTTTTCCTGGCGAGGCATGAAGATAGACTTACCTGCGGAAGATGCGGTTATTCTGAACAAACGACGAAGGATTGAAACGAGTTAAAAATCGATATACATAGCTTAGTTTTTAACCAAACAACAAATAAGATTAGAGCCGACCGTATTCTTGAATTTTTAGCAATACTGATTTCTCGAGGAAAAGCTTAAAAGGACGTAATTTTTTAACTCTCGGTAATTATGCTTCAGATTAAGGTCGATGCCAAGACTATAAGGGAGTTTTCGAACATCATTTTGACTCTGGTTCAAGAAGCCAGGGTCGATTTTAAGCCGGATGGTATTTCTGCAAAAGTAATGGATCCTGCAAGGGTTGCAATGATATCTATAGAAGTAAAGAGGGAGGCGTTCCAAGAATATGATGTGAGCGGTGAGGATAGTCTTGGTCTAGACATCGAGAAAATGAGAAATTTCCTGAAGCTAACTGCTTCCACAGAGATAATTGATTTTAAGTATGACGGAAAGAAGATATCTATGAAGCTCGGAAATCTTTCCGCGGGAATTCCTATTATCGATCCTTCTGCTTTGACAACCCCGAAGATTCCAACCATTGAGCCGCAGGACAAAATTGTAACAGGTCTCGAACTTCTTGCGCAGGGTATCAAGGCAGCAGAGGGAATATCTGAGGTTGTAACGTTTAGCGTGAAGAGCGATGAACTGAGGATATTTGCAAAAGGAGAAACAGACTCAGAAACAACGGAAATGACTATACCAAAAGGACTGGCAAAGGAATTCATTTTCGGTTCAGATGCTAAAAGCTCATTCGCCTTGGAATACCTTACAAAATTCCTCAGAGCCTTAGAGAGCACTGATGAGATATCTATCGCTATTGGAAATGACTACCCTCTGAGAATGGAGGCGCCCATCATGAATGGGAAAGGTAAAGTGATATTTCTGATAGCGCCTAGGATTGAGAACATCTAAAACTCTTTGTTCTTATCCCGGATTTCACGCGTAGCTTAAACAGGAATAGGAGATTTGAGATACCATCCTTCCAAGGCCTCAGCTTCTTTTCTCCCATTCTCCTGTCGTAATTTATGGAAATCTCCTTGTAACAATATCCTGTCGCTGCCCTTATCTTGATTTCTTCTGAAAATTCCATTCCTTCTCCTCTCGGTAAGATCGACTGCATTATTTCCCTACGAAAGAGCCACATTCCAGATTGGCTGTCCTTTATATCTACCATGAATAGAATTTTTGTTAGCAGGTTCAATATCTTGTTACCTATCAGATGCTGCAGCGACATCGCATCCTTGGATGCTTTTGATAACCTTTCTCCAGAAATGAAGTCATACCCGCTTTTCAACAGATCGAGCATCTTTGGAATTTCGTTAGGTGGGTAGGTGCCATCTGCATCAAGCGTGGCAATTATATCTCCCGCTGCAATTGAAAAGCCCTTCTTATATGCGTTCCCATACCCTAACTTCTCCTCATTTACCAGCTTAGCACCGAGCGAGAGAACTATCTCAGCGGTCCTATCCTTAGAGCTTGAGTCAACAACGATTATTTCGCCTTCCTTATCTATTTCCCTTATCTTCCTAATTACATTTCCAATGGTCTTCTCCTCGTTGAGAGCAGGTATCACGTATGAAATCAATTTGAGCCCCCGAAAACATACCCTATCATCCCAAATGCAAGTCTTGTGGATTCTATGAGAGGGTGCCTCTTTAAATTTACTCTGTTGAATGAGCTTTTCAATCCATATTTTTTCTTAATCAATCTCCTACCAATCCCGTCACCGTAACTCTGTTTCAAAAGTGACCCGTAAGTCTGTCGCGGGTGATGGTAAACTATCAGATTCTCATTATAGAATATCTCATAACCACCATTTATTGCTCTTATATTCAAATCGATGTCTTCAGCAGTATTGAATTGTTCGTCAAACATACCTATCCTATCAATAACGTCCCTGTCATAGATGAGATTGTTAGAAGGGTAAGTCACGTCTTTTCCTTTATACAACATAGGTACCCGTTCAAGGTCTGACCATCTGGAACCTGGCCCCTGAATTATCTTTCCTGCCATAACGTCTCTTTCTTTAAATGCTTTCAATATTTCCCCCCAGTTTGAAGAAATTTCAGTATCAGAGTCAAGAAAGACAAGCTTCTTGCCGTGGGAGAGGCGTATACACTCATTCCTTCCAACAGCTCTGTTGCCTTTCTTTCTTGAGAGGACGAGATTTAGATCATTTCCCACGTTTTGTAGATATTCGTAAGTTCCGTCTGTTGAATAGGCATCAACAACTACTATCTCAAACTCATCGTCAAGGACTTTCAGAGAGGAGATTAGCAACCCAATGTTCTTTATGTCGTTCTTTACCGTTATGAGGATTGATATCTCCATATGTTCTTAAATGTAATAAAGAATAAAAGTTTGTTTTAGAGAGGATTTTGAATGACCTCCACTAATGAAGGCCAGTTTTTAGCTTGCCAAATACGAGGCGGCTGTAAAATATATGGCAATTAAGAAATACAGATGGTGAAAGGATGATGGCCCTTACTGTATTTTCGGTGGTACTGGTAATTATCTAAAGTTCAGCTTATCTACCTGAATATAATGGCTAATAGTGGGAAATATCTTGGATGATGAATTTGTGATTCAGATGGACGATACTCCTCCATTCAGCTGGATTAAGCAGACTCCTAACAGGTTTATGACATGCAGTGTTGGAAGAAAGCTAGCTAGGTTATGCGTAAATGCATCAGGCAGTGCATTTGAGATTGGTCAAATGGCAAAGGATATATTGGGCGCAGATAATATTGATGTATCCGACGTATTTTCTATTTCGTCTGACTGTGCGCCACTTGTCATATCTTATTCAGGTCAGTTGAAAGAAGCAATAAAGGCAGTTGAATCCTCTGAAACAAAGGGCATAGCTATTTCATCTGGTGGTATGATTAAGAATACCGCTAGAAGTAAGTCCTGGGACTATATATCTCTCCCGAAGGGATATTCTGGACGATTCCTATTTCCTGAAATATTCGGCTGTTTACTGTCGCTCAAGGGGAAGACAGTTAATGTGTCCAATTTTGAATCTTTCACCGATAGCAATTTGCCATCTGAAATCTCTGAAAACAATGTATCAAAGCTCCTTGCGCTGGCTCTCTCAAAGGGTCAGGCTACAGTTATCTATGGCAACGGTTCGTACGGTCTTGCAAAAAGGTACAAAACTTTATTTTTGCTGAATTCTGGTACTGACATCGACATAATGAGTGCTGATCAATATTTAAAAAATTATATTGGAAACGTAAAGGGAAGGCAGGTAATTTCCTTTATAGATGATCCCAGGATAACAAGTGTTGTCAGAATAGGAGACTTTCCTTATGACAATACGACCTTAGAAGGATACGTCAAGAATGAGTTGGTTGGCGAACTAGCCTCATTATATTTTGGACTAATAGAAGCCTTTGAAATAGAACTTTTTGATACAACTATAGAATAATGGAAAATTTTGATATAAAATAAGAAGGTTGGAAAATTTATATTATGGGAAAGAATTCATGGTAGTAATGTCTGCTGAGGAAATTCGAAACCTCCTTGAAGAATTCTCTGCGAGACCATACGTCAAAGGCTCAATACTCACATCCAAAGTGGGAGTCCCCATTGCAAGCAATGAGCATAATGTTGAGGTGCTGCATTTAATGGCACCACTTGTTAGTATAACTTGTGAAGGAGCCCGCGAACTTGCTGCCGCAGCAGGTCAGAATTTTACCCAACTTGACGTGGAACTTGGCAATGGAAGTAGAATTATCATTAAAAAACTGAAGGAGATGTTCCTACTAGCAGTAGAGCTTCAAAGGTATGACGATAAAATACAGTATGAGATAGACGGTTTAAGCAACAGGGTACTGGAGCATATTTGAACTATCCAACAATCAGCTTATGGCTGTTGAAGTACCCCAAAGATTAGAGTTTTTAATAGCTGCCAACAGGCCGTTTGTGCTATAAAGTAATATTTAAATATGATATTTGCATATCTAAATTAGATATCTGAAAAAGATAAGATGATAAAAATGATATATGAAGAACATCGTGGAAATTGCAGAAATGGTGGAAATGGTAGACGTGAACACCCTGATCACGACAAAGGACATTCTCGGGGGTTTGGACTGAGGTACTGGGTTCTGAGCATTGTTTCGGGAGAACCTTCTACTGGCGCAATGATAATGGACAAAATAGAGGGGGTTTCAATGGGAAATTGGAGGCCATCTCCTGGTCACATATACCCACTTTTGGAAAGTCTTGTAGCGAATGGCGATCTTTTGGTAGAGAATAGGGATGGAAAGAAGTATTATACTATAACTGAACAGGGGAAAATGGTCATTGAAGAAAATTGGTTTCCCTGGAGAACGATGGGTGGTATGAGCGGCTTTAATGGTTTGGAAGATGCAATCGGCAATATTGAGGCTATATCGAACTATATAGTGGATAACAGGGAAAGAGTTGCCGAGAATACAGCGCTTAGGAACAGACTGAAGACAGCAGTAGATAGGTTAGAAGAAATTTAATCCTTTCTACCCTATTTTTTATAATTTTAGTATCAAAATCGATGCTTTAGAGATTATTATTGGTCGCTGTTTTTAAATTCTCTTGAATCCTCTCATAATATAGTCTTTTCCAAGTTTAAGATACAGTTTTATCTGGTCTGTAGAGTTGAGGTCACTCCCTTCTGTTTTAGCGAGATTGTTGAGTATAGCCTTCCTTATGGATTCTTCATCGGTTGCGTCTATTTCCATATACGTTCTGCCAATCTCGTCATAAAAGTGGGAATCGCTTCCAGCTGTTATCGGTCTCTTTAGTCTCACTGCAAGCTCCCTTGCTTTTTCGTTACAGGCAGCGTTACATCTTCCATTCTTAGTTTCGATTGCGTCATAAATGTCCTGAAACTTTGACCGTACACCATTCACCCTTCTGAAGGGATGTGCACAGATCGCAATGCCATTTTTTTCATGAATCATTTCCACGGTTTCTGCCTGAGTAAGCTTGGAGGTTATTTCTCCATCTATAAAGAGTGCAAGGATGTGTCCCTCAACGGACGAGACCTCTTCTGCCTTGATGATGGGGAAATCTAATTTGTGTTCTCTGAATTTATTGTGGTCAGAAATAGCTATAAAGTCCAATCCCTTGCTTCTGGCTACCTTGACTATTTGTTCTGGTTCTAGCCTTGAGTCGGGGGAGTACTTCGAGTGGATGTGGACGTCTCCTTTCATTTTATAATCAGACCCTCACTTGGCGAACCATCAAGTTTTAGACGCCCGCTAGGTGTCTCCAAAAATATCTGTTTTCCATCGATGAATATTGCAGGGACAACATCAGAATCTCTCCTTGCAGTCTTCAATATAAACTTCCTGAATTTCTCGATCGATATCTCTGAAGGATCTGTTTGCATATCCCCAATCTTGACCTCTTCACCATTTTTAGCAGATTCAGGTGCAAGTACCAGGTGGATTCCGTTTTCATCTTCTGCTGCCAGTAGCATTCCATTCGATGTTTCACCCCGTATTAAAGCCGGTTTCAAGTTAGTTACAACAACTATTTTCTTTCCATTTAATGATTCTTTGGTATAGCTGTTTTTTATTCCGCTCACTATTCTTCTTTTGCTGTCTCCAAGGTCCAGGTCTAGGAGGTAGAGTTTCTCCGCATTGGGGTGGTCGTTAACTCCCATCACCTGAGCGATCTGCAACCTTAGGTTGATGTCGTTATTGACAATTTTTTCAAACAATCTGTCTGGTTTGATTGTAAGTCTCGAAACGGGGAATTCCAGATCTTCCTTAAGTTCTATCGGTTCGCTGTAGCCAAGCCATGAAAGTATCTTCTTCGAAGTTTCTGGGAGGAACATCTGTCCTGAAACTGCGAGGGCAAACACTATCTTAACGCCAGTATAGATAGCAGCATTACAATTGGCGTCATCCTTCTTGCATTGGTCCCACGGCTTCCTGTTGGTGATAAAACTGTTCCCATAATATGCAAGGTCTAACCATGTTCTGAAAGCGTTTCTGATGTGTACGCTGTCCATCTCACTGATTATGGTAGATATAGAATTCCTTATGGTTTTTTCAGCATCTATATCAAGATCATTTTGAGCAATCTGATCAATGCTTATCGGTCCCTTCTTATATGCTAGTATGAGCGCTCGATTAACGAAATTACCGAATTTATCAATCAACTCTGTATTTACCCTGTTTTCAAACTCCTCTATTGAGAAGTCAGCATCATGTTCTTCCGGGAGGTTATACAATACACCGAACCTTATAAATTCCGAATTGTAGCGCTCTAGTAGTTGAATCATCGAAAATCCCGTCCCCTTGCTTTTAGAGAACTTTTCGCCACGGAAATTGAGGAATTCGTTCGCGGCTACTTGGTAGGGTAGGGTCATATCCCCGTGTGCTAACAGCATCCCTGGCCAGACTATGGAGTGGAAAACGATATTGTCCTTCCCAACAAAGTGGTAATATTTCAATCCTGGATTCCTCCACATTGCTAAAGCATCTTCCTGGCTACCTAGTACAGAAGAGATGCCTGTAAGATATCCTATGAGTGCCTCAAACCAAACGTATATCTTTTTATTTTCATATCCTGGAAATGGGACGTCAACTCCCCAGTTTAGGTCCCTCGTGATAGGCCTGTCTTTAAGACCGTTTGTAATGAAATTTCTTGAAAAATTCAGTACGTTCTGCCTCCATCCTACTCTCGAATCAATGTATTTTGATAGATCGGCCTGCAGACTCGATAACCTGAAGAATAGGTGCTTTGTTTGCCTAAATTCAGGAGTAGTTAGATCAAAAATGCAAACTGGATTTATCAGTTCACTTGGTTCTAAAGTGCGTCCGCAATTTTCACATTGGTCCCCAGTAGCCTCTTCATATCCGCAGTAAGGACATTTACCTCTGACATACCTATCTGCAAGGAATATATTTTCCTTAACGCAAAACGGTTGTACCATTTCTGCTTCATAAATGAACCCTTTATCCTTCAGGGTTTTAAGGAAGTTTGATGTTATCTCCTTGTGAAGTTTTGATGATGTCTCTATGTATGCATCGAATTCAATGTTCATCTTTCTGAATATTTCTACATTTAATTTATGGTACTTTTCTACTATCTCCTCCGGAGGTATGCCTTCTCTGATGGATTTCACAGTGATCGGGGTACCATGTTCATCGCTACCGGATGTGGAAATAACGTCATAGCCTCTAAGCTTCAGGAATCTTCTAAATACGTCGTATGGTAGGTAGGCCCCGGCAACGTGACCGAGATGTAAGCTACTGTTGACATAAGGTAGAGCAGCAAATACGAATACCTTCTCCTTCACTCACGATGATAAATAGATACTATATTAACACTTCAGAACAGGTAAAAAGAATCTATAATAAAAAATAGAAAAAATTAATGGGTTTTTAGGCCCAACTTGCTGACGTTTCTATGGTAGCCAGTTGCATATGAAGCATAAATGTAGCTTATCGCTGCAATTACTGCAGTTGTTGCTGCAAGGTACAGGAACATGTTGTGTCCTCCTGCAAGAACTACCACAGCATACACCATTGCCAATCCGGCGCCAAGATACACGAAGGGTATAATCCTCACAACCTTGTTTGCCGAACTGGATAGAAGCAGATAGGAAGCTAGGGAATATGCGAGGAATGCAAAGGATGTGTAAAGCACTGCTTGAAGTACGCTATGGGCTAATTGGAAGACGTAGACTACCAAGAGAATCGAAGCAAGAAATCCGAAAAGACCGGAAGCCAGTCTAAATCCTTTCTTCTCCATCTCTACATCACCGAATCTATTTCTGCATCCAATCCCTTTGCTCCGCTCATGGAAACGCCTTTGTTGGAGCTAAGGAAATAAGGAGAGTTAACGCCTGTAAGGACGACGAGAACTTTGAATTCCCCGACCAGAGTCGGATCTACAGATGCACCCCAGACTATTCTGGCCATGGGGTTAACTTTCTCTTGCACCATTCTGACTGCTGTTTCAGCCTGGGTTACCGTCATATCCTCTCCACCGACTATTCTCACTAATGCCCCTCTGGTGGTTGATATATCGGCCTCAATCAAAGGCGATGTTATTGCCTCTGTTACAGCCTCTTCAACGGTGGCCTTTCCACCGCTGCTTTCCCCTATTCCTATCATGGCAACACCACCTTCCTTCATGACGGTTTGAATATCGGAGTAATCAAGATTTACAAGACCCGGCTTGGTTATAATTTCTGTCAGTCCCTTAAGGGATTCCATCAGGATCTCGTCGGCAACTTTAAACGCCTGATCAAGTGGCAGCCTCGGTACAATTTCCAGGAGTTTATCATTCGGGATCACAATAGTGGTATCTGAAACCTTCCTTAACTTTTCTATGCCGTAAATTGCATTGTCCATTCTGACTCTGCCCTCTGCAGAGAATGGAAGGGTCACTATGCTTATGACTAGAGATTTCTGTTGCTTTGCCGCCTCAGCTACGACATGTGCAACACCGGTTCCTGTGCCTCCACCCATTCCAGATGTGATAAACACTATTTCCGAATTTCCTAGGCTTGATTGGATGTCATCGTAATCTTCACGGGCTGCTTCTTCTCCGACTTGTGGAATGGCCCCGGCTCCAAGTCCTCTAGTTGTTCTCTTTCCAACTAGAATCTTTCTGTTGGCCTGTACAGTGAGCAGGTGTGGTGCATCGGTGTTCATCGCGATTAATTCGGCACCATAGATGCCAGATTTTGCGCATCTGTTTATTGTGTTTGTTCCTGCTCCGCCACATCCAACAATTTTGATGTTCACCTTCATAGACTCTACAATCTTTGCAAGCTCTTCATCATCAGGAGAGGCGAAATTCCTCTGATTTTGAGTGAAATTATCATTTGGCATAATCATACGTATGTCTGACGCACTATATATACTTTATTCAGTAGAACCTGAATTTATCGTTTTTCTAGGTCGTCTGACCCATAGAACACACTTTGTAGGAAGGAATAGATGTTTTCCATTCCGTCGTCAGATTCTGAAGACGTGAAGACACTTTCACCAAGTATGTTGAGGCTTTCACTTCCTCCAAGTATGGCCTCTGAAAGTTGTATGTTCAGTTTGGCAGATTTTCCTCTTAAGTCTTCTAGGATCTCGTTCTTGTTTCTGTCCCACCTTTCTATGTTTTCCCTTTCACCAGGTTCGAGAAGGTCTGATTTTGAAACAACGCTCAGGAAAGGGATGTAAAACCTTGTCATTACACTCATTGCCAGAAATTTTGACGACACATAAGATTCAGGATTCTTCATCAGGACAGAGTCAAATAGGTATATTAGTGCGTTGCTCTCCTCTCCTAGTGTTGAAACGAGTTGAGCTGAAGACCCTCTGAACGCAAAGAGCTCTAGTTGACCAGGAGTATCTATCAGGGTGTAGTCAGAATCATAGGAATCTATCAGCTCCTTAATCCTTTCTACTTCCTGGACCATGAGATCTGCCGCCACTATTTGTGCCCCGTTCGGGCCAAGGTTGTAGTTCTGCATTACGCTCTCTAAAGAAATGTTCTCCCTTATGTCTACGTCTGGCGTATATGGTAGAAATTCAGCCCCAGGGTCCAAATTTACGGTGATCGAATCATAATTCATATTCTCCAGCCATTCCTTGAACGAACCTACCAGCGTAGACTTTCCTGAGCCGGCAGTGCCAACAAAATACACTCTAGGTATCATCGAAATCCTCCAGCGTTTTAAAATTGCTATTACTATCCCGTGCTTCAAAAATTGAATTCACAGATTCCCTCATCATAATGATTCTCTGACGAACGTAATTGCTTACGTCATACTGATTAGTGATGTTGTAACTTGTCTCAAGATATTTTGTAATGTTACCCTTATGGACTGTCCCTATTAAAGGAGTACCGCATTTTCTACACCTTCCTGTGAGAGGAGGTCGTCTATAAATGCGGTTGCAGGTTGTGCAGCGGAACGTCTGAGACCCAAACTTATTGAGATTTCCCATTATATCTGGGATAAAATGGGACTTAAGAATCCTCTCTGCCATGTCAGATGCGTCGACTGCCCTTAGCTTACGTGCAAGGTCTAGTGTCATCTCAAGTTTTTGTTCCATACTCGGGATACTCTTGTAACTGGAGCTGATTGTTCCAAGGTTTATTGACGATGTATCATCAGTGAATTCGCATCTGGGAAATAGCTCTCCCTTTGTAATCTTCATTCCTGCAGTTACTACATACTTCGCAATTTCTGACGGATCTGGAAACTTCATAGTCATCTCGAGAAGTTCAGGAGGGTACTCTCCATTGATGTCAAGGTTTAGAGCCTCCTTATCTATCTCTGTGGGATTTATTCTTAGTGAAAGTACAAGTGGGGCATCCATAAGGCTACCCCTTGAATTTGGAAGATAGTCAAGTGAAAAGTTTAGTAGGCCATCCAGGAGGAGCATAATCGAATCTTCATCTCCATCACAGTTCCTCCTCTTGGCAGCGTGAAAGAAGGGGTGTGCATAGCAAATATCTCCTTCCGAATATCCTATTATCCTTCCAAGTATTCCGCCGGAGGTGTGGGGTGCTAGACCTATTATCAAAGAACCTATGAGGTCTTCCTTCGTCCTAGCCCGATAAAATGGGTCAAGTTTGTAAAATTTCTGGAGTAGATCATCAATGAAATTAGATACCCTGAGAAGATAATCCCCTGCTTTCTTGCTTGGAACAATGTCCTGTGGAAATATCTCAATTATCTGGGATCCATCTTCAATATCATTCCCCCTGTAATCCTTGGCGTACCCTAGTTCATTAGCCATTTTTGGCGTGAGTCCTATCTCTTCTAACCGAGCGTGAGTTAAAGGGACGTCAGACATATCGAATCTGCAGGTCCCATCCTTGAATGGGTAAATGGATCTTGAAGCTCTTAAGATACCTTTCTCCAACGGTTCAGGCGTCTTGTGCGTCGATGTCAATCCCCTAACACCATTCACCTTCTTTGGAAGAACGACTCCAAGTTCTTCCCCTTTATTCTTCAGAACTTCCGATATGTTGATATCAAATTCTTTAGTCTTCTCTGTAGGATTTGTATGAGTTCCACATTTCTCGCATATGTTTCCGTAAGTCAAGTTACCACATCCAGGACATTGACGTATCTGCATTTCAGTTCCAGATAATTCTTCATATTGGTTGAGGTCTCTCCTGTTCTTTCGTATATTACCAATTGGGAAGAGGACGTGAACAGGCGGGTTCATCTTTCTTTCTTCCGCTTTTTCAGGTCTTCCCATTCTTGCACCGATTCTTGTAAGTCCCTTCGCGTAAACGGGAAATCCTGCCAAGTCGTTGACGGTCTTCATTACGTCATCTCCAAATGCCTTCTCGCCAGAAACTAGTTTTGAGTTAACAACTTTCAACCCAAGAGGTGCAATAAGGCTCATGTAGTTCTTCACAGCAATCTTTTCAGCCGCATCGTACTCACACAGTAAGTCCGTCAAGAACCTCCTGCTGAAGTCTGTGTTCGGTAGTTCAAGATGATCATTTACGATTACAGAGTCATTCTCCAAGATCTCTACAAATAGCTGAATGTCCTCAACGCTAACATCGTGCCAGAGATACGTGTAACGAGGATGAAGTGGAACACCAAGTTTTATGGAGGCGTCAATTGCACTTTTCTCGTCCTGCACATTTGGTATCTTTCCTATTTTCCTCAGGCATAACTGCTTCCACCATGATTCAGTGAAAGCTCCAGGGAATAGTACCTTGTTGTTTTCTATAAATTCCCCGAATGAGATCATAATCTCTCCAAGATCAACTATTTCCTTTATCATCCCCTGGTACTGCCTGAACATTTGTTCATCACGAAGAGTTACAAGACTACCGTTTTCTAGGAGAACAGTCGGTCCCTCGAGGTTGGAATTGGCCACCACAGCACCTGCCTTTCCAGGCCTCTCCATTTTGATCTGAGTACCAATTGCTATGAAATCATCTAGTACTTTCATGGTCACGGGATTGATTGCAACTGCAGCCAGACCAGTATTTCTAGATCTTCCATAACGAAGCCTAAATCCACCCTTTTTTGATGGATAAGCAAGGGCTGGTCTACCAGCCAGCATTTCCTTTAGGTAATTGAAATTCGGGAAGATGTTTTTCTCTGTTTTTTTCTCCGAAGAAAAAGTCCAGTCCTCAAGTCCAAAAGTACTGACGTATTTCTTGAGCTTCGGACCCTTGAGAATGAGTCCCTCGGCAATTACAAGGGCCATACCTCCCCGCAGTCTATTTGTCTCTATATCTGGTAGATTTCTATGCCCAGTAATTTCTACCTCCTCTGTTCCTTCGCCAGTAATACATACAGGCGATCCTCTTACTGCAGTCTCTATCTCTTCCACTGTGGGCAGGTACTGGAGATGTTGCACTCTGGCATACAGTGGAATTTCTTCCTTTGATCGTTCAATCTCCTCTTGGCTAGCAACATATCTTCCAATTCCAAACTTTCTCCTCAGTAGATCCCCCACGAAAACGCTGAGTGCTTGCGCAGTACCCCCAGCGCTTCTAATTGGACCAGAATAGTATATTGCCAGATAATTGCTACCGTTTCTCTGCTTTACTTTTACGCCCGTAATGCCTTCTAGTGGTGCCACCAGAATTCCCTCTGTAAGTATGGCCAGCGCTACCCTGATTCCCTTTTCAATCCTGACCTCCTCTGGTCCGTCATAGCTTTCTGATACAGATACAGCCGCTTCAATTGCTACCCTTTCCCTGTCATATTTTTTTGAAAGTTCTTTAATGATGTCTGAAGCCTCTATTCCGGTAAGTGCCTGAACCCTTCCGGCAAGATCTTCGGCCTGAGGTATTTCCACTGAGGTTTCACAATCTTTTCCTTGGGCTCTGGCCCTCCTGGCTAAGTCATACTGAATGCTCGAAAGGTTCTTCAAATTCAGAAAATAATTTTCGAGCGGGTCTAACATTGAACACTTATTTGGTTATAGAATAAATAATTTCAATAATTTTCTAGCGTAGATGTTATCGCGTTAACGGTCTTCCATGACCTTCTCACGTGTGACGGTAAACGTCCGTACTTTCTATAATAATCCTTAAGGAACTGTATTGTCCTCTGATCGGACGGATAGCCGGATCCAAAATCTCCTATCTCACTTTTAATTTTTGCGATCTCCTTTTCTCTTGTCACCTTTGCAACAATTGAAGCTGCAGATACCAGTGGGTAAAATACATCTGCTTTGTGTCTTGATGTAATATTCTTGTTTCCGCTGAGTTCCGTCAGTAGCTTCGAGAACCTCTCTTCATTGACATCAGGGCAGTCAATTATATATTCATTATCAGGTTTGATCAAGGTCGCCATTGTTCTTGCCTCAAGTAGATTGAGGCCGTTCTTGAAAGTTGCTTCATCTATCTTACTCTCGTCTACTATTACATATTCCACATACCCTGCTACCTCATTTATCTCCTTAAACATGACTTCCCTTGCTCCCTCAGACAACAATTTGGAATCCTTAACTCCTATCCTTTTAATTTTTTCCGAATCTCCGCAGACCACTGCAATGACCATTGGGCCAATTACGGGTCCCCTCCCAGCCTCATCACAACCGCAGAGCATCTGTTGTTATATTATTTCCTGGTCTATTATCTTAATTGTCTTGATGCAAGTCTCCAATAGAACGGTATGCCTATTCAGGTAAGATTAGAGCATCCTTTAGAGATATTCCTTCATCTTCGTTAATACTGCGTTCTGATACCAAGCTGATCTTTCCGAATTCTGTGTCTAAAAGATAGTTATCCTTCAACCCTCTTTCATGGTAGAGAATCTTGATCTTTGTCGGCCCACCGACACCAACCCTGGACGGGTGTATTGCATAATCTTTCCCATTCATTTTAAAAATGTTGTATCCAAGTATCTTAGCTACTCCTGCAGTTCTAGGATGATTCAGTATATGTTCCTTTTCACCATCGTCTAGTATTGAACCTCTGTCAAGTATTGCGATAGAATCCGCGAGTATTTCAGCATCTGCAAGATCGTGGGTTACATAAATTATCGAGACGCCGAATTTCTTCTGTATGTCCTTTATGTACCATCGCATACTGTTCCTTAGAAACGAATCTAGAGATGAGAGAGGCTCGTCCATGAGAATAAGGTCAGGATCTGTTATCAGCGTTCTTGCAAGGGATACTAATTGCTTCTCTCCCCCACTGAGCTGGGCAGGATATTTCAGCAGTTGATCCTCTATTGACAAAGTTCTACTGATCTCCAATGTCTTCCTGTTGATTTCTGAAACATCTTTAGTTCTAATCCTCAAACCATATGCAATGTTCTCAGCTACATTCATTGAATAGAAGAGACCTAGATCCTGAAATACAAATCCGATGTTCCGCCTCTCTACTTCAAAACCCGTGATATCCTTTCCGTCCTTTATGATGTGACCCTTATCCGGTCTTATAATTCCGGCTATTGAGTTTAGAATACTTGTCTTACCGCTCCCAGATGCACCTACTATTACCTTTATCTCTCCATCCTTCAGTGAGAAGCTAACATCACTCAGTATCTGCTCGCTTCCAATACTTTTCGATATGCCATCTACTTTAAGTTTGTCCAAGTGGACCACTTTTTCCTAAATGGTTTATGATGAAAGAGGAAATAAATATTGCAATTAGGAAAATTTCAGTAAGGTAGTAAACACCATCCGTATATCTAAGAAGGAGCAATCTGTATATTCCTATCGTGAGAGTCTCTGTTGAACTGGTATAAACAGTAACAATGGATGAAAATTCACCCATGACAGTAATGAATGTGAGTGACACTATTGTAGATATCTCCCACTTGATTCGAGGAAGCTGGATCTTGAAAAAAGCAGAAATTGATGAATCTCCAAGGACTCTGGAAGAGAATTTCTCAGACGGAGGTAGGGTATCGATTGCCTGGGTCAGCATTCTTATGTTGAGTGGTACAGCAATAACTGTGAATATAAGTATTATCAGCAATGTGGTTGGTATTAATTCACCATATACCAGGAAATAAGATAGCGCAAGGGTAACGGGGGAGAGGATGAGGGGGAGCAGTACTATGAATTGGTTACGTATTGAGAGTCTGTAGACAGTTACAATTATTGAAATCATGAATGCAATAAAAGTGCTGACAAAGGAGAAAAGAAGAGTATTACTGATGAGAGCTGTCATTGATATCTGGAGTTTTGTTGCTATTGCAGTTAAATTGATCTGCCAGATGGGGTACTTAATAAACATACTAAACAGCGGCAACATCACAAAAATCAGAAAAATGAAGAGACCCAGTAGTGCCAAGCCGTTATACCGTTTTAGTGGGATAGGGAGATTAGAATCGTTTCTCCTTGAGTGAGTACGTATTGAAAGGTATGCATAAAGGGGTATCATTAAAATGACTAGCTGAAGCACCCCTAAGAATGAAGCTGTTGAAAACGGGAAATGAGAGAATGTCGGGAATATGCTTTTGAACTGATAGATCATTACTTCCATGGTCGAAAAGTGTGGCCCTCCAATAATAAGTGGTAGACTGAACCCCTCAAATGCGAGGACAAACGTAAGTATCCCTCCAAGCAAACCTCCTCTGAGGGAATTTGGAAGGTAAAACCTCCTGATAATTTCTGAGTCTTTTGCCCCCATAGTCTTTGCCGAATAGACCTCTCTTATGCTAGTTGTACTGCCGGTAGAAAATGCAAGTACCGCTATCATTGGTGCGTTGTAGATTACATTTCCATAAATTATCTCCCAGAACCTTGATGAAAAGCCAAATATGGAAATGATTCCAAGGGCCATTATAAGTCCTGGCATCACATACGTTATCAGCAAAAGCGAAATTATAACATTCTTGAGCCTTCCATTATAGAGAACCAGAAGTAATCCGAAAAATATGCCGACGACCAGGGAAATGGCAGTTGAAAGCGTCCCCTGAATGAATGATTGTTCTACTGCATTTGTCAGTACACTGTAGAATAATCCTGAGGTGGATAAATGGAGTGCATAGTAGAGAAGGAATGCCAGAGGAACCAGTACCAGCACTATTGCGTAAGTGCCAACATACAATAATGGAATTCCCGAATCACGTTGCAATTGAACTCCACTCTAATGACCAGGAACCAATGTCCTTTGCTGCAACCGTCATGTTGAGATAATAATTGAGAGGAACAATCGATGATATCGGAGGATTGGCAGAATATACTGAAGGAAGTTCCACATTTACATTTGCAGGATAAGTCCATTCATTTAAAGGGATAAGGCTCTGTACGTCCTTCCCCAGTATCCAGTTGACGAACTCTTCATCTATATTCTTATGCTTTGACGAATTCAGTATCCCTAATCCAAGAACTTGCATCCATGCGTAGCTTTTGCCAGCGTGGTGGAATGGAGTAGTTCCTATAGGCGTATAATTGAAATACTGGTTGTAAGCTGGATCCGTTGCATACGAAAAGAACATCTGTCTTTGTCCTTCCTCAAACATGGAGAAACCTGAGCTCCAGTCTTCAGTCACCAGAATACCTTTTGATTCGTTCCAGAAAGATGTCCAACTTTGATTCAAAACTCCTTGATAGAAAGCTATCTGTCCTAGCAAGAAGTCTTCACCGTTTATGCTGGTCGTAGGGTTTTCCAGGATGTACTGGTTAGCAATACTGGAGTTTGACAGGTCTGAAAAGGAGAAATTTTGAATGACCGACTGGCTTATCGGGCCAGAAAGATTATAATCTGTAGTCAGGGGTGAGTATTCATAGGGAATCACGTAGCCTGACGATTGAAGGAATTCTGATAGTGAACTGTTCAAAAATGACTCGTTACTTACATCGAATCGATACAATAGCCCACTATTAGCAGCAAGGTAGGAGTCAATGTTGTTAAGGCCTATAACTATGTCATATCCAGCCCCCTTCGTCTGATTGATCTGATTATAAAGGTCTCCACTTGCGTATATGAGGTTTATTTTCACGTGATACCAATTCTCAAAATCATTGATTACATACCCTAGAGTCTTGTTAGGATTTGCTCCGTACTGAAAGAAGGAGCCATAAGTTAGTACGTTTATTGTCGGTTCACTTGAAGGTGCAATATTAGGATGTACCACGTAGATTGTAGCACCTGCCACCAACACAATTCCAATTACAATATACACAACATAGTTTGTTCTTTTCTTTATTACTTCGTTATTCATATTTTCCCTCCGCCAGTATTATCTGGGTCAGGTTCGTTGGGTCGATCTTATCGATCCTCTCAGCCCGCTCAAGCGAGCTCCCCTGCGTTACTCTATTAAAACTACGTATAAAAACGATTCTTCAATTTAGGGAATTACGTTATAGAAATCCTTTGAACTATTTTAGTATTGATTTATGAAGCGATAAGTTGTTGCTGTGTCTCAATGGAACACCGAAGAAAATCAGATATACGTCAATCCTTAATTTTGAAGTGACAGCACTAATCTTCCAAGGATGTTAGTAAGATGAGTTTTATACATATTAACAAATGAGCAGATTTAGAAATTTCATGTCAAGTTAAATGGTGTGATAGTTGCATTTCCCAAGTTCCTGACAACAATTTATCTCTTCCTTTAAAGTTTAATGAACGAGCTGCTACAGCAATATCGGGTTTAATTTTTAAGAAGTTATCGGATAACGTTTTATTATCACTTATATTTGGGTTATATGTTTGTATCTAAGCTTGAAGAAGCTAAGATGGGGTACACATACGATGATGTTCTTCTGATTCCGGGTCCTAGCAGGGTTGAGCCGGTTGGTGTCAATGTCGAATCATCACTGACGAGGCACATAAAACTCAACATTCCTATAGTTTCATCTCCCATGGACACAGTTTCAGAGGCAGATATGGCAATAGCACTCGCTAGGCTTGGTGGAATAGGCATCATTCACAGAAACAATAGTAGGGAGGCACAGGCGGAAATGATCAGGAAGGTCAAAAGGGAGGAGTCGCTAATTATACGTGACCTTTATACCGTCAGCCCGGAAACTTCTGTCGACGATGCTATACGGATGATGAGGGAGAAGAGGATCGCGGGGCTTCCAGTCATTTTAAACGGTAAGCTCGTAGGCATACTGACGAACAGGGATATACGTTTCCTGAGGGGGAGCACAAAGAAAGTAAGGGATGTAATGACGAAAGACGTGGTGACAGGAGACGTTAGTCTTACCATGGAACAGGCTTTGGATATAATGAATAACAAGAAAATAGAAAAGCTGCCACTTGTAGACAGTACGGGGAATTTGGTCGGTTTAATTACGGCAAAGGACATAATGAAGAGGGAACAAGACCCGCTTGCAGTAAGGGATGAAGAGGGAAAATTGCTAGTTGGGGGCGCTGTCGGTGCCTTTGATATTGAGAGAGCCAAGATTCTGCAAGAGGCGGGAGCAGATGTTATAGTCGTTGATAGTGCTCACGGTCACAATCTCAACCTAATCGACTCAGTAAAGAAGATGAGACGAGAAGTTGACGTTGATATTATCGCTGGAAACATAGCAACGTCCGAGGCTGCAGAAGATCTGATATCGGCTGAAGTGGATGGTTTACGAACTGGAGTGGGGCCAGGGTCGATTTGCACGACAAGAATAGTGGCTGGAATAGGCGTACCACAACTGACTGCTGTTGCTCAAGCAGCAGAGATTGCTGAGAGACATGGGATTCCAGTCGTTGCTGACGGAGGCATAAGATACTCCGGAGACATAGTGAAGGCTATTGCTGCAGGAGCCAGCACAGTAATGCTGGGCTCATTGCTGGCAGGTACAGACGAGGCACCTGGAACCGAAATAAACATATCTGGAAGGAGATACAAGACGTACAGGGGCATGGGCTCACTTGGGGCTGTAATGAGTGGAGAGAACGATAGGTATGGAAAAATAGGCTCTGGGAAATTCGTACCTGAGGGAGTCGAGGGTGCAGTTCCATATAAAGGTAAAGTTGCAGATGCTGTATTTCAACTGATAGGAGGGCTTAAGTCAGGTATGGGATATACAGGTTCACCTACCATTGCAAAGCTCAGACAGAACGCTAAATTTGTTCTAGTTACCCAGGCAGGAATTACGGAAAGTCACCCCCACAATGTGATGTTACTAAGCGAACCCCCAAATTACAGCAATAGAACATTCTGAGGCATTGACTGTCAGCATACGCATTACTAGTAAAAGGCTACCTAACAATACTTCCGATGTTCTGGAAGATTCAACACGCCAAAATTTGAATATATTACAGTCGTGCCGCACTGAAGATAAGAAATATATCTGAATTAATCATCTAGGAAAACGGGGTGTAGAAACCTGTCCAAGACAACGAAGATAATAATTGCACTGATCGTGTTGCTGTTAGTTATCTTATCATCATCTTTCGTTGCACCTTCTAGTACTACAAATAGTTCAGGAGTATCGCAGTTGGAAGATCATAGATCCCTGTATTCTCCGGACATCAGTGATCACCATAATGCTACTACTAACATCCAGGTTACTCCATACAGGCTGTACTTTAATGAACCCGCCCCTATGGGCATCGCAGATTACGGTATCGGCAATAATGGAGTACCGTATAATTATTCCACATCGTCATTCATGGGTAATGTTACAATCAACTCAATTTCTATGTACAGTCCGGCCGTAAATTCTACCAATGTTACATTTCAGTTGAACTTGAATATGGTTTTCTATTACCACTCCATTTTTTATGACTACTGGGTCCAGGATGTTGCATATCTAAACACATCTTCAAAGCAAATAACATTCATAGACAACATATGGAATCTTTCTGCTCCCAATGCAGATATGTTCAATTCAACCGTATCTGGTAATGGAACGGTTGCGAGCAGTGGGTCAAAATCAGGTCCATCTAAATTCTATTACGACTTTCCAAATTCTTCCCTTCCGGGTAATAACATTACTCTCAAGAACAATTCATCTTTCCTGCTGAAAATGAATGCTTACCTTAGTAACAACGATTCACCGGAAGTAGCATTCCTCTATAATGATGGATACGGTTGGGTGGTTTATGATAATGCAGTTTTTCACTTTGCAACAGGGTTAAAAACTGCACCTTACTTTTACGTTAGTGGATATAGTTACAACCCCGCAAATACGTACTATGATGCAGAACTTGTGATAGGGGGACCAGGAAACTCCACCCAGAGCGAAGACATAAACTCATCAATAATTCTCATGCTGGAATATTATAATGGCAATAACTATCAGACAATTCAGAATGCATTTAATTTCGGGAGCGATACTGGGGAAACAATCTATAATGCAGTAGTAGCCGGTACATATGGAAGTATAACAGGAAGGCTTGCAGCGTATGTAACAGGGGGAATCGGCTCTCTTGAGGCAATTTACTACTCCAACAGCCTTTCATCTTTGAAGATTACAACTGACATCCCTCGAGGTGCGCTGTATGTGAGGAGCCTTAACTATACCGGTAATGCACTGAACGTAACCAGTTTTGTCGGTGGCCTAGTGAACGTTACCTTGTATCCTGGAAAGTATTCGATAGAAGTTTATTCTTACTCCACAGGAACGTTTCAGAACTATGGAAACGTAACGCTGATGGCAGGTAGGCAGACAATTTTACCCAATGACTCGTATGAAGTCAGTTTCGTTGAAAATGGGCTTCCCTCTGGTATCAGTTGGTACGTGGACATATCGGGCATCAATTCAAGTGCCATCAACGGGAGCCAATATGTGGTCTTCCTCCAGAATGGCAGTTACAACTTCACAGTCTTCACCACAGATAAAGACTACACAATTCTAAATCAGACTGGTTCTATCATAATCAACGGGTCCTCTCAAAGAGTAAACGTTCATTTTATTCCCATGCTCTTTGCCATCCATTTCATTGAGTCAGGTCTGCCTAACGGTACGTTATGGTCAGTTATTTTAAATGGGAAGGGAACTTTGAATTCTTCAAACGATATATTAATCTTCGATGTTACAAACGGAACTTACGATTACTTGGTACCATCAACATTTGATTACGCGCCTTTAAACCATACTGGATCGGTTACAGTGAATGGAAGTGATGTGATTGTGCCAGTTCCATTCACAATCATGGATGGCTATCTTGTTGGCAAGATCACTCCATCAACAGCTACAATTTCCATAAACGGGACAACATATAGATCGTCAAACGGAAACTTCAATATTTCCCTCAAACCTGGTAATTATACAGTTAACGTTACTGCTCCAGGGTATGTATCGTTCGTGACCAACGTTACGATATTACCTTCACACGTGACAAAGCTCCAGATAACCGGCCTTCTTAAGAGATCAAATGATATTGTCCTCTTTGAAATTCTGGTATTCCTGATCATTATTTTAGGAGGAATTTGGAGTTTCATGCAATCAAGAAGAAGGCGTTAACAATCTTGACGGCGAGATTTCAAATTCTATAAGTAACGTCAACTTATTTTTCTGGAAAATTCAAAGCATAATAATTACTACGGTGTTCAGGAGTTACGAAACACCCAAGGTGGTGACAATAGTGCAGTGCTTCTATAATTATTATCACTATATTTATAAGTATTTGCCTCTTAGATACTCAATTAGATAACGTGGATTATACGTCTCGCCGAATGTCTTGACGAGCAGGTCCTTTGGTGTGTAGATTGATCCATACTTATGTAGTTTTTCATAAAGCTTTTCCTTGATGACGGCAAAATCATTATTCTTTATCATGTCTTCAAAATTCTCTGATTTCCAGAACATTCCAGCAACTACATTACCTAGGGAATATGTAGGGAAATAGCCAAATGATCCCTGTGACCAGTGGATATCTTGTAATATTCCTTCAGTGTAGTTTTTTGGTCTTACCCCCATGTATTTTTCCATTAAGTCATTCCAAGCTTCCGGTGCTTCCTTGACTCCGATCTTACCAGATATCATTTGTTTCTCCATTTCATATCTGAGTGCTATGTGGAAATTGTACGTTACTTCGTCTGCGTCTACCCTTATCATTGTTGGACTCACCCTATTGAAATATCGATAAAGGTCATCTATGTCGTATTTCTCTAAAAATTTTAAGTGTTTTTTGAGCATGGGCATAATATTTAGAGTGAATGGCTTACTTCTTCCTACGAAGTTTTCCCAGAATCTCGATTGTGATTCGTGAATGCCTGAGGAGACTCCTCCTCCTACGGGTGTCCTCGAAATATCTTCCGGGATTTGAAGTTCGTAGATGGCATGTCCGGATTCATGAATTGTAGAATACAGTGAAGCCTTGAAATTAATTCCCTCATATCTTGTCGTTATCCTTACGTCATTCGAAGATAATCCCATTGTGAACGGGTGTGCAGAAACGTCCACCCTGAAGCGATTTTTGGGCATAAGGAGAAGATTGGTTATCTCCTCGTTCACCTCGCACATAGTTTCTACACTGTACTTCTTTCTTTCTAATGGGTGTTTAGGCGAATAATACCCCTCTGCAGTAATTTTTTCCAAAATGTCCTTTGATGCTGGGAGCAAAGAAGAGAAGACAGTATCCATATCATCGGTGGTCAGTCCTTCTTCATAAAGGTCAAGAAGTGCATTGTATGGGTTCCCTTTATAACCCAGTTTATCTGCAATTTCTCTGTTTATATCTACCATCTGTTCAAGATATGGTTCAAAAACAGAAAAATTAGAGTCATTTCTTGCTTTCCTCCATGCCATTGTACCCATTGCCGCCACTTTGTCCATTTTAGCAACCAATTCTGGCGGAATAGCTGTAAAGTAGTGAATCCTCCGTCTTAATACTCTTACAATTCCTCTCTCTAGGTCTGTAAGACTTCCAATCTCATCAGCCTTTTCAACATTCTTGCTCATTGATAGATAAATGGATTGCTCCATTAGTGATAACTGTGCTGACGCCTCTCCACGCTGATTTACTGCTCCCTCCGGCATATAAGTTTCTAGATCCCATCCCATAAGTCCTTGTGCCTGGTGTAATGACCAGACTTTTTCATATTCGTTCAAAATTTCACTAATCAACTGGTCCATAAGGGTAGAGTTCACGGGTTTAATAAGGTTTTATTCTGCTACTAACTTAAGATCGGATTGATTTGTTAACCTTAACTCTCCAACTTTTTAGGGAATATGTTGGTCCCGAGCTGTTCGTCCAGCTTGGCGGATGATGCGGGTATCTCTGATGTGATTTCCCTCCTCCCGTCCGTGATCCTGTACACCCTTGAGAATTTCAGCAGTGCATCCTTCACCGACACCTTGTCAGTGAGGTCAGCTGCCCTTATCAGCACAAAGATGCTGTAGTACAGATAGAGCGACAGGAATGATACGAAGAAGTATCCCCTTATTGA
>JBMFVV010000011.1:0-47545 GCA_049965815.1 Thermoplasmata archaeon | reverse complement strand
GCCAGTATTTCTTTCCCTCTACATGAAAACCTGTTTCGTCTATGTGAACCCATCTGGATGTTTGTATCCTCTTCCGTATGTTCATGTATTCACTTTTACAGGCATCACCAACTCTCAGCAGGGCATCGTTTATTCCCTTCACGCTGAGATCGAGATCGTTGTTGACGCTCAGGAACTCCTGCACCTTCCTTATTACTCCACGAAGATTGTATTTCAGCATGACAATACAGTTCAGCAGATATACGCCCATATCACCTGTCTGTGGGCAATCCCTGTGTTTCGATATTACCTCAATGCCGCAGTTGCTGCATCTATAGACATCAAGATCATATTCCGTTACCTTTACCTTCTGTGGAGGGGGTATGTCAAAGATCGTTTTCTTCTCAGTTCTTATGGGAGATCCCAGTGGATGGCTGCATTCCGGGCATCTATCCATGGATACATGAATGATCTCATCGGGTTCTCCCAATACTTTTGTTGCCCCTTTGTGTCCCATGGGAGTACCCCTCTTTCCATGAGGATTGCCGTCCCTGGGCCTGAACATCTGTTTTGACGGCGGTGTATGAGGATTCTCATAGAGAATGAGACGTCTCTTCAGATCCTCGTTTTCAGTCCTCAGTGATAATATCTCCTGCTGTTAGTTGTGCAACTGTGCTTTCCAGTTGCATGATATACTCATCGCTGTTCATCTCAGAACCTCCAGGTCTGATGCTGTGAGAATGACCTTTCTCACAAACAGATCTACCCCGAACGTTTCGCAGAAACCCTTCACCCTGTCAAGATCCTTTTCCAGTATGATGAAGATGGAATTAGAGAGATGAACGTGCGGTATATCCGACATGAAGCCGGATCGTGAATATGAGTATTTACCGTTCTGTGATCTATCGGTATATCCAAGGAACTTCCTGCTGAATCTTGTTCGTTCAACAGGAGAGAAGCCCTCCAAACTTGTTACAAATATTATGCCAGACGGAACACTCATTATACACTGAAATACAATTCAGTATATACATGTTTGGGTTTCAGCTATACAAATACAAGAGAAGAAATCAAAATGAGAAAAAATAGATAAAACTAGTTCAAATCATTATTAAGGTTCGGGTCTTGTCTGTTCTTCTATTATCGCCTTCAGGTCATCCGTCTTGAAATTAGCTCTGAGACCAAAGAAGTAGATTACCAGAAAGACTACGATCATTATGATTGTATCCATAGGGAACGGTATTGCTGGTGAGAGAGAAGAAAAGTTTGATATCATGACATAGCCGAATACACTGAAATAGACGATCACGTAGGATACATACAGCATGGTGATAAACCAGAACGATGTTTTGAAGTATATTTTGTGTTCAGGTGCCACTTTGTACATTGAAGTGATTGTAATCCCTAGGAATGTTACTAGTTCAACAGCCCATATCGCGAGGAAATATGTCATGTTCTGAGCCAGTGTTTCACTGCTTGCTGGGTAGAGCACATAGAAATAAACAACTGCTAGGGTGAGTACCGATATGACCATTCCTATGATACCTACAGTATAACTGTATGCTCTTGATAGTTTTAGCTTAGTAGGGGCGTATAGGAAATAGAAGAATGGCATTCCGAATAGAATTAATGAATAGAGCCACGATAGTGTCACGATCCCAGACCAGTACACAAGCAATGCAGCACCAATAAAACCAATTGGTGCTATGATACTAGCTCCACTCAGTCTGAATGGCCTCTTCAATTCTGAGGCGTGTTTCCTGAACCCATGAAGAGCGAGTGGGCCAATTACGTATGTAATCACAGTTGCACTAGAAATGAAACCAACCAGCAGATACCAGGACGGGAACGGCAGGAAAAATACGAACCCTAAAACGACTGCAGCAATCAACGCTATGACCGGTATTTTGGTTTTTTCATAGATTTTGAGGAATGCCTTAGGATAAACGCCATCCGCGCTGATACCATAGAATACTCTGGCCGAATTACCCGTATATATCCATCCCGTCCCAGCAGGTGAAAGCCACGCATCGATCAAAAGCAGATATGAAAACGCAACAAGCGCAGCAATTCCACTATACTTCAGTTCCGTAAAGAATGGGGCAGCCCCGATTTTGGACGAAGTTATCGCAGCCCAGTTGCCCGCAATGGATATTCCTCCTGGTCCCCATCTCAGTGCTCCTATGAAAGCAAGCTGCAAGAACGTGTAAAGAATTATTGCTGCTATCACTGAGTAAATAAGGGCTCGTGGTATATCTTTCTGAGGATTTCTTGATTCACCGCCAAATTCCAGGGCCTGTCTGAATCCCAGATACGCGAACACAATGCCAGCTGATGGTATTGCATAGAAAACCATACTTAATCCTCTTGGTGTAAATCCTCCGTAAGCAGAGAAGTTAGAAGCCCTAAACATGAATAACAGGAAAATGAAAGTTATGGTAGGTATGATAAATTTCCACCATGTAACGACACTGTTGAATCTACCCAGAAACCTTATGCCGATATAGTTCAGGAAGAAGAATATTACGAGCAGCAGTGTACCAAACGCAATACCGTAAACAGTCAGAACACTCACGCCAGAAACGGTATGGAAAAGATTTGGAATGTATATACTGGCGTATGAAAGAGTCGCCTCGGCCTCAACAGTAGGTACTGATACTGCACTTAGAAGATAAGCCCAGCTCATTATATATCCAGTAAACGGTCCTTGAGATAAAGTAGGGTATCTCACAATTGCACCGGATTTTGGTATCATGGACCCAACTTCTGCAAAAGTTAGAGCTATGAACAAAACTATTATGCCCCCTACTATCCAGGAAACTACGGATGCAGGTCCAGCTAAATCAGCTCCACCAGCAACACCAAGTAACCAACCTGAGCCAATAATACCACCCATTGAAAGAAAGAACAGGTCTTGGAAACTCAGCGCTTTTCTTAGTTTTCTGTCAGAATGAACGGCAACCTTTTCGGCAACCTCGATACTTTCCTCTAAAGGCAAGTAAACACCTCAAAAGTAAAGATGAAACTAGGACTATAAATTGTTTTTGATAATAATTTTGAATTTAATAAATTTATTTTAGTATAGTTAACGGTTTCTTGAATCCTTCTTATTATTTTTCCTCTATAAATGAACAGCCTTCATTTAGCTATCCTGGTATTTGAAGACATTGGGACAGAAGTCCCCTAACCATGTAGAAGCATGAGATTGTGTATGAGTCCCTTGCAGAATCCTGATGTTTCTTTCCTATCCTTCCTCCTCTGATATATCAGACCGCCAGTTGTCCTCTTGTCGGATGAGAATCCCGACTCTGATGCATTCCTCTTGAAGTATTCCCTCAGGTAGTTCATCGGGTCTTCCATGAAACGCCTGATTATTTCCCTCCAGTTCCTTCTGCCTCTTATCCGCGAATTCTTCTTTGGGATGAGGAATATCATTGTGTTTTCATTGAAATCATCAAGTATGCTCTGACCTGAGTAGTATTTGTCAAGACGGACGCTCTTGAGATCAATACGCATCTTCCCTATCATTTCAAGAGCCTTGCGATATGCATCCATTTCCGATTTCACGGAAACTGCATATACAACATACATCCTTGTTGCTAAATCCTCAGGGCAAAGGAGTAGACGAACTTGCCTTCCTTCACAAATTCACCATCCTTCTCCCTTATGGAACGGTAGTGCTTCGTTACGGTTAGGGAATAACCTGTTCCGTCACCTGACGCATCCACTGAAGCAATACCCTTCCTTTTCAGAGAATTCATGAAGAGGTTGTTGAGTATCATGATGACGAGGGGATCGGAATAGAGTCTCTCTACCGTCTTGTAGCTTATGTCCTTGCTAATTCCGAGAAGGGGGAGGAGGTAAGCGGCCTTCCTGTTGCTCAGTCGGAATATCTCTTTAACAAGAAGGATGAAGACCTTCTCCCTTGCATTCAACAGGGAGGGTCTTCCAAACTCATCAACTGTGATGTCAGAGGAGGAATCTATCATCTCCCTGAGCTCAAATGCCATGCCTCTGAGCCTTGTCCTGTAGCTGGATTCGTAATCCTTCCAGTCTACCGTCATGGGTAGGGAGAATTTATCCCTGTATTCATCCAGTAGAGAGTCTATTGTGCCCTTGAAATCCTCATATCTGCTCTGTGTGATCCTCCCACCGGTCACAAGTAGTAATGCAATGGAAATATATAAGTATGTCCATGGATATACCCATGTCGATGAAAGACAGAGAGATATCTATCAAGAATGAGAAGATCATCTTACGGGACGAGGTGGAGACGCTCTATGAGAAGACTGTCACCCCATTCGGGAATTCTGGAAAGGTAGATGTTCCAAGGAAGTTCATAGGCAAGCGGGTGTATGTGATAGTGCTAAAGGATTAGCTACTTATGTCCCAGTACCGGTATTTGAACGGATCTATATGAAATTCTGCCTTTTGCGTCATGCCTCATTAAAATCTATTTCTTATTCGTACCACACACTCAGAACCCTATATAGCCTTCAATTGGCAGATCTACCTCAGACTGAAGCAAGCGTTTTCACCGAATTTCATCAGCATAGTTCTCCCGTGAAAACCGTACATCAAACAGCCATGCTTCTTCGGTAAAACATACCTTTCTGAGTTCATCAGACCTTCAAGATACTTTTCTTTATGCCAGGCCTGGCTAATTCGTTTATCTTCAAACATCTGATCCATATCCCTTAATGATTCCGTTGCCTGAACAGTAGATGTATACTTTCAGGTCGTACGGTTAATGTTTTACGCAGCGATAGGGCTTTATGCATGATCAGAGAGATTACTTGGACTACTGCTATAAAAGATAGAAATGAAAAAGATAGTTTTTTTCAGTTACTTTTCTGTCAGAATAGCCTACTTCCTAGCTATCTTCTTGGATTCCAGTTTAGTGACCCTTTCCTTAAGCATATCAAGTTCTTCCTTTACAGATTTGAAATCCTGTGGTACAGGTGGTTCTTTTACCTCCAGTGCCTCGCGTAGTACTCTCTTCACAAATCCATAAGGTTCCTTTGAAAGATATGTTGACAATTTCGAAATTAGCTCCTGGTTACCTGTTGCCCTAATTCCATTAGCTGCATTTTCCCTCACCATGAAATATTCATCATCCAGTCCCTTCAAAAGGATATCAACCACAGAGCGATCCTTCCAGTAGAACTTAGCAACAGCTGAAATAGCTGCAGATCTGGTCTGCCAGTTGTATTTCTTTCCAAGGTATTTCTTCACATTGTTTAGGGTGGAAATATCAGCAAGTTCACCAAGTGCGTTTAACGATGCTACCCTGATAATGCTGTCGTAAGATTCCGTTTCTAAACCCTTTAGGAGCATCTCCTTCGACTTTTCGCCCCCAATTTTCTGCGCACTTTGGATGAGATTTGCCTTCAGTCGGTAACCCTTTTCTTTTTCAAACATCTCTATCAGCTTATCAAGTAACTTTTCGTCCTTAATGCCTGAAGCGACTTTTGCAACTTCACGTCTCACTTTGTAGTCGTTGTCATCCAGCATCTTTCTTATGGCAACCGATGCTTTTTCTCCCCCTATCCTGGATATAGATTCTGCTATTTTCCCCTTAACATACCAGAACTTCTCTTCATCAAATGACTCCGCGAGGAAAGGAATTTCAGATGTTCCAAATTTCTCGAGTCCAGCTGTGGCCCTTGCTCTTTCTATTATGCTTTCCCCATTCCTGAGAATGTAGCGATATGTCTCCCTCGAAACTTCCGTCTGTATCGTGCTCAGAACATTGCTTTCTGGATCCAAGGAGAATGCCCGGTAGGTTTTCCTGTCAAATTCCAGCTGAGTCAGTTTGCTGTCAATTTGGATGTTCATATCCTCCTTCTTGCCTTCATAGTAAATCCTCACGGGCACTTTCAAATTGAACAATCTTCCCGTTTGTGTGATCTTGATCTGTACTTTTCCTCTGACAGTATTCTCCTCTACTCTGAACTCCGGATGCCCGACTTCGTCTAGGAATTGGTGAAATAGCCTCTCTAGAGAGAACCCAGATACATTTGATATTGCCTTCCTGAAATCATCTGTGGAGACCCCATTCATTTTGTTTGTCTCCAGGTACTCCTTCACTCCAGACCAGAAAATTTTGTCACCCAAGTAGAAGTTAAGGTATCTCAGGAACAGGGATGCCTTCTGGTAAAGGTGTCTGTCGAACAACTCTTCAGGCTCTTTATACTTTCTCTCTATTATGGGTCTCCCGTATCTCTCAGAATATTCCTGCAGGTATATATGCTTGGTACTCTCCACCTGAACAAGGAATTCGTCCTTCCCGTTCAATTTTTCAGTATATATGAGCGCTATGAAAGTTGCAAAGCCCTCGTTCAACCAGGCCTGAGACCAGTCCTTGCAGGTTACATAATCTCCAAACCACTGGTGAGCCATCTCATGGCAGACCAAGGACTCTGACTGGTAATCCAGATGGGCCACCTCATCGTGGAGAGTTCTGTCCGTCAGCGTTGTGGCGGTTATGTTTTCCATCCCTCCCATTACAAATTGTGACACGCAAGTTTGATCGTATTTTGAATATGGGTACTTCACACCAGTCTTCTGGCTTATGAATTCCATCATGTCCTTAGAGTTCTGGAAGGACCTTTCTGCAAGTGATTCAAATTTAGGAAGGAAGTATGAAGTTATCGGTATACCCTCCCATTCCTGCTTGATGAATTTGAATTTTCCCGCTATCACGCTTACCAAATAGGCCGGGAACCGGAAATCTTCCTTAAAAATGAAAGTTGAGAAATCACCATCTACCCTTTCATAGAGTTTCCCGTTGCTTATAACAGTATAATCCCTCGGTACGGTAACCCTGATCTCATAAGCGCTTCTAGTGTTCGGGTAGTCAAAGCAGGGGAACCACGCATGGTTGTCAGTACTCTGTCCGTGGGTCCAGAACTGTAGCCCACCTTCGTCTTCAACGAAGTACCCACCCCTCTTTGGGTATGATTTGTATGTTATGGTAATAATGTAATCGGAAAAAGCCCTGAAATCACCGTGAACCACTATCCTGTCAGAATATGTATCAAAACTGGTTGGTACTCCCCTCACAGAAACGTTATAGATCTCCATATCAGCTGCATCAATCTCCAGATTGTCTTGTGCAAGACTGCTAACCTTGAGGTCCAATTCCACCTTGCCTTCTACGGCTCTCTCTTCAAAATTGATCTTTATGTCAATCACAGTCCTCTTCAGATTGAACTGTTTTTCCCGCTCTAGCTGAAGTTCATAGCCCGTGAGTACAAAGGGTTTGAATTCTTGATCAATCATGCATCAGTATAACTGCGTGTGATATATCATTTCCTCAGCTCTAGGGCTGTACGGTAACGAAGAAGCAGGTAGTTAGAATCTAGTTCTTTCTATCAGGTTAGCTATCGCATCTATTACCACATCAGAATCGTTTGGTAGCGGAACCCTTTCGTACCCTATCCCCTCCTTCTCTGCTTCCCCTTTCAGTTTGTAGTCCAGATCGTAGAGTACCTCAAGGTGCTCGTATATGAATCCGATCGGTACAATCTGTATTCTCCGGTATCCGTTGTCCCTTGCATATGAGATAGAATATTCTGGGTAAGGCGTGAGCCACTTCGGATGAAACGGTCCCTGACTGTGGTATATGTTGATGAATTCTCTCTCACCGGCTATCGTTCGTGAAAGCTTCTGTATAGATTCTGAATAAGGATCATAATTTTCAAGTGGGATGCTGTGTGCAGAAAAAGTCAGGATGGATTCCCTATCGTTCCTAATTCTTTCCCTAAAGAAATCGATCATGCCTCTTTCATATCCTATGTTCATGATCCTGATAAGCCGCCTGCCCTTCAACTGCCTTTCTACTGGATCAAAGTAACCGTCAAAAATGAATTTTGAATAAACTGGAAAGAGTGGAACTTCGTAAATTTCAGGTTCAGAAATAATGCTGTATGCCTCATTGAGGGATGGCTTGTAGTGCTTAGAGAGTAGATAGACGTTGTAATTTTCGGTTCCAAGTCTCCGTGAAATCTTCTCCTTAATGCTATTCACTATCTTAATTGAAGGTGTTTCCCCACCAACGATGTCAAGTTTTTCGAGATTTTCTCTGACAAGATTCTCAGGAGGATCCTTCCCATGAAGAATACCTTTCAGATATTCACGCATCTCTTCCCTCTTCTCTGGAAATCCGTAATACATCAACACTACAGCCTTATCTTTCAAATTTATGGACCTCCGATGCTACAAGCGATAGTTTTCTCCAGTCAGTCCACGGTTTCACGCCATGGCCGAGGTTGAATATGTGGCCCCTGAAGTGGCTCCCCTGTTTCATGATTCTTCTTGTTTCTTCCCTCAGGTACTGATCATCTGATCCAAGGACATGCGGGTCAAGATTTCCCTGTACTATACAGTCGCCGCATATTTCTCTGAATCCATCCAGTTCCATCCTCCAGTCGATGGAGAATACGTCTGGTTTCAATTCTAGGAACTGCCTGTAAAGATGCGATGATCCCTCGCTGTAGAAAATGACAGGTCTTCCCAGACCCTTGATCTTCTCTATGAAATAGGATTCATTCTCTCTTATATATTTCAGGTAAAATGATTCAGAAACACTTCCAAGCCAGCTATCAAAGACCTGTATCACGTCTGCGCCTGAATCTGACTGAATTTTTGCAAATTTAATGATCTCTTCCGTCAGTAAAGACAAAACGCTGTCATCACCTGAAATCAACTTCTCCTTTGTCTTACGATATCCGTTACTCCCTCCGTCATAAATGTAAGATAGGGTCGTGAATGGACCACCAACTACTCCAATAACTGTTTTTTCAGACTGATTTCCCACTATTTTTCTAATCCCGTTTGAAAGGGGGGAATAATAATCGGAACCCGTGTCATTATTCTTTGTCACAGATATTCCGTTCTCATAATTCACGTTGTAACCCATCCTCGTATATGGCAGAAGGATGTCTGTGAACACAACTATGGCATCTGTGTCAAGATACTTCAGAGGTAGCGATGAGACGTCATATATCGCCTCAGGGTCTCTCAGAAATTGGAGGAACGGACGCCCTGCCTTCAGTGATTCATACTCTGGAAGGTACCTACCTGCCTGTCTCATGAACCAGACTGCATTGTCTTGCAGTTCTCCCTTTGCAATCTTCAGTATCTTTTTCCCTTCCATCAACGCTCTTTAATGGTTCGGAGTATAAATCATTTTGAAGTTTAGGAGATGAAACTAATTACCTAGATGTAACCTGGATTAGAAGACGGAAATACATGCGTCGTCAGCGATTTCATGAAGGCGAAAGATCTCGCCTTCCCTATGCCACTAAATGTTGAATGGTTTACCATTTACCCTGAATAATGACTCAATGTGACCACGAATGCGATTATTGAGTGATTTGAAAAGTTACGTTTCTCTTAAATAGAATTCATTAATCTACCCTCAGTGAATCCACATCCAATAGATTATAACTCCAAGCCCATACTCATATTTTGGGAAACTACAAAGGCTTGCGACCTGGCCTGCAAGCACTGCAGAGCATCCGCACTCCTGGAGGCGTTACCTGACGAGATGAACCTTGAACAATCACTGTCATTCGTGGAACAGGTGAAGGAATTCGGGAGCCCTTATCCAGTGCTCATACTCACGGGCGGAGACATAATGAAGAAGAAGGGGCTCGAAGAAATACTGAAGAAATCGAAGGAACTGGGCATACCTGCATCCATGTCCCCTAGTGCAACTCCCCTCCTAAACGACGATGCCTTTGCAATGATGAAGAGATACGGGGTAAAATCCCTGTCACTCAGTCTCGACGGTGCATCATCCGACACTCATGACTGGCTCAGGGGCTACATAGGAACGTTTGACAAGACTTTATACCTTGTCAGAAAGGTTATTTCAGAAGGGTTTACCCTCCAAATCAATACGGCCGTATTCAAGAGGAATGTTCATGAGCTCCCGCAGCTGTTGAAAATATTGCTGGATACGAAGGTTAAGACCTGGGAGGTATTTTCGCTGATAAAAACTGGTAGGGGAATAGACAGGGAAGACCTTGATCCTGAAGCATATGAGGATGTGTTCAACTATCTAGAGTTTGCCTCAAGATATGGTATCTCCATAAGGACAGTTGAAGCACCATTTTTCAGAAGGATTCTCATCGAAAGGGAGAAGAGCGAATACAAGGGAGGTTATCTTTACTCAAAATTGGTGGAAGATACTGTTGGAATTCTAGGTAAACCGGGGGACAGGCCAAAGGGTCATACCAGTCAGACGAGGGACGGGAAGGGGATAATATTCGTTGCGCACAACGGCGACGTAAACCCGTCTGGATTTCTTCCGATCAAGCTGGGGAACGTGAAGGAGAAATCAATAGTCGATATCTACAGGTACAACGATACGTTAGTGAAATTGAGGGATCCAAGTAATTTCAAGGGAAGGTGCGGTGTCTGTGAGTATTCCGATATATGCGGCGGCTCAAGATCAAGGGCGTACAGCTATTACGGCGACATATTCCAGGAGGATCCGCGTTGCTCATATATTCCAAAGGTCATGAAAGCTTTGAATAGCGCTACGTGATTCGGTCTTTATATGTTTGACCTACTGATGATTTCAATACTTTTCATTCACGTAATCTGTGCCATATTTCTTGTAGGGTCCTCAATATTTGTATGGGTAATTATATGGCCGGCAAGCAGTGTAGCTATGCCGGAAGAAAAACAGAGGACAAGGTTCATGACTGTGATGGGGGAAAAATATGCTTTATGGACAAACGTATCCATAGTGCTCCTCACGCTGACTGGTTTGCTGCTCGTTTACCTTTATCAGCCTTCATATTTCACCTCATTCGGCAGCGCTATCAAGACACAATGGGGATATGTTCTGACGGTCAAAATAGTAGCAGTAGCATTGATGTACGGAATCCTCTACGGAAACAATCTCTGGCACGGCAAAAAGTTTCCAAAACTTGCAGAGGCTGGCAAATTTGATGAGCTTAAAAGGATGAGAAGGATAGCCCACATCCTTTCATTCATTACGGTTGGCCTGATGGTCGTGATAATACTGATAGCTGAAATTCTTGCAGGGGTGTTCTTCTGAAGAATAGTAAAAATCTGTTCGAGAGGTCAACAAAGGTTTTTCCAAAGGGGGTAAACAGCCCGGTCAGGTATTATCCTCCATATCCCAGGTTCATCAAGAAGGGTAAAGGGTCGCTTATATGGGACGTGGATGATAAGGCATATATCGACTTTCTCCTGGCGTATGGCCCACTAATTCTTGGTCACTCACCTGATAGGGTCGTTAAGAGAATAGCGGAAACAGTACAAAATGGAACAGTTTTCGGTGCTCCGACAGAACTTGAAGTCAAGTTTGGTGAGGTTTTGACAAAATCAGCAGATTTGGAAAAGGTGCGACTGGTCAATTCGGGAACGGAGGCAACGATGCACTCCATAAGACTCGCAATGCACCACACTGGAAGGAAGAAGGTTTTGAAGGTTAGGGGCGGTTACCATGGAACACATCCATTCAATTTCGATTCTGATCTAGTTGAGTCCGTTGAATTCAATAGCCCAGATTCTGTAGCTGAAAAGCTTTCCACAAGGGAATATGCGTGCTTCATCGTAGAACCTGTAATGGGAAACATAGGGGTCATTCCTCCTGCGGAAGATTTCCTGGCGGGGGTAAGAGAGATAACAGAAAGGACAGGTACGTTGTTGATTTTTGATGAGGTCATTACCGGTTATCGGACAGGATTCTACCCGTATTACCGTAAAATGAAACTGGAACCCGACCTTGCTACGTTTGCAAAGATAATAGGAGGTGGCTTGCCCCTGGCGGCCTTCGGCGGGAAGGAAGATATTATGGGGGAAGTGAGACCATCAGGTTCATTTTCACAGGCAGGTACATTCTCTGGAAATCCAGTCTCAGTAGCTGCGGGTCTTGAGACTCTGGAAATACTGTCTACAAAGGACTATTCTCATTTGGAGAAGCTTACAGATACCGCAGTGAGGGGTCTTTCAGAATCTGGACTTGCGGTGAATTCGCAAACTGGTATGCTGTCCATATTTTTCACAGACGGAAGCGTAATGAGGGCTTCCGATGTGCTTAAATCAAGGAAGGATCTCTACTTCAGGTTCTTTGAGAGAGCACTAGACAATGGAATATTTTTGGCCCCCTCCTATGATGAAACAATATTCATTAGCTTTGAGCACGGTGAAAAGGAAGTGAAGGAAGCGTTCGAATTCCTTGGAGAGGAAGCGAAGAGACTATGGAAAGCAGCCTGAGGATTGCTACGAGGGGATCTAAACTTGCATTGATACAGTACGATATATTATCGAATATACTGCAGTCGCACGGGATAGTGTGCAGAGCCGTTGAAATAAAGTCGCACGGTGAGAATGATACGCATACTCCTCTCTACAAGATGAATGAGCAAGGTGTATTTGTGAAGCGACTGAATGAAGCTATACTGGAGGGAAAAGTCGATGCTGCAGTGCACTCAGCGAAAGATATACCAAATGATATTGGCCCAGAACTGGAGATAAGCTACTATTCGCAGCGGGCGGACCCAAGAGATTACTTTGTTTCCAACGTCACTATTTCAAATTTCTTCGGAACTGTAGGCTCCAGCTCAATAAGGAGGAGGATGTTTCTTGCCCTCCACAATAAGGGCCTCAAATTCATTGACATGCGTGGCAATATTGACTCTCGCATAAGGAAATGGGCAAATGGAGAGGTAGGTTCTATAGTAGTGGCAAAGGCAGCGCTGGATAGAATGGGCATCACCCCGCCGGGAGAGGTTATAAGCGAAGAAATCTGTCCTCCAGACCCCAACCAGGGTTTCATAGCTGTAGTTACGAAACGAGGAAGCGAGATAGGGCAGGTCCTTAAGGGTATCCAGGATAAGAATGCATTATGGGAAGCTTCAAGGGAGAGAGACCTTATGGTAAGACTGGAGCTGGGGTGCAATCTCGCAACAAGCATAAGGGCAATCAGGTCCCAGGGTATAGTTAAGTTTGCATATGCAAATGAGGATAGGAGATTTGATTTGTCATTCAAAGACACGATAGAGGAATCTGATATCAAGAAAATGAGGGATATACTTGGAACATAAGGTTGCTTATGTAGGTGCGCCACTAGAAATAGAGCTAGATGGCGTTGTACAGATACCTGTTCTGAGGATAGTCTACAAGGATATTTCCAGCATAGGGAAAATTAACGAACCTCTGGTGCTGACATCAAAGCGGGGAGTGATCGCTCTGAAGATGTCTAATATTTCTTTGGGAGACAAAGATATATATTGCATCGGAAAGCAGACTGCAGACTACCTGGAAAGGATATATTCACGAAAGGCGCTGGTTCCAGTTCAACAGAACACAAATGGTCTGGCAGAATTACTTATCAGATCGGAAAGGTCTGTTCATATTGTGTCCAGTGACCAGGTATCGGAGAAATTCATGAAGCGGCTCAAGAATGCCGGCATCAATGTCAAAATAACTACAGCTTACGAAATTAAGGAAAACGACGAAGTGGACTTTCAACCCCTGAAAAAGGTGCAAAAGATCCTTGTGGGGTCATCCAGGTCATTCAGGATCCTGCAGGAGCGCGCGATGGAGTTGCTAGAGCATAAGGAACTGTATGCAATCGGTAACCCGACTAAGGAAACGATGAAGGAATTGGGGTACGAACCAGTTAAAACTTTTGATGAACCTGACATTGCTGGAATCATAAGGGTACTCTCCGCGAAAAGGTAAATAAATAGTCTGCACTTCAGATTTAGGTGCGGTGAATTGGAGAAAGGTGGTATATTCCTTATAAGGGTCAGTTATGGAGACCTTGGCTCGCTCTACTTCTCAACAATAAAAGAATTCCAGTTAGAAGAAGTGTATGCTTACATAAAAAAGAATGAAAGGATCCAGGAAGCTCTAGTGCTCTGGACCTGTAACAGGTTTGAGATATATTTCTATCCGGGAGACAGAGAGACGGTAGATTTCCTTGAAGATTTCATAAATGACAAATCCCTTAAACACACGGTGGTTCACGGCTTGGATGCAATAAAACACCTATTTCTTGTTTCCGCTGGTCTTGATTCTATGGTGATAGGAGAGAATGAAATACTTGCACAGGTAAGGGAGGCCTGGGATGTCTCTAAAAAGAATGGATTATCAGGTTCCAATCTGAATGAGGTAGTGAGGAAGTCTCTCGAGGTAGGCAGGAAGGCAAGAAGGGAGAATGGGAATGGCCAACATGCCAGGAGCGTAGCGGGAGAAGCCCTGAGCCAGATAAAAATACAACCAGGGCAGAAAGTATTGGTAATAGGTGCTGGAGATCTCGGTACACAGATATCAAGCGTCCTATCAAGAAATGGTACCAAGTTTTCTATATGCAACAGAACCCCGGACAAGGCAATGGAGATTTCTAAGGCATTTGGTGCCCCTATTGAAGATTTTGACAGGAAAAAATGGAAATCATACGACGTTGTCATCACAGCAACTAAATCCGAAGACGTTCTGCTGAGGCGCAATGACATTTACGGATCAAAAATCAAGGTAGTACTAGATCTCGGAGTCCCTCCGAATGTTTCTAATGATGTTCCAAAGGGAGTAAAGCTCGTTAACATGGAATCTCTCTCCGAATTTATCGTTTCTAATAATGACAAGACTAGCGATTATGCCACGAAGAGCCTTAAAACAGTCAACGCAGAGTTTGAGAAATTTTCGAAGAAACTTATGAGTGCTGAAAAGGAAGAACTTCTGAAGAAGATATTCGATTACTCCAACAGGGTGATTGAAGAGGAGATGAAGTTTTTCGAAAAGAAACCATATGACAGAGCTAATTCTGATATGGTCAGGAAGGGTCTCGAATCGACCAGGAACAAGCTGCTTGGATTTGTTATCAATGGTATAAAGAACGCGAAAGACATCAGATCATCAGAAACAGTAGCTAATATGGAGATGATATTGAACGAAAACTTTTCCAGATATGAGGCTAAGAAGATTAAGAAAGTCGGCTGAAGTGAGGAAAGTCTTTTCAGAATCAGAAATGAGAACTGGAAAGCTGATAATGCCATTGTTTATTGACGAAAATATCTCAAAACCGGTAGAAATCAAGAATATGCCAAACATTTTCAGGTTTCCGTTGAATGACGTTACAGCGAAGGTGAAGGAATACGAGGACATAGGCATCAAAACTATCCTACTCTTCGGCGTACCTGATCACAAAGATTCCACAGGCTCTGCATCATACGATAGAAACGGGATAATCCAGAAAGCAGTGAGAGAGATAAAGAAGGAGACGGACCTGGTTGTGTTCACAGATCTATGCCTCTGCGAATATACTGACCACGGACATTGCGGAATTGTCAAGGGGAAGAAGATTGACAACGATTCTACTCTTGAGATATATGGTAAGATTGCAAAGAGTTACGCAGAGGCGGGCGTTGATGGTGTTGCACCTTCAGGCATGATGGATGGCCAGGTTGGCAGAATAAGGAAGGACCTTGACTCTGAAGGATTCGAGGACACACTCATCCTAGCATACAGTGCTAAATTCGCGAGCTCAATGTATTCTCCGTTCAGGGAAGCTGTTTTTTCTGTCCCTTCGTTCGGAGACAGGAGAACGTATCAGATGCCTTACAATAATGCAAGGGAAGCAATCAGGGAAATGGAACTTGACATTGAAGAGGGCGCTGACTCCATAATGGTCAAGCCAGCTCTCTTCTACCTTGACCTCATAAGGGAGGCAAGGAACAGGTTCCTTCTGCCCATAGCTGCATACAGCGTAAGTGCGGAATACTCGATGATAATGTCAGCAGCTAAGAATGGAATAATAGATCTAGACGCAGTCGTGGACGAGTCCATCAGCTCTATATTCAGGGCCGGTGCAGATATAGTCATAAGCTACTTCACTGAGTACATACTTAAGAGGGAAGGAAGTTAGTAGCTTTCAAAACTCAAATTTATTTATATTTTAATATCATCTCAATGGGCAATGAAAACAGTCATCTGGAACATTGATTTCAAGTGTAATCTTTTATGCAAGGGATGCAACGCTTTCGAAGGAAACGTTCTCTTCCCAAAGGATAAGATAGAAGATTTCGTGGAAGAGATGAAATACAATAAGGTGAAAATAGTCTCCGTTACCGGCGGCGAACCAACATTACATCCAGATATTGTGAGAATCATGAAGACGCTGAAGGAGCACAAGTTTATTACGCACATAGCAACAAACGGAACGAACAAATTCGTCCTGAGCAAAATATATCCATACCTGGACGCAGCAACAATTAGCCTTGATAGTCATATTCCAGAGCTGCACAACGAGTACAGGGGCAGGAAAATATTCGATGTTGTTGTGGAGAGCATGAGATACCTTAAACCAAAGGTGAAGGTTCTGACCTCAAATATACTTGTGACAGACTTCAACTACAATAAGATAGGCGATTACGCTAATTATGTGAACAATGAACTAGGACTTCCGGTTTCTATGTGTTTCCCTGATAACAGCTCCTATTATTATGAGAAGGTACCGGTACAGAATGAACAGATAAAGGAGGCATTCAATTTTGCATTTGATCATTACAAGGAATACAAGTTCGGGAATACAAGAACATACTACAAGGAAGCGGTAGACTGGATAGATAAGAAGGATGTTCAGAGATGCAGGGCAGGTGAAGAGGTCTTCTATGCCGATTACCACGGAGACGTCTATCCATGCTTCTACAAAACAACAAAGAAGTTGAACTCGAACAAGAAATGGGATGACTATACCAATACGTGCAACGACTGCTTCATTCAATGCTTCAGGGAGCCATCAATGAAGAACGTTTTTGAGCAGGCTAAACTAGTAACTAGGATATATCTTTATAATCGTAAAAATATCGGACACTCGACTCCTAATGCGAATAGCCCTATGCAGCGATACGTACCACCCGATAGCTGACGGTGTTGCAAATCATTTAGTGGATTACAAGGCTGAACTGGAAAGAAGGGGGCATTCGGTTAGGGTCTACACCGTTTTTTCAAATAATGATGGAGTATTCGGGCTGCCATCCTACAAGTTTCCGCTGTACAAGGAATATAGGATCGGAATTCCGGTTTACGAGATGTACCGTGATCTCGAGCGTTTCAACCCTCAGGTTGTACATATACACACTCCGTTCACAGCCGGTACGATGGGTTACAGGTTTGCAAGAAAGAGGAACATCCCAACACTAGGTACCTACCATACGGATTTCGTGAACATGGACAATACAATCAAGTTTCCATTCATCAAGAGCATTCTCAATATAGGATTCCAGTACAATATGCACCTTTACCGGAAGCTTGATATGGTTATCTCACCGTCTAAACTGGTCGCTGATTACCTCAAGACCTTTGGTAATGATTCAAGGATAGTTCCCGTCGGAATAGACCTGAGCAAATTCATTTTTAGTGACAGGAAGCACGATTACTACTTTTTCGTGGGGAGACTGACAAGGGATAAGGGGGTAATGGAAGTTCTTGGCGCAGCCTCTGAGCTCCCCGACAAGAAATTCAAGATAGCCGGTACAGGCCCGCTGAAGGGGACGGTGATGGATTATTCCCAGAAATACAAGAACATAGAGTATCTCGGTTATGTGACGGAGGAAGAAAAGATCGAACTGCTGAGGGATGCAAAGATTCTTGTGACGCCTTCAAGGGCAGAAACATTCGGAGTGGTATTCATCGAGGCCATGGCGTCAGGCACCCCTGTCATCGGCTCTTCAGATACCAGGGAGATCGGGATTTTAAGGGACAACTTCAACGGATGGTTTGTGAGCTATGGGGATGCAAAGGCATTAGCAAATAAACTGCGGGAACTGGATGGTATGGACCTGAAGAAATATTCCGAAAATGCCTATAAATCCAGCAGGAACTACTCCATACAGACAACTGCAGACATGCTGGAGTCTATATATGGTGAATTAATTGAATCTAAAGTCGGGTAGCAAATTTCTTGGAATTGCTGTCTCCGCCATAACACTTTTCATTTTCATTATCGTATATGGACCTTATACCCTGATCAGAACATTCTCAAATCTGCCATCGAACTTTATCATCTACTTTCTGCTGGCTATAACACTCCAAGTTGTATCATTCCTCTTCTGGGCCCTAAGAATCAAGCTGCTTTCACGAACGAATGGCTACAAAATACCCTTCTATAAAACGTTCATTGCAGTTATAACCTCCCTATTCGCTGCATCCATAACTCCAGGATATGTAGGAGGAGAACCTGTAAGAATAAAGAAGCTGATAGATTACGGGGAACCAGCTGGAACAGCTACAGCAATTGCACTCGGTGAACGTGGGTTCGATTCCATATTCTTCATTGGTGTTTTTGCTTTCGCCATCCTTTCAGGACTAGAAGTTCTCAAAGGTAACCTTCGAATCCTAGGAATGGTTGGTATAATTATTCTAGCCATATTCATAGGTTTTCTGCTCGTTTCAATGGGTGCTAGCTCCGTGATGAAAAGATTCACAGCCTGGATCAGTCGGGTGGCAAAAAGATTTGATAAGAAGGGGAAGAAGTATGAGGAGTCACTTCCCAAGGTATTTGAGCAGATTGAGACGTATGCATCCTCCACCAAGAAGATTTTCCTTCAGCATCCTTTTGCACTAGTCCTGGGTGTAGCAATAACATCTTTACTCTGGTTGTCAACTTTTATGATACCTGCCGTGTTGATGATAGGCTTTGGTGTGGTTCCAGACCTCCTAGATGTCATATTCATACAGGTCATACTAGTCCTTATCTCGCTGATTCCTGTGACCCCGGGGTCTGCAGGAATAATGGAAATACTCATGATAGCCACATTCTCGCCGTTTTTACCTGATGGAAGGATCGTAGCGTTCGTCATATTGTGGCGTTTTGTCACATTCTACTTCAATCTGATTATAGGTTCTCTTTCAATCCATTATATGGTGACAAAATAAATAACAAAGTCTTCATTTACCTACGATTCGATTGAATGAAACCCAAAGGCTAAGGAGGCTTGCATTTCACTCTCCAAAATCATATCTCGCTATACCTGTCTTAATTCTCCTTGTCCCTATATTTTACTTCTCCTCCCGTGACCTGAGGTTCACTCTAATATTCTCTCTGTCGTTGATAAGCATCATCCTATGGGACCTGGCATCCCCCAGAATTCTGAAATTCAGATTTCCTGTCAATAGGGTACTGTTCCTGAACCTGGTGAGTTTGTATATTGCAATACTGTTTTATTTAATAGTCATAGCATTCCACTTCCTCCAACCACCAGTAGCACTCCTACTGGCCATTACGACCGTCCCTTTCTTAAGAACTATGATATATGTTGCGTTTGCTGGAAAGAATCTCGTGATAGTTCACTTAATAGCTATATCGTTTTCTCTCTTCTTCTCGATCTTTGTTGCAATAATAGCGCCAAAGTATGCCATCTTCATTGCACCACTGATCATCTCTTCAATAGTCTATTCACTGGCGTCAAATCTATTTGTAAAACTGTCTGTATCCGGATTCGCGAAGGAATTTAGCGCCGACCCGATGAAGATACTCAGGGAATTTATGAATACCGTGACATCTGATATTTCTTACAACACAATACTCAAGAATTTCTTCGAAGATATGTATACTACTCTTGCTCCTAGGGAGGTCTCTCTGTTGAGAGTGAAATCAGAGAACCAGGGGTTCACGATGGTATTTCCATACGTTCATCCGGGACCGTTGGGGGATCTTGGGAGCTCAAACATAACAGCAAGACTGCAGAAGAGGCATACAGATCAAAATCTACTAGTCTTCCACACAACGACCACTCACGATGACAACTGTGCCGGAGACTCTGAAATTGAGAAAATATCGAAAGTACTTGACGAGAATGGACATAAATTCAGCTATTGTTATGAACCATTCTTTGGTAAGTACATTACATTTCTGCCGATAGGAGATGGTGGAATATTCTTCCTTTCTCCGGATGATCCAAGGTTTGACGATGTCAAGATATCAGAAGGAAGAAGGATTGTCAGAAAGGCAAAAACTAGTGGACTTAGGTGGGCAGTCGCAGTGGATCAGCATGACAACAATATGGACGACCCGGTGGAGCTCACGGACGTTTCTTACCTGCTTGAAGAAGTGGAACAGGCAGTGAAAGGTAGGAAAAACAAGAAGACCATGATAGTAGCCCAGAGTAACGTGACCCCAGAATCAAGGGACATCGGACCTGCTGGCATCTCATTTGTCTCTTTAACCATTGGTGCAAAGAACATGGCCATTGTCCTCATTGACGGAAACAACATGAGGTATGATTTGAGGCAGAAGATTGAAAGTGCACTTCCAGATTATGACAGGGTCTTAGTGTGCACGACAGATAATCACGCTGTCAACACGAATGGATTGAACGTCAACCCTGTAGGCACATTTTGCAACCACGAAGAAATAGTGAAAATTGTCAAGGAACTGGAGAGCAAAAGTCAGATCAAAAAAGAAGCAGGATTTGAATACGTGAAGAGAGATGTTTGGCTCAAGGTTGCTGGTGAAAATCAGTGGGAGAAGCTGAATAAAGTGATTAGAAGTTCTGTCAACAAGGCAAAGGTTTTGAGCGTTACAACCATATTTTTTTCAATCGCTCTTTCTCTGATAATTTTCAAAATCCTGAATTGATTACCTAACAGATCATCCACTCCCATTATGACGATTCATCGAATGCGCGCATCTTTTATAAGTCCTAAGCATTGAGGCACAGTGGCAAGCTTAATAATAGCGGAGAAAGCAAACGTAGCTCTCAGGATAGCTACTGCGCTCAGCGACGGTAAGGTCAGCAGGGTAAAGGTTGGTGCTTCCACGATACTCAGGTTTGCGAGAGGGGAAAAGGAATACTCCGTTCTTTCGCTCAGGGGGCACATAATCGAACTGGATTATCCGAAGGAATTCAGCAGCTGGAGAATTGACAATCTTAAGGAACTGATAAGGGTCAATCCTGTAGAGAACGTCAAGGTCAAGGGTTTAGATCATGTGCTGAAGAAACTGAACGACGAAAATGATGAAGTTATAGTTGCTACAGACTATGACCGTGAAGGAGAGTTAATTGGAGTAGAAACCCTCAGGCTCATGGAGAGAGGCAACGAGATTAGAAGAGCAAGGTTCAGTGCACTTACAAAATACGATCTTGTGCAGTCATTTGATAACCTGGCTGAGGTGGATTACAATCTTGCTGGATCTGCCGAGGCTAGGGGTGTCATAGACCTCATGTGGGGGGCAGCACTTACAAGATTCTTCAGCGTGACGACAAAGAGGCTTGGTGGTGAATTTATCTCCGTAGGAAGAGTGCAGAGTCCTACGCTGACAATACTGGTGGAAAGGGAGAGAGAAATCAGAGACTTCATTCCAGAAAAGTACTATGAGTTGAGTATAGTTGTAAATGGTGTTAAATTCAATTACGAAGGAAACCCAATAAAATCAAAGGAAGAAGCCGATAGGCTGCTTGAGAATCTTAAGAAGAGTAGTACGGTGGCAATAAAGGAAAAGAATGACAGGGAAAGGAAAATATACCGGCCGGTACCATTTTCAACAACAGAATTCTTACGCGACGCAAACAGGATTGGCGTTTCCGTTGAGAGAGCAATGGCCATAGCGGAGACACTGTATCAGCACGGAAAGATTTCCTATCCAAGAACGGACAACATGGTCTATCCACGAACACTTAGCATAAAGTCAATCCTGTCAAACCTTTCTGATTCCTACCTGAAGAAGGAAGTGGAACATCTAACTGAAAACAGCAAGCTAATACCTTCCAGGGGAAGAGTGGAAACAACTGATCATCCGCCGATATACCCAACCGCTCCAATGAAGAAGAGTGAGCTCAAGGGGGACTATTTCAAGATATACGATTTAGTGGCTAGGAGATTCATGGCGACGGTGGCCGAGAATGCGGACATCCTCGAAACTGATTATGTGGTAGAAGCAGGAAACCTGAAATTCACTTATACTGCATCAAAGGCAGTGAATAGAGGATGGATGGAATACTACCCCATAGTCTATTACCAAGAAAGAAGGAATCCTGAGTTGAATGTCGGGGATGAAAAGGCATTTGAGCTTCCAAATGTAGATGAGAAGAATACCAATCCACCTCCAAGATTTACTCAGGGTTCTTTACTCGAAAAAATGGAGAAAGAATTGCTGGGGACAAAGAGTACAAGACACGAGATTATCCAGAAGCTTTACGATCGTGGTTTCATAGAGGGGAATCCAATCAGGGTCAAACCGCTGGGAATGGCAATGGGTGAGTCGCTGATAACAAATTCTGAAGCAGTCGCAAGACCGGAAATGACTGCAAAACTAGAGAAGGAGATGGATCAGATTGCTGCAGGTTCCAAAAGGAAGGAAGAAGTAATAGAGGACAGTCGTTCCATACTTGATAGTCTACTGGACGATCTTATATCAAAGTCGGACAAGATAAGTGAAAAGTTTCATGAGACCCTAAAAATGGAAAAGATTGTTGGCAAATGCCCGAAGTGCGGGTGTGATCTGATAATAGACTATGCAAATAATGCAAGATTCATAAAGTGTACCGGGTCTTCAAATGATTTCTTCCAGTTTCTGCCCAGAACTGGTAAGATAGAAGTCACTGACGAGAGATGCCCCGTCTGCGGACTATTCCTGATTAAGGTCATAAGGAAGGGAGAAAAGCCCGAGATCAGGTGCGTGGACAACAAGTGTGCCTATAACACGGACAGGGAGACGTTTGGAAAATGCCCCTCTGACGGTGGAAATCTCGTCATGAGAAGGAGCAGGATGTCTACTCGCTTCATAGGATGTTCCAACTATCCAAAATGCAAGGTCACTCTATCTATACCACAGAAGGCCGAAATCATTCCGACATCTAAGGTGTGCCCTGTCGACCACTTCCCGATCGCAATTTTCAGGTACGGCAATAAAGAGGTTGAACAGTGCCTGAATCCCAAGTGCCCCACCAGGACTGGCAAGAAGGAAGAGAAGACTTGATGTATAACAGATCTCACTGACTCAGCATTGAATGATTTGTGTCAGCCAAAGATGACAATTTGAACGAATAGGCTTATTAAGTCGGTATGGAATGACTACGCCAAGCATCCAGAAGTATGTCGTTGTAATGGTATATTCAACGGAAAAATATATATACAAAGTATGACATATTGATGCCATATAACAGACATCTGTCATACGGTGAAAAATATGTTCCTAAAAAGAATAGAAATGGAGAATTTCAAATCATTTGGTAGAAAGACCGTAATAGACTTCAGGTCAGGTTATACGTCAGTCACAGGCCCCAATGCATCAGGCAAAAGCAACATAGGCGATGCATTGCTCTTTGTTCTCGGTACTAAGAGCAACAAATCACTTAGGGCACAGAAGCTGACGGACTTGATTCACCGTAATCAATCAGGTAAACCATCGCCTTACCTCAAGGCAAGTGTGACTTTCGATAACAGTGATAAGCTTGTCCCCATAGAATCAAATGAAGTCACTTTTACAAGGGTGGTCAAACTCTCAGAGAATAACGAACAGGATTACTCTTCATATTATTACATCAACGATGACAAGGCCAGGCTCCAGGACTTCGAATATCTTCTTGAAAAGGTGAAGATATTTGCAGACGGGTACAACTTTGTGAGGCAGGGAGATATAACGGGCATAGTGGAGATGACGCCGCTCGAGAGGCGTGAAATCCTGGAAGAGGTAGGTGGAATCTCTGTCTACAACAACGAGATAGAAAAGGCCAATAACGAGAAGGACAAGACCAGAGAAAACATGGTGACGGTTCAGGCACTTGTCGCTGAACTTTCTGGAAGGGTGGAATTGCTTACAGCTGAAAAGGAACAGGCTGAAGCTTACCTTGCCAAGAAAAAGGAGATAGAGAAGGATGAATCAGTTCTCTTATACAGAAAGAAGAGCGAGACTGAAAATGAAATCACAACCATAAAGGAACAGATCGAGAAGATGGAGGTTGAGATAAAGTCAACAGATGAAAAGGTCAAAGAACTTATTTCAAAGGGAGAAGAACTTGACAAGAAGATCGAGACACTTAAGGAAAACAACAAGGAGCTGGAGGAATTCCAGCGTATAAAGAACGACCTAGATTCCAGTAAGCTCAATTACGCAAAGATCAACATGGAACACGAGAATCTTCAGGGAACAATATCTCAAATCAAGAAGGAAATATCAGAACTATCGATCAGGAAGAAGAAACTTGAGAATGAGGTCAAGCAGAGTGAGGCAAAGGTTAAGGGGATGGAAGAAGACCTCAAGTCGAGGAGCGATGCCCTAAAGGAGCTCGAACTGACAATTCAGGACATGGAAAACAAGTCAGCAACGTCATTTGATAAGTTCGAAGATCTAACCAAGGCAATGAATGATATCAACAAGCAGAAGGAAGACACGTTGAATGAACTAGCAAAACACAAGTCCAACTTGTCATCAATACAGGCAAGGAATACGGGTGTTATGGAGGAAATATCAAAGATAGAGGAGGAAATTCAAACACTTGAATTCTCTATAAAAGACGCTGATTGGAGGATTAAGAACCTGAAGAAGGCAGATCCTCAGGGAGAAGGAATAAACAAGGCGTACCTTGAGACAAAGAAGAAGATAGAACAGATGAGGAAGGATGAGGAAGAGCTTACAAATCAGATAGAAAAGGTTGAAAGTGAAGTTGGAAAGGTTCAAGGGGTTAAGCTATCGGGTGTTTGGGAGAGTATAAATTTCATAAACACGGAATCGGCGAGTGGTAACCTCAAGGGAATAAAGGGAACAGTTGATTCCCTCATTTCCTACTCGGCTGAAAATGAGAAGGCAGTGAGGGCTGCTGGCGGTAACAGGTTGTTCAGCATTGTGGTTGAGAGGGATGAGGATGCGCAATTAGCCATAGAATCCCTTAAGAGGAAGGGAAAGGGAAGATTGACTTTTCTCCCATTGAATAAGATCATTCCACTCAGGCCGAGAGGTAAAGCCGTTATGCTTTCTCAGGATAAATCAACAATGGGATTCCTTTCTGAAAAAATCACTGCAGACGATTCGCTGAAGGACATAGTAAGCTACGTCTTCTCTGACACGCTGTTGGTTAAGGACATGAAGGTTGCAAGGGATGTGATGGGTGGTGTAAGGATAGTTACACTCGATGGTGACCTTATTGATCCAAGTAATGCAATGACTGGTGGAACCCTACCAAAAAGGGAGGTCGGTAAAGACCTTGAGGGATTGACAGCAAAACTGTCTGCGCTTAAGGCAAGGAGGGTGGAAATCAGAAACGAACTGTCGACCTTAGAGAATGAACTTAGAAGCTTGGCTGAGCAGATAAACAAGGCACATCTGGAAGTTGGGAAGAGTGAGGGAGAGTACACGCAGTTGGTAAACAGGAAGAAAGAACTAGAAGAACAACTGAGAAAGAAGAAGGGATATCTGGATGAGAGGAAGAAGCTGCTTGAACTGGGAACAGCCGACGAAAAGGCTGAGAACAGTGCCATAGACCAGATTAATTCTGAGCTAGTGGCTATCAATAATCGGATTGAGAAACTCAACTCAGAGAAAGATAAGGCAATGGACAAGAAGACTAGGGAAGAGATAAGGTCGATGAAGCAGAAGTTGGCAGACCTCAAGAGAGAAGTAGAAGAACAGACGTCGACATTGAATGCCCAGAAGATGACGCTCAGTGGACTGAAGGCAAATAATGATTCCGTGGAAGAATCCATAGAAGCAAAGCAGGATGAACTTTCAAGAGGCAAGAAAGAGTCTGAAGAGATGCAGACTTCACTTCAGAAAGTGAAGATGGAGCTCGACACGCTTTCCTCGCTCTATCAATCCAAGGAAGGGACACTGAAGAAGAGGGGAGAGGAGATTGAGAGAATCACAAACGAGAGGTTCAAGATAAGGTCAGAGGTAGATTCCAAGACAACCATAAAGAAAACCAAAATGGACTTCCTGTTATCTTTGCAGGCAAAGATGGAAGATGCTTCCCAGAGAATTGCAGACCTAACCAAGACAATAGAGGAAAAGAAATTCGAGATTGTGGAAGACCGCAGGTCTGTAGAAGAGATTAAGAAGGAAATAAATTCGCTTGAAAATCAACTTCATGAGATGGAACCAATCAATCTAAAGAGCATAAATGATTACGCAGAGGAAAAGGCCAGGCTGGACGAACTTGTAGGCAAGAGGGACCGCCTTGAGGAGGAAATGAAGAGACTGGGAGAGCTGGAGAGTAAATTAGAGGAACAGAAGAAAGTCGTATTCCTTGAGGTCTTTGAGGCAGTCAACAAGAATTTCATTGGAATCTACAAGGAACTCACAAATGGGGGAGAGGGCTACCTGATACTGGAGAACGTTACAAATCCATTCCAGGGAGGGCTCGTCATAAAGGCATCGTCCAAGGGTAAGAAAGTTGACAATTTAGCCTCATTGAGTGGCGGCGAGAAGAGTATTGCGGCTCTATCATTCATCATAGCAATCCAGAATTACGATCCATCGCCGATTTATTTCATGGATGAAGTAGATATGTTTCTTGATGGCGTAAATGCTGAGAATGTGGGAAGGTTGTTCAGAAGAAATTCAGAGAGTGCACAGATCATTGCAGTCACGCTAAGGAAAGCGACAATGAAATACGCACACCAGATAATAGGCGTAACTTTCCAGGACAAGAACAGTACTGTGTTCACTAAGGAGCTTGTAAATGAGGAGGCAGCTGCGACATGACAACAGAATTAGTCGCAGAAATACTGAATGCAAACAAGGACCAAGCAGTAATAGAGAAAATCATGCAGGAAGAGATATCACCAGAGCTAGAAAATAAGAGGGCAGAGATAATACTCAAGGTACTGGAGGTCGTAGACAAATATGGCCTTGATCCATGGAACATAGATCTCGAGAAATTTACGTCTGTATTTCTAAGCGAGGTGAACCAATACTTCAGGGATTTCCCTGTTGCAGGAAAGATTGTCTATTTTGCTTGGATAAATATAAGGAACAAGAGCGAGCTCCTTCTGCCTCAACCTGAGGAGCAAGAAGAACTTATGGACGAACCGATGGATGTCGGTGACGAAGAACTTGCAATTCCTGATATCACACTGGGATACCTTCCAGTGGAGAAGAGGAATGTGACAATAGAGGATATTGTTGAGGCTATAAAGAATACACCGCTCAGTTTCTTAAAGAACACGGTAAAGAAGGCAAAGAAGATTATATTCCAGGAGACGTCCCATCCAGAAGATTTCCAGGTCATAATCAGGGAGATATGGACAAGGATGCTGGAATCGAAGAAAGATCACTTTACAATGGAATCAGTATCAAGGGATATGTCCGAAGATTTCATAAACGTATTCCAGTCTTCACTGTTTCTGGCATACTACGGACGCATAGAACTAAACCAAGAGATGCCGTTTGGCAACATATGGGTAAAGATGCTGAAGAGGGACGAAACAACCGCTCCAGTTCCAGAAGTAAAGCTTGAGGACGAAGATTTCGCCGTTTGATAAGAGTCAGGGTTTAAGTGTACGAATAGGCAAAATATCTGGATATCCAAGCCACACCTTGGTATTGCCATTTCATTGATACAACAAACTACCAATAGTCTAAAGTCATCTGTTTGGGAATAAGTCATCAAACTCATTTTCCTATAATTTACGGTAAACAAGGCGTTATAAATTTAGGCAACGAAAAGTCAGAGATGCTACACAATCCCTCCTTAGCCTTTGAGAAATCACTAGCTCACATGGATTAAGATATGCAGATAAAAGAAGAATCTAAAATTGAAATGAATGAAAATTAAGAATTAGCAAGCACCTTTTCCATGGTATAGGCGTCAGAACCATCGTTGTAATAGGATGGGAGCAGATTCGAGATTGAATATCCGTGGCTTTTGTAAAAATTGATAGCTTCAAAGTTATCAGTTCTAACCTCCAACCTGATCTTATTCACCTTCACTTTCCTTGCTTCCTGTTCAAAAAGTGACATCAATCCTGATCCAATCCCATTGTGCCTGAAGGGAGCATCTACTGCTAGCATCAATATTCTGGCTTCTTTGTCACCGGATATTCCTCCGCATATGAATCCAGCGATGGTCTGGTCAGACATCCCCAATATAAAAGCAGAGGGCCACGACTTTTGTATGTCCAGATATACGAAATCATTGTACCTCTCAGTCAGATTCTTCCTCGCGATTTCTATCACGTCACTGAGCTGAGAGGGGTTAAACAATCTGAACTGGACAAACATATGATTTCAGAATGTGTTTATTTCACCTGCAACCAGCATATTGGTTATCCTGTTCAAATTAGCGAGCCAGTCATCCGCAATCCGGGTGAAGTCCTTCAGATATTTCTTAGAAATTTGTTCGCTTGCTCCAACTATCTGTAGGTTTGCCACGTGAGGATCGTCTATCGGTCTTCCTATTTGAGACACAATCCTGACTTGTATTTCTGGAACTTCTCCCCCTGATTCCTTTATGCACTGTTCTGCGATTTTCATTGCTGCAAGGTTGTACAATTTTCCAACGTGTGTCACCGGGTTCTTTCCAGCGGCAGCTTCCATGCTCATAGGCCTGTAAGGTGTTATCAGTCCTGTTACCCTGTTTCCTCTTCCCACTGATCCGTCGTCACCATTCTCCATCGACAGGCCGGTGACGGTGAGATAATAGAGATTGTCTTTGGGAATGTCTGCGGTGTTTATCCACACCTTCACTTCACGTTTCACATCCTTCTGCACGTATTTTTCCACAAGCTCTCTTGCCTTTTCCTTCTTGTCTACGTAATCTTCCCCGTCCTTGATGTACTTTCCAATCATTGCTGCGGCTATGGTCAAATTAATTGTGTCCTTTTTCCTGAATCCCATTACCTTCACGTCATATCCCAGTGCAGGTATTGTTTTCTTCAGGTCACCGTTCACAAAATTCTCGGCCTTTATCACAGCTTTCTCCGTTTCGGAGAACGGTGCAAAGCCAACACCAAAAGAAGTATCATTAGAGAGCAGTTTCCTAGTATCATACAGGGACCTAAGGTCGACTGAACCGTGACCTATTCTGCAGTCTATCATCACATCACTTTCTATGTTTATGGTATCAAACCTGTTTCTCAGATAATCAGAAGCTGCTTTAATTGCAATACTTCTATAGGGTATTCTCTTTCCATTTACGGTGGTCGTTGCCCTTCCGGACAGTAGTATGTAAACGGGTTCTAAAATTGTTCCACCATTAAATTCTGGTTGAGACTGTCCTCCAACCACTTCTACCTGATCGGTATTGTGATGCAGTATTCTTCCGTAGTTTTCTATGTAATATTTGGACAGAGACCTGCTAACTGCCTCAGCTATCCCGTCAGATACGGAATCAGGATGACCGATTCCCTTTCGTTCTACTATTTCAACTTCTCTCTCCTCAACTAGGGCCTGAGGCAGAGATTCAACGACTATGTTCCTAGGCATTACGGATTCCTCCATATTAATGACGATTTCCTTTTATGATTAAAATTTTTGTTATTTTATTGTAGTACGAAGTCTTGCTTAAAATTTAATAATTATAAGCATAAGCTTGCATTTCGAAAGAAGGAATTCAAAAATAATAGTTTAATATGGTTTATTGATACCTAAGATGTGAAAAGAAATCAAGAGAGGAATGCTGTAGTTTCAATTTCAGATAAGAATGGATTGGAAGAAGTCGGGCAGCTCCTATTGTCAAACAAATATAAAATTTTCAGTACTTCAGGGACAAAGAAATATCTGGAGGACCACGGAATCAGGTGTGAAAGCGTAGAAAAACTTACTGGAAACCAAGAAATATTGGGGGGCAGGGTCAAAACGCTCTCAGCATCCCTGCTCGCGGGAATCCTCTCTAAGGACAGGCAAGATCCTGACCTTTTGAAATTTTCATACAAACCTGTTGATCTTGTTTATGTTGAGCTGTACGACTTTGTAGGCTCATTCCTTGGCAACGCCGAAGACCTGGTTGAGTTTATAGATATTGGCGGTGTCACACTCCTGAGGGCAGCAGCAAAGAACTTCCAGAGGGTAATTCCAGTACCTGGTAAAGACTCAATGAAGAAAGTTATGGAAAATATGAAAGATGGGGACGTCGACCTGAATCTCAGAAGAGAACTTGCAGGAGAAACTTTCAAACTGACTTCGTACTACGATCAAGCAATCTCGCAGTGGTTGGACGGAACGAGTGATATCTTTGTAGCTGGCGGAAGGGAATATGCCAAACTCAGATACGGCGAGAACCCTCACCAGCCCGCACATTCATATTCAATGTACCCTCCCTTCTTTGAAATTGTAAAAAGTGGGAAAGAGGTGAGTTTTAACAATATCATTGATGCGTGGGCGTCGTGGGACCTCGTTCTTAGGTTGGGAGAGAACTCAAGCTCCGTTGTGAAACACGCCGCGCCTTGTGGTGCTGCCGTCGGTCCAAAATCAATAGAGAGGGCTTATGAGTCTGATTCAATATCTGCATATGGCGGAATACTTGCATACAATGGGGTTATTAAGTCGGAGGATTCATCATATCTCAAGGACAAATTCCTCGAAGTTATAATCGCGAAGAATTTCGAGAAGGAGGCCTATGCGCAGCTCGATAAGAAGAAGAACATCAGGCTGCTCAGAGGGAGAGACCAGGTCTACAATATTCCAGATATCAGAAGCGCAGGCAACCTTATTCTGGTGCAGGAGTGGAACAGAGCATCTCACGCTAATATAGAAAGTAAGTGCGGATCGCTGAGCACAAAGCTAGAGACGGATGTGAGATTCGGATGGCAAGTCGTCAAATCAATCAAGAGCAATGCTGTTGCTATCGTCAAGGATGGATGGCTATTATCCTCATGTGGCGGTCAGCCAAACAGGGTCGACTCGGTGAAAATTGCTTTGGATAGGGCGAAGAATCTAGGAAGAATCGCTCCAGATGCAGTCCTCATATCAGACGGATTTTTCCCATTTGCTGATTCTATTGAACTGATCGAAACAAGCGGAATAAAGAATATTGCAGCACCTATGGGTTCTATTAGGGACAACGAGGTCATTGACTACGCAAGGAAGAAAGGCCTCACATTTATTGAGGTGAAGGAGAGAGCTTTCAAACACTGATCTATGGAACGTATCTGTAAATTCCTGTTTTTATCTCCATTATCTCCCCATCGTTCATGAGGTTCCTTATTTCCTCCTCAAGTTCTTCCCGTGCAATCTTTCCATCAAATTTATCTACCAATTCATTTAAGGATATTTCCCTGAAATTCTTGATTTCGTTGAGTATGCCGTCTCTGTTTCCCTTGTTGACGCGTTGCAGAAATAATGCTACCTGTTCTGAGAATTTTTCAATGTCTACTGAACCGTTCATTTCAAATCGCTTGAAAAGGCCAGTTCCATTCCTTTCGGAGTTCATCAATACGGCCAGTTCTTCTTTTTCCCTGATACCAGATGAAATTGCTCTCGCAATCTTCTTTACCCGATCATTGAGGAATTGTACTGACTGTGCCTCGAGGTATTTCCTCTCCATTTCTGATGTCTTGGAAATGTTCTCCAGGTAGAACCTTTTAGAAAGCTGTGATTGAGAATTAGAAATTGACACCTTTCCAACGATCAGTACATTATCGTCCTCGTTCAACTCTTCCAGGATCTCCAAACTGTCTGAGTAGTAAGAACCGACATACAGGGAAACATCATTAAAAGTATCCTTTACCCTTATGACGGATCTATCGTCCTCGTCAGATTTTCCGACAAATTTTCCTGCTAGCAGGAATCTGTTCACTAACAACCCAAGTTCTGATAGACCAAATGAAGTCTCGTTTTCCTCATACGTCTCGTCTATACCCAGAAGTTCGAGCGTTGTTATCCTGACTGCTGGCTCCCTCTGCTTCATTTTAATCCCTCTATCATCCTTTGGTATTCATTACCCAAAGCGTTATCATCGAGAACCATTAGTTCCTGGGCCTCCATATATGTTCCAGACGATCCCTTAAATCCATAAATAACGAATTGCACAGGCTTCATCGTGATCTTTTGTTTCAGTTCATTGAAAATATCCATCTCCTTTCCACCTTCTATGGAGGCCTTGATGCTGTCTTTACCCCCTTCAATATACCCCTCAAGGGCTTTCTGATAAACATAGACTAGAGGGGAATAATAGCCATCATCTATGATCATAGAGAGGCGGAGTATCCTTTCAACGGGAGCGTCTGTATGAACAGGGCATCTTCCCTCCTTGACCACCCGCTGGCAAACAGAACAGACAGATACAACTAGATTCTTATCCATAATCTTCAAGACAATCCCATTGCCTTTTACTGTTCCGCTCTGTGATTTTGAGAGTTGTTCCAGGTTTTCAAACTGACCGCTTTCTTTACTGATAACAGTAATTTTTGTTCCCTTTCCGATCTGAAGGTAAAGCTTCTCTTTAAACTGCTTCACAGATGCTCCGCTGATCTCAACGATTCCATCTGTCAGTGGAGTCCCCCAGCTCTGAACTGAAACGTTACCTGAGTCATCATTTAGTATTCCAGAATAGAGTGTTACTGAGTCCTTACCAACATTTTCCCTTGATCTTATTGACCTGAGTGTTCCCTTTATTGATACGTCGTACATATCTGGTTTAAGGTCCCTTACCATCAGGTTCTCTCCCACAGCACTTTTGAAGCTTGACTTTTCTAGAACATTTATTTCATTCTTTGATGAAATTGTAAGATAGGGTCGGTTGTTGTAGCTACCAACCTGAGCGTTGACTATGAGTATGAAGTCACCCTTTGAAAGCCTGCTCGTGGACTCAGGGAACTCAGTGAATGAAAGTTTTCCTGTTTTATCCTCTAGGGTTCCAACACATCTTATCTTCTTTTCTGCATTCTTTTCATATTCTATGCATCTGATCGAGCTAACATTCCCTAGTATGTTCCCAGAATACCCATCCTTGATCTCCTTCAAAGGGACCGCCTGGAAGAATGAATTCATGTCCCCAGAATACTTCCTGAGCAGTTCTAGTGCCAACTTTATAGGTGCAGAACTGCCTGATTCCATTCCCTTCTTGAATTCTGAAGTCGCTTCTTCGTTGTCCCTAACGGCATCGCTAAATCTCTTCAAATATTGATTGATAAAATCGTTATCACCCAAGTCGTTTCTACCCCGTATCTTCAATGTTTACTGGGAAAAAAGGTTATCCCATTACCTTTCTTTGTAACTATGATTTTAGAAAAATAGTTTGGCCTTGTGACCAGTTGGTAAGGCGTGAGAAATTCGTTTGGGAAGAAGAGGAATTTTTCTTCTTTCATCTTGATATCTAGCTTCTTCATTACTCTTCTCGGATTATCCGTTATTGTGGAAAGTACCTGTTCGGGGCTCAGTCTTCTCAATTTCCTCTGATACCTGTAGAGGAATTCCGCTTCTGCAAATACGTCAGGTTCAGTGATGAACACGTTGTCCGTCCCTAGCGTAACTGTGAGTCCTTCGTTGAAGAGCCTAGAGTAATCTGGTCTCTTTCCGTGGAATATATTGGACCTGGGAGTAATTGAAACAGGAATACCACGTTTTCTAAGGTAACTAAGGTCACTGTCAGATGTCTCTATGCAGTGAATCACGTAATCAGGTCTAAGTGCTAAAAGACGCCTTACATTCTCTCTCTTGTTCTCGCTGAAATGAATTGCAAATAGCTTTCCTTTTCTGCGGGCTTGTTTGGAGAGATTCTCAAGGTATCTGAAGTCATAATCAGAAATGGCACTCATCCCAAATCCTGCAGACTGATCCAGTAATGGATTGACCTCTTGAGGAGTATCTGGTCTAGTAAGGAAGAAACCATTTATGCCTTCAACTTTTGGTGCAAGGCGCAGACCCCTTATTCCAGATTCCCTAAAATCAAAGAATGCAGCAGTTCCCCTGTCCTTCATGAAGTCTATAGACTTCCTTATGTAAGATTTTACCACTGAAGGTCTTGCCTCATCAAGCGCCTTTATTTTAAATCCACCCGGGCCGACTATCTCCTCAATATCCCCCTCCGGTTCAGTGCCAATGAAAGAATCACCCAAATGAGTGTGGAAATTTATGGGGGCGCGCATAAGGGTTCCCTCCATGATTGGGGTTGCGGAGTTATCGATAAATTTCTCCTTTAAGATACTGAACGTACCACTTTCCATTCGGCCGTTATCAAAGACTGATCCCCTTATTATAAAGTCCTTCACTCCTTCTGATACTGCCTACGGTTAAATATTTTAATACAAAATTATGGGTACCTGTGGAAATTCTTGGTCAGGCGAGAGGGTTCAGAGGGGGGCCTATTAGGGATATGATTGTGGAATCGATTGACTTTGCTTTTGAACAGAATTCGCCAGACACCAGGGTCCTTTCATTTCTAAACAAATACTCGTTTGCTAAATTCGACGGGAAACTAAGGGTAATAGGGTTCGGGAAGGCTGCTCGTGGAATGTACCTGGGAGTCAAGAAATTTTTTGGAAGTAGAATATCGGCAGCTGGCGTAATATTGCCATCCTTGGAAGGTGAAAAATTTGACCTTCCATTCCTGCACGGTAATCATCCGCTACCAGGAAACGAGTCTATTGAGAGTTCCATTAAGCTGATTGAATTGCTCAACGGGATCACCAGAAATGACCTGGTGATAGTGCTTGTATCCGGCGGAGGGTCGTCCCTATTTGAAATTATGAGAGATGGAGTGAAACTTGATGAATATAATGAAACTATCAATTGCATGATGCGTAACGGTGCTAATATATCGGAGCTAAATGCTATTCGTTACCTTTATTCAAAAACAAAGGGTGGCGGTCTTTTAGATTATACCTACCCTGCAAAGGTAGTGAGCCTGATAATATCAGATGTTCCAGGAGATAACATTGAAACTATTGCATCTGGTCCAACATCACGGCCGCCCGAGAAGCTGCTGATAGAACAGACGTTAGCCAAATATGGGAAAAGCTGCACTTTGCCTGAGATGGTAGAGAAACCCAGTATTGTTACATACGAAGCGGAAAACTATGTAATACTGAGGAATTCCGACTTCGTAAGATCAATTATTCAGAAAATTAGAGACCACGGAATCAGAGGAATAGATCTTGGGTCAGAGATAGAGGGAGACACACAATCAGTTGCCAAACTCCTTGTAGACAGAATGAGATCAGAATACAGGAAGGCGAATGATCCAGTGATCGTAGTGGGTGGGGGAGAAACTTCAACTAAGCGTGTTGGTCAGGGAAAGGGGGGACGCAACCTTGAGCTTGCCCTTCGGGTATCGCTGCTGATGGAAAGGAATGAGGAATTTACGTTTGGCAGTATCGGAACTGACGGAATGGATGGCTCAAGCAATGCAATGGGGGCCATTGTCGACGGAGAGACACTCAAAATGCTTGATAGGAAATTTGTTTTAGAGAGTCTTTCCAAGAGTGAAAGCCTTGAACCACTTATAATGAGCCAGGATGTACTCTTTACAGGGTTTACGGGTACAAATGTATCTGATATTTTCGTAGGCTATTACTCAGGAACTGTCTGAATAAGGGGTATCATCGCTTACCCTGAATCTTGAAACTCCGCTTACGTATGTCTCAAGTACCTTTACGCTTCTGACATCTTGTAAATCAAACGGGTCTTTATCAAGAACGACGAAGTCAGCGAACTTGCCGATCTCTAGTGACCCCACGTCTCTATCCATCAGCAAAGATGCAGAGCCTTCAGTGTAGAGGAAAAGTGCAATGGATAAATTCACCCTCTCATCTCCGGAATAATTCAATATTTCCCTCCCCTCCCTTTCCCCCCGGTTAACTGCTGCATCTACAGTGATCCATGGATTTGGAGGTTCCACGGGGGAATCTGTGGATATTCCAATCTTCACCTGACTCTTATATAGGGTGGAAAGTGGATACGAAAGTCTGCTACGCTCCTTTCCTAATCTTTTCACTGCCCACCAGTCATCTATTACGAAAGCAGGTTGTACAGAGACTCCAATATTCAAATCTTTGAGTCTCCTGATGTGGTCTTCCCTCAGGACGGTACAGTGTTCAATCCTCGGTTCCACAAGCCTGTCACGCCCAAATTCTGAAACTGCCTCTATGACTGCATCTATACCCTTGTCACCTATTGCGTGTATGGCGAACTGAACGTCTCTGCTATAATAACGTTTGAACTTCTCTACTAGATCTCCCGACTCAAGTATCAACATACCTTTGCTTTCACTATCATCTTCATAAGGTTCTCTCAGAGCAGCTGTTGCTGCACCTAGAGCCCCATCCGCAAAGAGCTTTATCCCGTTTATCCTGAGGTAGCTGTTTTCCCTTATTTTCTTCCTTAGTTGTTCCATATTATCTGCTGCATCTTCCGTTAGATATGCTCTGATTCTGAGGCCAAGTTGTGAGCCCTCCCTTGACAGGTATTCAATGGATTTCAAACCACACGATACGAAGCCAACAGTTGTGACTCCCAAGGAGAGCAGATATTTGGCAGAAACAGAAAGGTTTTCGTCCTCATTTCCGATGAGATCATGAGCAATTCCCTTGAAGTATGCTTCAGCTTCTTCTTTCACAACTCCACTTGGTTTTCCGTCTGAAGAAAGAGGCATGACGTTCTTGGAAAATAGAGATGAATCCACAATATCAAGCATTCTGGTGTTTATTACTGCTGCATGTTCGCAGAATCTCTCGAGGAAAACAGGAATGTCATCCACGATCTCATCTATGTCTGATCTTTCTGGCCATCTAACTTCTGCAAAAGATTCCTGGTCCCACCCCATACCTATGATCACTCTTGTTTTTGGGTTCTTCATTCTGTACCTCTTCAGCCTTTCCTTCATTTCCTTTATTGAATCAGTTCCACGGAGGTCAAGATATGTCAGTGAGCTGCCAAGATCATCGAGATGCAGGTGTGAATCAACAAAACCAGGGAAAACCACTTTCCCCTCTAGGTTTATGATACGTTCAGCTAGGTTTGCATACCTTTTCATGGATTCTTCTGAGGTACCATAAAACTCAATCCTGCCTTCGTTTGTCACGATCGATTCTACAGGCGATATTTTGTCAAATTTTATGTAAATGGATCCGTTGTAAAATATTTTGAATGCTCCTCTCCGACCCATAATAAACAATGATTTAAGCTGAAAAGAATTTGCGCTTCGGAAAGCTGGCTCATGAAGGGACGAAATCTTAATTTCTACGGCTAAATTTCTGTGACAGTTAGAGAAAAATCAGCTAGTATTATCTCGGAGCGGAGGGAAAGATAGCTCTTTGGCCTTCTAGGGGTTTCTGAATGAGAGGAAATACGAAGTGAAATAAGTAATTCTGACAGGATAAGCATGCACGAAGTGAGAAAGGAGCTGTTGCTGGAGCAAGTGAAAATGGCATCTGTAGAACCAGATATATCATACATCTCCAAAGAGGCTGATAATGAGTAATATGAGGGGGTTATAACAGAGAAAATTAGCAAATACGCGGATGAGGAGATCAAGGCAATTGCATTACTGAGATCGGGCTGGGACACAGTCCTTGTGCCTGCGGAGAAGGCAGCCCTACCTGCAAAGGCAACTGCCTTTTTTGAAACAGGAAGCCCCTTGCTTTAGCTAGGGGGGATGTCACTCGTATATGCAGGCATTAGGGTTGGTAAACGACCATCTAACGTCCTGTTTCAGGCACGATCAGATCTAGGCATTCGAATGCCTATTATAACCACCAAAGTCACAGTTCTTTATATTTAAGATGAAAACGTAAAATAAGAGGGTATAAATATCCACGACATGAGAAAGTTACTGATGATTCCGGGTCCAATCGAATATGAAAGCAATGTGCTAAACGCAATGTCCTTACCAACAATCTCTCATTCATCCCCAGAATTTATTTCGATCTACAGAGAAGCTCTCCAAAACGTATCTACGATACTCGGTTCCGAAACTCACGACTCATTACCTTTCATCATATCGGGTTCAGGTACACTTGGAATGGAGGCTTCTACTGTTAACTTCATTAATAGAGGGGCCAAGGTACTGGTAGTGAATACAGGTTATTTTGGAGATAGGTTCGTCGACCTGTTTTCAAGATTCACGGATAATGTTGATCAGGTCAGGCCTCCACTCGGCGAAGGCGTTGAGCCTGCCATCGTCAAGGAAAAACTGGAAACGAACGAGTATGAGCTGATTACCGTGACTCATGTTGACACAAGTACAGGCGTGAAGAATGATGTAAGGAAGATTGCTGAGGCAGCAAAGGGATCAGATTCTCTACTCGTGGTGGATGGCGTTTGTTCTGTTGGCGGGGAAGAATTCGACATGAAATGGGGAATCGATGTTGCATTTACGGCATCGCAGAAGGCGCTTGGTGCTCCACCAGGTCTTGCCGTGGGAGTTGCCGGCAGGAGAGCGCTGGAAAGGATGGCAAATGTCAAGCCGCTTACATTCTTCTCAGATTTAAGAAAGTGGGAAATGGTCTCCAGGGGGGTACTTGCTTCAAAGGGCGGTTACTTTGGGACTCCTAATGTTAACCTGATAACTGCACTGAATATTAGCTTATCTAACATACTCAGGGAGGGCATGGATAGTAGAATAAGAAGGCATAAGCTGATGTCTGCCGCAATAAGAGCCGGCATTGAAGAGATGGGACTAGAAATCATCGCAAAGAAATCATTTGCAAACACTGTATCAGCAGTCTATCTCCCAGATGGAGTAGATTCTAAAAAATTCCTGTCCGATGCAGAGAATAATGGAGTCGTTTTTGCCTCCGGACTGATAAAGGATATTGCAAGTAAATACTTCAGAATAGGTCATATGGGTAGCATAAATTCAACAGAGGTACTGTTGTCAATTGGGTCAATTGAAAAAGCGCTTAGTAAAGGTGGATATAGAATTAAAGCCGGAACTGGACTTACTGCTGCCCAGGAGACTTTGCTAAAGTCGGATTAAGTAAAATGAATTCGAAGTCTACATTACTCTAGATACTCTCGATGAAGATTCGTGTTGAGCTAGACAGTCTTCATTAATGATCCTCTGAATTCTTCTGCTCTTTATATATTGTCATTATAAAGGTAAGGAATATAAAATAAAAATAGAAAGCCACTGCGTGAGCATTATTTAAATTCTTTATTGGTGGTCTTATTAAAAGGCCGCGAAGAAAGGCATCGATATCAGTCTTAGCGACTGGTCATTTACCTCTTCTGCATCAGACTTGTTATTACAGAGTGAGCATGTGTCCATGTGGGAACATGGTTCACTGCGTTCGTCAATCCGACTAAATTTCCCATATGAGCCGCTGCAACGACACTGCCGGTCACTCCGGCCGCAATGGCTAGTCCCTTTGCAATTCCTATTGCTGCAATTGTCATAAAATTGGGATTCTGGAGCAGTCTTAAGCGTTATGGTACAAGTGTTTAACAATTAGATGATTGTCCTACTAATTAGAGCACAAACAATAGGTGGTCTGGCAAGAATATATGGTATCGCTTGTGAGCAAGTGCATTCCCGAACAATCGAAGTTAGCTTCTTCATGTGTGTATTCATTTGTTCATTTTTTTCATTTTGTTTAAGCTAGAAAAAGTATTAATATACTGAATCGAATATTAATCGACAAAAATGGGGGAGGGGAATATAGACAAGGAGTACACAACAGGAAGGCGTGACCAATACGATCTCGATCTGACAACTTTTTGGGAGAGTGTGAAGGAAACGAAATCAAGGGAAGATCTAATCAGGGTCTATAAGGACAAGATGTCGCTCATAATTTCACGTCTTGCCTTCGAAAGGGCAAAAAACCTGCAGAGGGAAATAGAACTGATAGATCAGTACTATCACTATGATTAGTTCTACGGTTCCTTAAGGAGTGTCTCTATATCCTTGACTTTCTGCGCAACCTGCTTTCCTTTGTTAGTAAGGGAGATGATATTCCGCTTAGGATATGTTGAGGTATCTACCTTCTTCTGTATCAATTTAAGTTCTAAGAGCAACTCGATCGACCTAAGCAACTGAATATTGGGAATGTCTGTTTCCTTCAGGATGAGAGTCACGTAAGATGGCCCCTTCAGTAAGTAAAGAAGGAGACGCATAGCACCAGACTGAGTTTCCAGTGCTTTAACCAGTACCATATTTCAATATTGATTACGCACTAAATAATGGGTAATCTTGCATTATAAATTAGGTAATAGATAAAGTTCTATAACAAGAAATGGATACACATAGCGTCGATGAGAAAGATGGGGGTACAATCGCGTACTGTGCGGGCGTTCAAAATGGCTATTATTGAGCTTGAAATGGCAAAAGATGTTACAAGCTCAATTTTGTGCAAATTCATTGAACCGTCGACTGGGGGAAAGCAAGTATGGGAATAGTAATTCAAGGATTCTCTGATGAACCTTATAAATTGGTAGTGAAACTGATGGGAACAGGTATGGAGGGAGATGTTGCAACGGTTACACAAAGGAAGAATGTAAAACAGACGAACAATAAGAAATTAGATCATAAGCATAGACAAGTATAGAGAAGCTCTGTGTAAGATAATTTCTAGAATTTACGCAATTTATCTTTCTCGTATTCCATTAAAACCACAAATTTCATTGGCTCGATAGCGACAGTTTCACTGGATTTGTTTCCCTAGGGATACGATTGCCTAGAATGGTCACATTTCAGACTAGTGATCGTTATCATAGATATCAATTGAAGAGCCTCCGTGAAATGAGAATCTTATCTGCTTCCTGTCTGTTTCACCTGAGAAGATTTATGAGTCAAATTTAATCAATTGAAATTGGAGATGATAAAAATTGAAAGTGGTAAAGGTTCTAACGGAATTATCGTTTAAATTTCAGGTGGGCGCACTGGGATTTGAACCCAGATCTGCGGGTATCTCTTAGGGTCATCGCTCCAGTTTATCATCAACATCAGATGACCCACATTTAATCAAACCCTAACTGGAGCCCGCTAGGATGCCTGACTACCCCATGCGCCCAGTTTAACTCCTAGATGCCCGTCTGATCCTTTTCAGTCTTCGCATTCTTTTCTTCCGCCACTTCCAACGCATATTGTGTCTTTTCTTCCAATCCCTAGAACTCCTTCTCATCAGAGCACCTTTTCTAACCCTTATTACTAAGTCAATTTAAGGGTTTGTATCATATTCGGTTACTAAAAATAGGCAGTTGAAGAAAAAAATAAATGATATAAAATTGTTTTACTTCATTTCTAGGACTACAACGTCTTTTACAGACCTCATAGTCTTGAATGGGATCACAAGCCTTCCCTGTGCATCCTTTTCTTGGGAGTCGGTGGCTATATCTTCAGCCGGATGAACTAGCACATGGTTGATCTGTCCTGTGTCTGTGTCAACCATGAAATTTGATATTGTTCCCAGTATGAGGCCCTCACTTGTCATTACCGTTTTTCCTTTCAGCTCTGTTACGAATTTTCTCATTTCATTCACCTGTAATACACCAGATCCTCTTTGCGAGCAGGCTTATACTCCCTGCTCATGTTCTTAGATACTTCTTCGTAATATTTTATTGTTTCCTCGTCCAGACTGGGTTTAACCTTTCTCATAGCTTCATCAAACTCGTCCATTGTAACTGTTTTCGCGTTGATGTTTTTCCTGATCGCTTCGAGGCCTGCTTCCCTAACTAAATTTTGCAGGTCTGCCCCCGTATAGTTTACCGTTTTTTCTGCAATTTTCGCGAGGTCCACATCAGAGTCTATCGGCATATTTTTAGTATGTACCTTTAGTATCTTGAGTCTTGCTTCCTTTGTCGGAGGGCCAATAAATATTATTCTATCAAACCTGCCGGCCCTGAGAAGTGCAGGATCTATTATATCCAACCTGTTGGTCGCAGCCAGGATTACTACTCCCTTCATAGCTTCCATGCCATCCATGCTGGTTAGAAGTTGGTTAACGATCCTATCTGTAACGCCAGAGGACGCAAACATTCCTCTTCTAGGGGCTATCGCGTCTAGCTCATCCAGGAAGACTATGGTTGGTGCACTTTGCTTGGCCTTCTTGAATATCTCCCTGACTGCCTTCTCTGATTCCCCAACCCACTTGCTCATGACCTCTGGTCCCTTTATGGATATGAAATTGGATTGCGTTTCTGTAGCTACTGCTTTTGCTAGCAATGTCTTTCCAGTCCCGGGAGGTCCAAAGAATAGGATCCCTCTCGATGGTTTAAGCCCCATTCTGTCAAATATTTCAGGGTTCTTCACAGGCATTTCAATTGTTTCTATAAGCTCCTTCTTGACATCCTCCAGGTTACCTACCTCTTCCCACCTAACGTTGGGTATTTCTATTGTGACCTCCCTCAGTGATGATGGCTCTATCTCCTTAAGTGCCGAGAAGAAATCCTCGCTCGATACGTGCATCTTTTCAAGTATCTCAGTTGGTATCGGATTATCTAGGTCTATTTCTGGAAGGTATCTCCTCAGAGCCTTCATTGCAGCTTCTCTTGACAAAGCTGCTAAATCAGCGCCCACAAATCCGTGGGTCAGAGATGCCAGTTCATCAAGAAGTTTCTCTCTCTCGTCAGTCTTCCCCTCAAACGGCATTCCTCTGGAGTGTATCTGGAGTATTTCCTTTCTACCTTTTTTATCAGGTACTCCGATCTCAATTTCTCTGTCAAATCTTCCAGGTCTCCTAAGTGCAGGGTCCACTGCTTCCAAACGGTTTGTAGCAGCAATAACAATTACCTGTCCCCTGCTCTTCAACCCGTCCATCAGCGTTAACAGCTGTGCTACAACCCTTCTCTCCAGCTCGCCCTGAGTTTCTTCCCTTTTTGGTGCTATGGAATCTATTTCATCAATGAAAATTATAGAAGGTGATTCCTTCGCTGCCTTGTCAAATGTCTCTCTAAGTGCTTTCTCACTTTCTCCATAGAATTTGTTAATGATCTCCGGGCCGTTTATGGAATAAAATCTAGCACCTGACTCATTAGCTACAGCTTTTGCAATCAGCGTTTTCCCAGTTCCAGGGGGACCAAAGAGTATGACGCCTTTTGGAGGGTCTATTCCGAGTCTCTCAAATAGCTCAGGGTGTTTGAGAGGGAGTTCAATCATCTCTCTCACTTTTCTTAACTCTTCACCAAGGCCTCCTATGTCCTCATAAGTTATCTTTTCTCCTTCTTCCTCTGCGGTTATTGCCTCTTCCCGCATTTCTATCATAGTCTCTTCTGTGACCATGAATATTCCTCTACCACTCCCCACCTTAGCGACTTTGAATGAGACACCACCCTTGCTTGTCAGTGCTAGTCCCTGAACTGATATAATGTCGCCTTCAACTATTGGCCTGCGTAGAAGGGATCTCCTCACGTAATCCTCGATTCCAGGAGCAAACCTTATTCTCTGGTTCTCAGCTATGATTGGAGCAAGCACGAGAGTTTCTGCAGGCTTTACATCTGCCCTAGAAACCTTTATCTTGTCTCCTACTCTAACTCCTGAGTTCTGTCTCACCAACGGGTCTATTCTTATTATTCCTCTATTCTCTTCTTCTTCGCTTAACCTAAACACTCTAGCTGCCGTGACTTTCTTCCCCTCAATTTTGATTATTTCGCCTATAGAAACACCTAGTGCCTCTCTTGTGGCTTGGTCTATTCTTGCTCTTATGAGTCCTACGTCTTCTTGGAGGGCTTCCCAGACAACTAGATTTATGTAATCAACCATAATTTCACTACTTCGTTATTTAACATTCATATTTAATTATTTCTTTGGATCAGAGATAGGTCATGCTGTTGGAATAATAGGCGATTTTATATCAATAGAGTTGCCTATAAATCTTTGCATTTGGCTATAATGTAAAAAATGTGCATTTTATAATAAGACAAACGTCTGACGAATCTCAAAATATGTCTCGATGTTATACTTCATTGTTTTTTACATAGAATTCGAATCACCCAATGTTGTTGACTATCCAATTAGTTAGTAAAATATATATATGGCGTCATACATATAGATGACAGGGGTAATAGATATGCCTATGAAGTCAATTATAAAGAGTGCTCTCGGAGAAGAGGGAAATTCTACGAACGATCAACCGAATTCAGGTCCCGGTGTCCTTGGAATTCAAGGCCCAAGAGCTCCACTTGCATCTCCAGATGACGAGGAGCTTGCTAAAATAGTAGAACAATTGAAGGTTGGCATTAAAATCGTTGGGTGCGGCGGCGGCGGTAGTAACACAATCAATCGATGCATGGAGGAAGGTGTTTTTGGTGCTGAGATGGTTGCTGCAAATACCGATGCAAAGCATCTATTAACTATTAAGGCACACAGGAAAGTATTGCTTGGTAAAAGGATCACCAGGGGATTGGGAGCAGGAGCACTTCCACAGGTAGGTGAGGAGGCCGCAAGAGAAGCAGAGGATGATCTTGTTAACGCCCTTGGAAGAGTCGACATTGCATTTGTAACCGCTGGAATGGGAGGAGGGACCGGTACTGGATCTGCTCCTATTGTTGCAGACATAGCTAAGAGACAGAAGGCGTTAGTTATCAGCGTCGTTACACTGCCATTTTCTTCTGAAGGAAGGGTCAGAATGGAGAATGCCCTATTTGGACTAGAGAAGATAAGGAGGAATTCCGACACAACGATAGTTATCCCGAACGATAAGCTTCTTCAACTGGTCCCTAGACTGCCATTAGATCAGGCATTCAAGGTTGCAGATGGTATTCTGATGGAGGCACTGAAAGGCCTAACAGAGATCATTACAAAACCCGGTCTTGTCAATCTAGATTATGCAGACATAAAGACAATCATGGCCGGTGGAGGCGTTGCAATGATCGGTATTGGGGAATCCGAAGGAACAGGCCAGAATAAGATAGAGCAAGCTGTGCAGGAAGCTATAGCTTCTCCGCTTATTGAAGCAGATATATCCGAAGCAAAGGGCGCATTGGTAAGAGTGGTCGGAGACGATCAGATGTCTGTTGCTGAAGCTGAGGGGGCTGTAAGAATGGTCCAGCAGAAGGTCAGCCCGAGTGCTAGAATTATATGGGGAGCTTCAATAGATCCTTCCTTGAAGGGAGCAATAAGAGTTCTTGTTGTTCTCACCGGAGTCAAATCGCCATATATGCTTGGAGCTAAGGGAGAGCTCAGCACAATTGCCAAAGCAGCTGGAGCAAAAGGACTGGACTGGAACATAGATACAGTCTGAAGAACAAACGTGAAATCAATAATAATGGCCGGTGGCCTGGGAACCAGGCTACGGCCAATTACTGACAATATACCCAAATCGCTAATACCCGTTGCGGGAAAGCCGGTTGTTTTTTATTTGATGGAGGCCCTAGCCAGGGTTTCAAACGATTACATCCTGACAGTTAGCTACAGGTATGATAAAGTTATAGATCTTTTTTCGGGCCAAGCAGCAAAAGGGAAAAATATCTTATTTTCCGTGGAGAAGGAGCCACTCGGAACAGCTGGCGGCCTGAAAAAGGTGGAAAAGTTCATAGAGAATACATTCATTGTTGGAAATGCAGACACAATATTCCAGCAGGATGTAAGGAGTCTCGTTAATTTCCACAAGAAGAACAAGAATACCGTAACACTTGGACTTACCCCGGTGGATGACCCGTCAGAGTTTGGAGTAGCAAGAGTCAGAAATGGTAGGGTCCTGGAATTTCAAGAGAAACCGAAGGTCAATCCTATTTCAAATCTGGCCAATGTTGGCGTATATGTCATGGAGCCGGAGATTTTTGACTACATAGAGAAGGGGAAGCAGGTTGATGTTGCAAAAGAGCTTCTTCCAGCCCTCCAGAGTAGCGGTAAGAGGATAGGGGGTTTCCGGATGAAAGGTACGTGGATTGACATTGGTAGGCCCAGGGACCTCATAAAGGCCAATGTTTTCGTCGCTGGAAAATCCACGAAGAAAGTCAACGGGTCGAAGCTCCTAGGCAAGATATATCTTGGCAAGAACGTGAAGATAGGGAAGAACTGCATACTTGAAGATGTTGCGATTTATGATGGAGTGGAAATAGAGGACAATGTCAGGATAAAGAATTCTGTTGTCTATGATGATTCTACCGTTGGAAGCGGAAGCAAGATAGAGGACTCTATTCTATCATTCGGCTCTGTTCTAGGAGAAGGTGTCATCATATCTGATTCTGTCATTGGTGGTGGATTACTGCTCAGAAAGGGTGGTAAGATAGAGGGCACCGTTGTCTCACTTGGAGAGGACAAACCAGGCGATTATTAAGATCAGCATAATTGTGGCAAGGATAATAAGGACCCTTCCACTGATTCCCTTTCCAAAAACTATAGGAATGGGTCCAATCATTACTATGCCTCCAAATTTTGTTTCATTCTTCTGCCGTTCTACATTCGATTCAAGATTTTCTGTTCCAGGGACATAGTAACGATAAGTATCTTCATTTGGCCTTAGGGAAAAGAGGACAGGTATCAAAAAGAACAGGAGAGGAAGAAAGGCAAAAATTGATGAGGAGACGAATACGGGAATGAAAAAAATGACGAATATCTTTACATAGCCGTAATAGGCAAGAATTGCCTCAGATGCAACGAAAAATGCTGCAGCAATGAGGAAGGAAGTGAGCGGTTTCAATTTCCCCGACTCACTTGAGGGAATATTGCATTTAGACCTTTCCTTATTTTATCTTCGGCCTTCTGGAATAGAGGCGTAACCTCACCCGTCACATTTGGTACTAATATTAGAGGAATCCAGCCTTCTGCAGTATGAGGATATCCTCTGTGGAGAGGGATACTCCTGTCTTGAATTTTTCGTATATTTCCTCAGCTTTTGCCTTGGCTTCGTTCTCCTTTCCCTTTCTCTTTTCCTTGGACTGTCTCTGTTTCATTGCAAGTATCAGTTTCTCATATTCCTTGATCGTGTTGAAGAGTTCATCCAGTTTCTGATTCTCCTTGAAAAGTTCAGCCTGAACCTGTAGGTATTTCTCGTGTATCTCGTCTGCCTTACCCTTGGTCTCTATCATTTCCTCATAAATCTTGTTCTGTCCATCCCTTAGCTTTATGACTTCCTTAACTGTATCTGTATATTCGTCCTGTAACTTCTTTATTTCTTCCTTGTTAGTTTTAATATCTTCATCCAGTTTCTTGTAACTAGCATCGTCAAGTGCGATCTTCTCAGACTCCTTTTCATAATCCTTTACGGTCTTATCTACGCCTCTGATTCGCTTTACTATCTCTTCTTCTTCCTTCTTGTTGTAAACGCCAGTCATCTGTCTCCTAATGAGGTCGTCCCTTTCCTTCTTCAGTTTTCTGAGATCAATCTGTTTCCCCTTATCCCTCAGTATTGATGAGCGGAGAGATCTCCTGTCGTTAATTTCTTTCCTAAATTCAGATGATAGCTTGTCCTTCTTAGCCTTGAGGTCTGCAGCCTTGTTAGACAACTCATCTTTTGTGCTTTTCATTTCCCTAAGCGATCTTATGAGTTCCTTAACCTTATTATTCAGGACATCCCTTTCGTCTGCAAATCTATCCATTTCTTCACGAAGGTCGTCCCTTCTCTTTCTGCTTTCATCAAGATCCTTCTTAATAGCCAATCTTTTATTCTCTAATTCCGTAAGCGAATCAATCATCATAACCCTCAAGCGAGGCTTATTTAGTTCGAAAATTTAACTTTTGTGCGAAGTTGTGCTCTGTTTAATGAAGATATTGTATCTACTCTCCCTTAATTCACTGATTTCATGGGAAATACTACCCTTCTGTCA
>JBMFVV010000010.1:0-47590 GCA_049965815.1 Thermoplasmata archaeon | reverse complement strand
CCACAGTACATTTCAAATATGGAGATTATATGACTAACTAGCGAAAAAAGAACCGGTCTGAACATTCACATACGTGTGATGATCTGCTTTACTGCTATCGTTCAACTGCCTTCCACCGCTTTGCTGTGAGTGCAGAGATCTCTCTCCGCTTATCGTCAGTTTGTGCTATGAGCACTCATACGTGTATGCGATAAAGGGGGATCGGGCAGATCGTCATCCTGGTCCACAGTACATTTCAAATATGGAGATTATATGACTAACTAGCGAAAAAAGAACCGGTCTGAACATTCACATACGTGTTGAACGACCTGATTGCTAACAATACGAGCTTGTACATAGGAGGCGCACCGTGGGTGCTGTGGGAGCCGCACAATAATCAGGTGAAGGTATCCCATATTCTTTACGATTACAACGGAAGAGAGATAAAGGCCATTGAAGGTTCCATAAATATTAACATATCCATCGCTTCAAATTCCAGGCAGACCATAGATGAATATGTTATCGTATCGCCTGTAAGTGGCTTGATAATGAGCTACAGCATCAACGAATCCATATATTCCACAAGAACAGGAAATGTCAATCAGTCTATGTTTAGCTCAGATAGCCTCCATTCAACGAATATTCCATTAGAAAGATCATTTTGGAATACTTACGCCACACCGTTGATAATCTTGGTTATAGTTGTCGTGGCCATTGTAATTATCTCCGCTCTCCTGATCATAAGAAAGACAAAGGCGACCAAACAAAAAAGCTCTGTTCCCTTCAGTTCGAAGCATTTTTCAGGGTAGCAGGAGCCATCACGATATAAATGAATGGGTTGATACTCGATGTTCGTATGCAAAATGACTGAGTTAAAGGAGCAAAGGGGACTATGTTCAGTCATATTCCTCAGCAATCATGTTGAGTTTCATTCCCTGTTCATTCTGACCAAGTTAATCTGTTTATTTAAGCAAGTAAAATTATGGCAGTTTGATTGACAAAATTTTTCTTTTCCAGATGATAATTCCTAAATAGGAAAATTAATCTTTAATGTCAGGTATTGAAACTGCTTGGCCAGTCCATTGATAATTGAATCATTTCTAGATTTTTTTCTCCCTATGAATCTACTGTTCCGCTAGGTTGCAGGTCATTTATCTTCCGCTGCATTTCCATCAGATATCCCACCCTATCAGACGTACTTGGATGTGAAAGGTTCCAGTATCTGGGGACGCTGATCGGAGTATGGTTCAACTTTGAAAGTTTGAGCAATGAATCTGCAAGGAGCTTAGGGCTGGTGCATCTTGCGGCCACGAGATCTGCCTCCTTCTCATACCTTCTGCGCAATACAGGAAGAAGCAAATAAGAAGTCACGAAGATTGATATGATGAGCCCGAATAGCATTCCGATTCTCAGTCCATAATTCAGGAAGTATACTACGAGATAAAAGAGGGCGTTTCCAATTACAAACGTGCAAAATCCAACAGAGACCAGTGTCTTCTTGAGATGCTTCATCTTGGCGTGAGCAATCTCGTGGGCCATTATCGCAACTTCCTCTTCCTCTGACAGGTTCTCCATCAAGAAATTTGTAACAAAAATGTAGTAATGGGTTATGCCTGCCTGAAACGCATTAGCTATCCTTGCTCTGCTCCAGTCTACCACCCTGTATCCTGAAATCTTGACACCCATTCTGCCCGCAATATCGTTAGCCACATTGACCACATTGATACTGCTCATATCCTTGGAAATTCTTTTCCACACCCTCACACGGATGTTTATTGCAATACCAACGATTGCAGCAGATAAAATTACGTTCATGTATATCAGAGTAAGATAAGGTCTACCGAAAGACAGAATGTCGGCTGCTGACATAACCCAGAAAGGCACAATTATGTAGAGGTATGAAAGGGAATTCCTGACATACATCCCATACCCAGCTTTCACCTTTCTGTACTTGACATCTAGATTGAATATCAGGTAAGAAGAGACCAGGAGAAGCGGAATTAAGGCAACCATTTCAAGGAGAATATCCAGGAAGAAATATGATGATAAGCTTGTGAAATAGAAAATGAGAGATGAAAGAAGCACGATCAGCACGGTGGTTATGCCTATCATCGTCCTCTTCCTCCAGAATATGATATTGTTTTTCTCCTCGCTTTCGCCCATGATCTATTTCCTGCCTAATTAAACTCAGATTTAAACGTTTCACGCCCATAGTTCAATATTATACGTATTTTTTGATAATTCCTACTGCACATATGGAGCATAGATTGATGGGAATGATCCCACCAAGTACAGATTGACGTTCAGTACGTTAATATATGGAGTCCCGAAGAAAAACATGGTGTACTGAGTGTATTTCGCAAGGGTGGCATTGAGGTATGATTCAGGAATACCTGTTGCACTGTGAATCCTGGGAACCTGACTTAGTGCATAGTGCAATGTTATGTCAGGGTCTACTCCAGACGCAGAATCGTTGCGCGGATGGAAGAAGACGGGCGCACTGAAGTTCTGCGCGATCAGGTCAGACCCTATTGACTTTCCATCGTAATACACCTGTGAACCGTTCGACTGCCATGGTGCTGCTACTTGCCCGATGCCCGTCATTATAAGGGGAAATAAGAGTCCAAGGATAACGACAGAAATCAATGTCAGTCTTGCTGCCGCAGAGATATTCTTGAACCCCTTCATACTTTTACCCCCAGGATCAATATGAGTATTGAAATCAGCTTGATGGCTATGAATGGCAATACTATTCCTCCCAGCCCATAAATGGTCACGTTCTTGAGAAACAGGGTCATAGTGCTTGCAGGCTTGAACGTAGTCCCCCTCAGTGCTAGTGGAATCAGAGCGGGTATAATCAGCGCGTTGTATATCAGTGCGGAAATAACTGCTACGTGAGGCGTCAGGCGCAGCAAGTTCAGCGCACCCAGTTCCGGCAGTGCGGCAAACATAACAGGGACGATGACGAAGTATTTCGCGATATCATTCGCTATGCTGAATGTCGTTACTGTCCCCCTGGTCATCAGTATCTGTTTCCCGAGCATCACGACGTCCATGATCTTGGACGGGTTTGATTCAAGGTCCACCATGTTAGCCGCCTCTTTCGCCGGTTCCGTCCCTGAAGCCATCGCCAGACCAACATCTGCAGCGGAAAGGGCGGGGGCATCATTGGTCCCGTCCCCTATCATTGAAACGATCTTCCCGTGTTTCTGCTCCTCCTTCACGAACTCGTATTTTGTCTCCGGTCTTGCCTTTGCTATGTAATCGTCTATTCCCACATCCTTAGAGATAACGCCAGCTGTGAGGGGCTGGTCACCGGTGACCATCACAACCTCTATGTCCATGTCCCTGAGTGCCTTTATCTTCTCCTTGACACCAGGTTTCACCTCATCGGTCAGCTTGATGAACCCAATAACGTCTCCTGCTTCTGCAACTGCCATTATTGTCGCGCCATCCTCAGAAATCTTTTCCAGGACAGAATCAAAATTGGCTGGCTTGATCTTCACGTAATCTATTATTGCATCAGGAGCGCCCTTCACTATCTCAAGATCAGGCTGTTGCTCGCCTGGCTGGTATTTTCTCCTTATCCTCTTCCTCTGGAGAATCCCCCTTCCGCTTTTTGGAAGGAGGAATTCACGAGTGTCACTCATCTTTATGCTGCTCCTTCTTGTGGCAGCACTGAATTCTTCAAATTCTGACCTTTCTAAGGAACTGAAAGCCTGAGGGACGAAACCCTGGTTGTATGCGAGCTCCACTATACTCTTTCCCTCCGGGGTTTCGTCGTCCCACGACGATAGAAGTGCGGCTTCACCTACTTCGCGCTCCGTGTGATTGCCTAGCGGTACGAACTTGACTGCCTTCCTCATTCCCCTCGTAATTGTTCCAGTTTTGTCAAGCAGGAGGGCATCCGTGTCTCCTGAAGCTTCTATTGCTTTCCCTGATTTTGCAATTATCCTCTTCACTGACATTCTGTTGATGCCTGAAATCCCGATGGCGGGAAGGAGGGCACCTATCGTTGTGGGAAGCAAACACACGTAAAGGGCTATGAGGACAGCCAGGTCAATTCCAAGTCTGAGCGTTACTCCCAGGAATAATAAAGTGATAATTATGATCGTGAATATTGCAGTGAATCCTGTTATGAGTATTGTCAGTGCTATCTCATTCGGTGTTTTTGGTCTTGATGAGGACTCAACAAGGCTTATGAGCTTGCTTACATATGTTTCATCCGGATTCACGGATACCCTTGCTACAAGACTATCAGTCGTGACTACGGAGCCACCAAGAAGTGTTGAACCCACAGACTTCCTTACATTGGCTGATTCTCCCGTAAGAAGGGACTCATCAACCATAGCAATACCTTCCAGTACTTCGGAGTCTATAGGGACTTTATCTCCGTGATCTATTAGTATGATGTCTCCTTTGCGAAGCTCTGCTGAGGGGACAATTTCGAAATTCTGTCTGTTTGAAGAATTGAGCCTCTTGGCGGTCATCTGCTCCTTCATCTTCCTCAGACTTGATGCAGTGTTACGTACCTGCGCCTCAGCAATGGAGTCAGAGAGTGTGCTGAACCAAACAGTGATGATGAGAATCAGCGCCACTTCCGAGTAGAACAACCTTTCGCTTTCCCTTGAGACGATGGGTATGAGCGTTGGATCAAGTGCCATTAAGAGCACGATTGCGAATGTGATCTCAGTTACGAACATCACCATATTGCTCTTCAGCAAAAAGGGATTCAGCCTCTTCAGCGAATCAAGAAGTATCGATGACCAGTTAAGCCTGCTTTCCTGCCCGTTGGAAGAATTAGAGACCAAAGATCACACCCCCTATACCTAATCTCATACCTTGCAGGAACTGAAGTACAGGCCCAAGAACAAGGAATGGGAAGAATGTCAGCACTGTGAGAATGAAAATACTGAACACCAGTATCACAACGAAACTGATGTTGCCCGTCTTAAGCCCCTGCTTCTGGCTCCTCTTCCTCGTTGACACGCTGTCCGCTATTGCAAGCATGAATAGAATTGGCAGGAACCTGCCGAGCCACATTACAATACCTGTTGTTATATTGAAAAAGACCGTATTGCCAGCTGCACCGAGGAAATCTGATCCGTTGTTAGCAGCCGCTGATGTGAATTCATAGAATATCCTTGTAAAACCTATAGCGTTAGCCGAAAGTCCAACGGTAGATTCTGCTCCAATGACGAATGCAACAACTGTCGGCACAAGGATAATTATGGGATGGGTGAGGAAAGCAGCTACTGCAAGCTTAACGTCACTCCCCTCTATTTTCACTCCCAAGTATTCTGGTGTCCTCCCTGCCATTAGACCTACTAGGAAGATCGTGACTATGACATACATTATCAGGTACATGACACCTACGCCAGTTCCACCGGGCGCACCCTGTATCAGCATCCCGAAGAATGCGGTCAAGATAACGACTGGATTGAATGCGGCAAGAGAAGCGTTTACAGACCCTGTGGTAAAGGCAGTCGTAGTAACTGTCCATAGTGTGGATGCAACCCCTCCGAACCCCACCTCTAACCCCCTTCCGATGCCTGCTGTTGGAAGGAACGCTATGAGGAGGTCAAGGCCGTATATCGCATACGCTGCAAGGAACAGTGTTCTACCTTCCTTGTTGTTTCCCACCATCCTTCCGAACAGGAAAAGGAGTGAAGTGGGAATGAACATCATCAGGCCAATTTCAAAAAGGTCGCTCACCTGGCTTGGATTCTGCAAGGGGTAAGCAGAGTTCGCACCGAAATAGCCACCACCATTCGTTCCAAGCTGCATTATCGAAACGAGGGAGGCTATGGGCCCCTTGTAGAGTACCTCAAATGCACCCTTTTGAAGGGTAGGAATTGTTGGGTAACCGCTCAGAGCCTGTGGAACGCCAAGGAAGATCAAAATAATCGTTGCGACAAAAGCAAGGGGGAGAAGCACCCTAGTAAGGGATCTGACGTAGTCGTAATAGAAATTTCCAATAGTCTTGGCCTTACCAGCAAATCCCCTGATCACTGCAACACCTACAGAAAGACCAGTTGCGGCTGAAGTGAATTGAAGAAACTGAATTGCAGACATCTGGCTCAGGTAGGAAAGCGTCAGTTCTCCACTATAATGCTGCAAGTTGGTGTTTGAAGAGAAGGAAAGGATGGTATTCAGGGCAAGGGACCACGACATTCCGGAATAATGCATCGGATTTAACGGCAAACTCTGCTGGAACATTAGGATGAAGAATGCAAGAATTGCCTGCCCCGCATTAAGATATAGAAGGGCTTTGAAGTATTCCTTCCAGCCCATATTCTTAGAGCTGTCTATTCCTGCCAGTAGGTATATAAAATTCTCGACAGGAACTAATATTCTATCAAGCCTGCCTTTTCTACCCGTGAAGACTCCGAATAGATACCCTGAAAGGAACCAGGAGAAGATTATGACTATTCCCCATACGAGAGCGACAACGAACAGGTCTTCAAGAGTGAGCATATCTTCACCTACCGGCTAGACCTCCTTTGTATACCCCCATATAATAGACAGACATAACAATCTTTACGTGATTCTCCCGTAAGAAACTCCGACCTCAGATCACTCTGGAACGTCTAGGACGTGATTCCTGTGTGACTTTAAAACTATAGATGTAACTGTGCTTTTTATCCCATTAATCTTCATTATCCTGTTTTTGAGCATATCCCTGAATTCCTCAATGCTTGCAACGTTGACAAGCACGATGACGTCAAACTCCCCTGTCACTTCGTAAATTTGGATTGCGTTCTTAATCTCCTTAAGGGATGATATCACCTGATCCATCTGCTGCGAGTCCACGAACAAGTCCACGAATGCAAGTACTCTTTCTGCCAATTTTTCACTACCTGTGGCTTCTTCCCCCATAGTTAATCAATATAAAAATATTGGTCAGACTTTATATACTGACCTTCCCCCCAGATCAGCCCTTCCTCAGGAAGACTGTAAGATTGTCCCCGTCCTGAACCACGTGATCTAGTCCAACCCTCTGGTTAGAAAACCTGACCGACCTCCCCGTTATGGTCGCAAACTTGAACTTCTCTACGAAGTCTGTGTGAACTGCCTTGCAAACGTCTTCCACAGTGCTTCCTTCCCTTACGACCATCGGTTCCTTGTCCGTTGGAGCATTTGACGGGATCAGGTGGACCCTTATCATCCTGACCTTGCCCGCTATCTTCTCCTTAAGAAGCTCTATATTCCTCTTTTTGACTATTGAAGTTGGCACGGGGTCTATTCCTATGGACTCAAGGAAGTCATATGCCTTTTTAAATTCCTGTGTATCTGATTTATTCAAGATGAAGATGGCAGGGACATAGACCCTGTTACCCAGCAGACCGTCTATAAACTGGTCTGGCGTCATCGATTGCCTTATGATTATATCTGCATTTATTATCCCGAACTCTCTGGATATTGATTTCAGCAGCTCAGGATCGAAATCTGGCTTTCCAACCTTTGTTATATTTAGCCCACCGCGATCCTTCATTATGACTGACATCTTTGGAGGTTTCTGGTTTATCCTTATACCCTCCCTCTGCAGTTCCCTGAGTATATAGGATGGATCGTATTTAAACGGGTCTAGGACAATCACTATGAGGTCCACATTCCTTAGCACTGAAATTACTTCCCTACCCCTCCCTTTCCCCTCATGTGCCCCCTCTATGACACCCGGAAGGTCCAGGATCCTGAACTTCATGTCTTTATATTCCATGACACCTGGAACAATTGAGAGTGTCGTGAAATCGAATTCACCCACCCTGCTATCAGCGTTTGTGATCGCATTAAGGATGCTGCTTTTCCCAACAGATGGCGGGCCCAGCAGCCCGATGCTGGGGTAGATGCCCTTCTTTATGAAAAACCCCGTTCCCCCTCCCTTCTTTGACCTTTCCTCCTTCGTCTTTTCAAGTTTGGCAATTTTTGCCTTTATTCTCCCAATATGGTGCTCTGTAGCCTTGTTGTATTGTGTCTTCTTTATTTCTTCCTCTAATTCCTTTATTTCCTCATCGATCGATGGCATTCACGGTTACCTTCACCAGGCTTAGTTCTTCGAATTCGTAATCTATCTTTTTCAATGTTTCAAAGCTAAGTCCTTCAAACACATCCTTCGGGATGGGGGATAATGAAGACTCTATATAAAAAGCGTGTTTGGAGAAATTCCTTATTCCCCCAAGGAATCTGATGGTAATCTCGTTTCCTTTCTTCCCTCCTGTCCAAGATGCGTGATTGGGAGAATCTTCTGGAAGGTAGGGTGGGTTGAAAATGCAATAGTCGAATTTCCCCTTAATCCCTTCAAACATATCTGCCCTGATTATCCCGACGTATATTCTATTCAAAAGGGCATTTTTTCTGGCACAATTGACAGCCTCCCTGGAAATATCTACAAGAATGGTACTGACCCCCTTTGCAGCATAGTGCAATCCTACGATTCCAGTTCCGCACCCTATCTCAATCAGGTTTCCCTTTATTTCCTCTATTCCGATCAGGAGGTAAGAATCATCGTCTGGTTCGTATACTCCTTGGCAGCGCTCTATTTTCATAGATTAAGTGCTTCTTCGATATTAGAAATCTCTACTGTTGTACTATCTTCTCCTATCAATGCACCTTTGCTGTTGGAAACCACTGATGCCCCCACATAGAGGCTGCCAAAGTTGGCAGTGCCTACTCTTCCCTTTACTCCAAATATCTTACCGAGTTCCTCTATCTCCTCGTCAGTCATATTCGGTGGTATCACCAGTCCTGAAGCGGTGACTAGCCCGCTGGAACCAACTGTCTTTATCTCCTTGAAAGACCCTTTAAACACTTCTACGCCCAGCACATCCTTTATTATCCTCACTGACTCGTCACTGAAATCTTCGTGAATCAAGGCTGCCTTGTCGTTTACCAAAATGTTGTTTCCGACTGCATTCAAATTATCCTTGAGAACGGCCACATTGCTGTCCTTTGGTATGACGCTCAGTTCCTCTTCCGATGCAATATTACTGAAAATCATCCCGTTGGAATTCATCACTGAAAGCGATCCGAGGAGGTTTGAGCTTCCTATCGTCATCTCTATGGGTTCAGTTTTAAGGTAGTAGGAAACGAGACTTTTAATGTCACGATCCGAGTTCCTTGGGATTAGGGTATATGCCTCCCAAGTTTTGAGGTACACCCCCAAAAAAGGAGAATTGAATATCCTTGATACCTGTATCATGCCTGGTCTGGAAGAAGCACCTCTGCAGAATTATCCTCTTCCAGTTTTAATATCTTTACCCTCAATTTCCTTGGGGGTTTTTCGATTCCCCTTTTCCAGATGAACCTGTTCACAGAATCATCTATCCACACGTTGTCAGATGGAACCTTCATGAAACGTGCAACTTTACCCCTCAGCAAGGAGACCGCAGCCGAACTCCTTCTCTTCCTCGAAACATAAACTATCTCCTTCAACGATATCGTCATTTCTACTTCTTTCTCTGCCAATCTTCTCACTCCTTCAATTTATTCCTTCTCCACGTTCTCCTTTTGGGATTGGTGGTAACTCTCCTGTTCGTCTTCATCATTACCCAGGCAGGAACCCTGGAATTCTCGTTCACTTTTGCCATCAGTCTTTTCTTCGTCGCCACATGCTTATTTCTTGCCAAATACGTTCATCTCCTCTCTATTTTAGTTTCTCTCTTTTCCGATAACCTTGCCAGGAGGGATTTTACCTCTGCGTCAGTGATCAGCCTGTTCAAGCGACCTGACTGGGCAAGCATTATTATCTGGTTCTCCACATTTTCCACTAACTCTGGCCTGACGAGCTTCACGTTTGTGAGCCTCTCGTAGGCCTCCGGGGTCACAAACCTCTTGACGATATCTTGCCTCTCCTTCTCCGCAGCCTTTCTCTGGTACTCTTCCTTGTCCTGCATCGCCTGGTTTGCTGCTGCCTGATTCTGGAGATCAGCGAGGCGCTTCCTTTTGATTTCTTCAAGTTCCCTGTCGTCAGTCAACTCCCATCACCCTTAAATATACTTCTCTATGGATGGAACACTCTCCTTCAGTTGCTCTGCCGCATTTAGAGCTGCAGAGTTCAACAGCTTTGTTCCAGCTGAAGATATAGATCTTCCCTTCTTATTCTTCAATACATAACCAAGTTTTTCCAAATCTTGTAATGCATTCCTAAGAATCTTTCTGGAACCCTTCCCCGCGTGATGTGCCTTCGATCCCCTGTCCACCTTTCCTCCGTATTCAGATGCGAGTTTCTCTATCCCTATTGGGGAATTAACTGCAACCTTTCTCAGTACGGAGGCCACCCTGATGTAGTACCAGTTGGTTTCGTTTGGTCCCCTTTCCTTGTGTAGACCTGTCTTTACTTCCTTGGCCCATTTTGGCTCTGCTATCTCCTTAGAAAGCCTGTTTGATAGTTCCTTTATCAACATTTCAGGCGGTATATCCTTGAAATTGACCATTGCAACATCCTTCCCTAACCGTATAGGGAATTATTATTTAAAACTCGTTTTTTTCATTACCTGAGTCTTACAGTCTCGAGATTGTATGGTGCGTAACTATCCACGCCAAATTTTAACGCCAGGGCTCTGGAGAATTCAACGGCGTTCTTTGCGTCTCCGTGATTTACAAGTATTTTCTTGGGCTTGAATTCCAGGGCCTCTATGTACTTCATGAGCTGTCTTCTGTCTGAATGACCTGAGAAACCGTCAACGCTCTCTACAGACAAAGCAACCTTCACTTCCTTGTAACCGTCGTTTCTCCTCACATTCAGCTGCTTTGCGCCAGAAAGTATCCTTCTTCCCATGGTGCCCTCCGCCTGATATCCCACGAATACAAGGAAATTTCTTTCGTCGTTAGCCCAGTTGGAGAAATACTCAATTACCGGTCCGCCGTTCATCATACCAGACGTGGCAAGTACGACAAGTGGGCCAACGTCACTGACTATCTCTTCCCTCGTGTCAGGTGCATCTACTCTGACGAATATGTCAGACAGGAATGGGTTCTCTTTTTTCCTCGTAATCAGGTCCCTGAGGTTTGAATTGAGGAATTCAGGGTAAGCTGTATGGATACTCGTGGCCTCATATATCATTCCATCGAGGTAAACTGGAACTTTCGGGATCTCCCCCAATCTGTACTTTTCTTCAAGTACAAGCATTACTTCTTGGCTCCTTCCCACTGCAAATACCGGTACCAATACCTTCCCCTTCCTCTCTGCAGCAAGCCTTACTATCTGTGCCAGTCTCTCTCCTGCTTCCTGACGGGTTGGTTGGAAATCATTCCTTCCACCATATGTGCTCTCAGTAACAAAAGTCTCCACCCTGGGCAGTCTGCTATCTGCAGCATTGAAGAGCCAGGAATTCATGTATTTTATGTCCCCAGACATCAGGAGGTTGTGGAAACCTTCACCTATGTGAAAATGAACAACAGATGAACCGAGAATGTGCCCTGCATTCCTTAGTGTGACTCTTACATCAGATGAAATGTCCGTGGTCTCGTTATAATTTAGTGTAACCGTGTGTCTTATCAGCTTCCTTATATCGTCCATCTTGTACGGTACCTTCCTGTTCTCAGACATGCCGAGCTTCACATAGTCCATAAGCAGAAGCAATAAGAGGTCCCTAGTAGGTGCCGTAAGGTAAACGGGACCGTCATATCCTATGCTGAACAAATAGGGGAGGAACCCACCATGGTCCATATGAGCATGTGTTAGCACGACCCCGTCTATAGAATTTAACGGCCATATCTCTGGTGCATTAAGGTATGGGGCACCGCTAGCTGGATCATCAGTGTCAATTGCAGCTGGGTCCAGCCCACAATCTATCATTATCTTAGAATTCTTTGTCATGAGAAGGGAAGATGCCCTGCCGACTTCCCTCCAAGCACCTAAGCACGTGAGACGGACATAGTTCTCGCCCGGCAGGGGGTCCCTAGATATTCTCTTCCCCAAGTCCCTTAGGAATTTCCTTCTCTCCTCCGACTCGGCCTTCATGAATTCACGTACCATCTTTATGGTCGCACTCTTGATCGGAGGCGTCCTAATTATTCGTGGAGCCCATTTCACTTCCTTTCTGATATTGGCCATTATCTGTGAGTCATAACCCTGTATCCTTTCAGGATCGTCGACCTCTATTAGCACCTCGCCAGAATCGTGATCAAAGAATATGTCTGATATGGAAACGCCCTCTGGCATTATCTTCCTTATTTTTTCCTCTGCTTCCTCTTCGTCAATTAGCGAAGAAGAATCTGGCCTGACGATTATTCTCTTCCTGATGGACTGGGCAAGCTTCTTTATTTTCTCCTGATCTTCAAGGAACTTATGGCTCTCTTTTGAATAGAGCACCACATTTGCTCCTTCCATATCCAGGCTAGTGTATTCTAGTCCTGGAAATATCAATTCCAAGTTTTCCTTTGTAATAGCTATTACTTCTTCATATTTCATTAAAAATTCCTTCTTCAAAAACAAAAAATAATAAAATTAACGACTATTTAAGTTTCTTCACTCTCTTTTGAACATCCTCCTCGGTAAGTTCTTTATATCCTTCCTCAGGAGTTATTGTCACGATATCAAACCCATTCCCTGTTGCAGCATCTCTCTGCAAGGAAGTAGAAATAGCCCTAATTGCGAGGTCTATGCCTTCATCTTTAGTCATGTTATCTTCATACCCGTCCTCTAGGACACCGTAAACGAACGGAGACCCAGAACCCGTGCTAACATACTTATCCTCAACAGATCCACCTGCTTCGTCGATGGAGAATACATGAGGTGATGAGTCATACCCTGCAATTATTATTTGAACGTAGAATGGAGCAAATTTTGTCTGATTTAGCATATTGGCTAGCAGAGTTGAAAGGCCTGCTACCGTTATTCTTGTGCCCTTTTTGTACTTATAGAGTTCAGCTTCTGCCTTAAGGTATCGTACCAGAGTCTGTAGGTCGCCCACTAGTCCAGCAGTGGTCATTCCTATGAAATCATCTACCTTGTATACCTTCTTACCAACTTTGTGAGCCACCATATAACCCGCGGTAACCCTGTGATCGGCAGCGATAACTATTCCTCCCTTTACAACCATCGCAAGTGTTGTAGTTCCAGTTTTAAGCTCTTCCATAATTAGCACCTTTACAAAACTTACTCGACTATGCATACGCTTTATTTAATTGCTTCGTTTCAAAAATCATTAGTTTTGGTCGAGAATTTGTATACGATAACATTATATTTCACTCTTTATTAATCCGAGCGTGAGGGTTTATAAATATTACTTTCACAGTAAACTAGAGGTGATAAAAAATGAATATAGATCCAAATATCACCAAGTATCTCATGAAGGTAAAGATAGTCACCGACGGGATCGTGGAAAAACCCGATGTGGTGGGTGCTATTTTTGGCCAGACGGAGGGCTTGCTGGGTGACGAATTAGATTTAAGAGATTTGCAAAAATCGGGAAAAATTGGTAGAATAGAAGTAGACATTGAATCGAAAAACGGAAAGTCCGAAGGGACTGTGTATATACCATCAGGAGTTGACCAGGTAGAGACGAGCATAGTTGCTGCCAGCCTTGAAACAATAGACAGGATTGGACCCTGCAAGGCAAAGGTAGAGGTTTTGAGCGTCGAGGATGTAAGAGTCGCTAAGAGGGAAAAGGTCATCGAAAGAGCAAAAGAAATACTTGAAAAAATGTTGCTGAATAATAAGAATCTTGGTGAAGACCTGGTTCAAACAGTCAGGAGTAAGGTTGAGAATTCAGAGATAGCTGCTTACGGGCCTGACAAACTTCCAGGCGGGCCTAACCTTAATTCTAGTGAGTCTATTATCGTTGTCGAAGGAAGAAATGATGTGCTTAACCTGCTTAAATTTGGGATCAAGAACACGATAGCTGTAGAGGGAACGAATATCTCCAAGACAATTTCTGACCTTACGAGACAAAAGACATCGACTGCTTTCCTAGATGGAGACAGAGGAGGTGACCTCATACTGAAGGAGCTGCTCCAGGTTGCAGACCTTGACTTTGTTGCAAGGGCACCGAGCGGTTTTGAGGTGGAAGAGCTTACGTACAAACAGGTCGTAAAGGCCTTGAGAGACAAAATGCCACTCGATCAGTATCTTGCATCGCACGGAATGCAGGAAGAACTGAAAACGTTGAACACGAAGAATGAATCCGCTCCAAGGAAAAAGGAGGAAGCGCCTGCACAGGTTGCCGCCAACGGTGAAGCGAAGTCAAATAACTCAGTTCCAACAGCTGAAGCAGGACAGAAAACACAAGGAATAAAGGCATATATGAAGATACTGGATGATGCATCTCAGGACAAGGAAGTCAGATTTTACGATGACTCCTGGACCCTTATAGGCAAGCTTCCACTGAACGAGGTCATAGAGAAATTCGATTCCGTAGAGAAAAAGTACACCAAGATTGTTACAGGCGGAATAGTGTCTCAGAGGTTACTTGATACTGCGTATACAAACGGGATAAGGGAGATATACGGAATTAAACTTGGGCACATTGCTAAAAGGCCCGCGGACGTAAAGGTCATAACAAAAGAGTTCGGGCACAACTGAGTTATTTTCCCTGAAGTGGGCGGAATGGTAGTTCTTGCCATTCCTCTCATTCTTTCATTTTTCGCAGAAAATGTAATGATTAGATAATAAGTGACGATGCTGATTTCTACATATTCAACATCCTTCTTGCTTCGTCAGAAATCATATCGAGATTCCATTGCGGTTCCCAGACTAGTTCTATATCGCACTCCTTGACTCCAGGAAGTTCCTCAACTCTTTTCTGCGCCTCCACAAGTATCCAATCAGTTACGGGACAACTTGGGGCAGTCATCGTCATTCTGATGTTTACTTTATCATTATCTATGTCCAGATTATAAATCAGACCCAGATTAACGATATCAACGCCTATTTCTGGATCGCTGACAGTTTTGAGTGCTTCCAGTACCTCTTCCTTTGTTACCATCCTGCAAAAATCTAAACTACGTATTCATATTTTTTGTCTTTTGTACTTTGTCTAAGAGTTTGGCACATTAGTTATTTATCCGAATAATTCTTCTCAATAAGAATAGCATGAGGAAGGTCTCTGTTGTCATGGGGAGCACAAGTGATTTGGAAGTGATGAAAGATGCAATAACTACTCTCAAAGACTTTGGCATCTCAGTAGACTATGGTGTTTACTCAGCCCACAGATCACCAGAGAGACTAGTAGAATACTGTTCAAGCCTCAAGAAGCTTGGAACAGACGTTATCATTGCTGGAGCTGGCGGCGCTGCTGCTCTTCCTGGGATGATTGCAGCCTTAACGGATTTACCTGTAATAGGCGTTCCTATCATGGGCAAGTCACTGAATGGTTTAGATTCCCTACTGAGCATAGTCCAGATGCCACCTGGAGTACCTGTGGCTACTGTTGGCATAAACGGTTCCAGGAATGCAGCCTTACTTGCAATAAGGATACTGGCCAGATATGACGATGAAATTTCAAAGAAACTTAACGAATTTATAAAGAAACAGAAGAAGGAAGCTGCTGAAAAGCAGCTTGTTCTTTGATCACTTGTACTTCTTAGGTATCATCTGTTCGTACCATTTCTCGGTAACCTCGTCACTTTCCTGCCTTTCGAGTTTTATGTTTATGGACTGAAGATACTTTGATATCCTTTTCTTAGTCTCGTCCCTGAGTTCTGTGGTAATAGATAGCTTGTTTCCGGATCGCTTACCTTTGAAGAATATGGGGTCATAGCCATCCCTGAGTAGGACCATTTTCCCCTGCGGTTTCCATCCAAGTATCAATGAAATGTGTTCCATTGAGAGTGTCCTTGGTAGAAGAACTACGTCTTCGTTACTTGCCTCTGGCAGGAAATTTTCGTCTCTCCAGCAGTACATAAGTTCATCTCTCGACTTAAGAGGGAGTATTCTGCGGAACTTTCCAGCTTCCATACCTCTAGAAAGATAGCTTGATATGAAATTGCCATCTACAGAATGCCCAAATATTGCAGAGAGGATTCTCCCGTTGAATATGCCCATTTCCCTTGTAATGTGATCCATAGCTTCCTCACTGCTATCGGAGAACTGGGTTAGTTGAATCCTCCCCTTGTTGTCCTTGTAAATTATACACTTCTTCAGCATCTCGTTCAGGTAGTTTAGCGTCTGATTTATCGTGAAGCACGAATGTTCGACTATCATCTCCCTAGATAGGGCCGGCATCTTCTTCAGTATCTCATAGAGCTTCTTTGCGTTGTCACTCAGAGAATCATATTTCACTGATGCCAAGAGTGAAACATTTCCCTTGCTTAGGTAGCCCTGCGTTCCGTCTAAAAGGTAGCCCTGGACAGCTAAATTACTCATCACAAGCTTATCTAGATCTATACTCCGTTGACTCTTCATCATCAACTCGAAATTACCCTTGTAGCCAAGTATTGAATCAAGTGCCACTACGGGATCAGAATGCTTGTTACCGTTTGAGAGATGGTGCTTCCCGACCAGGTATCTTATCATCTCTTCCTCTTCCATTGACAGGTCATCTACGGTAGTTCCGTTGACCATGAAGTTCCTTATCATGGAATAACCCAGCTGTTGCAATCTTTCCCTGTTAGGGACTGGGAACGTGATCTTCCTGATAACAAGCGAGTCAAAATGCTCCATCTTTGATATTTCTTTGACAACTTCCATTACCTGGTCAAAGTTGCTTGAATAATCTCCATTTATATCAAATATTTCGAGAATACCATTTTCGGTTGCTGTTTCGATACCAAGTCTCACAGCACCATCCTCCAGGAGGAAATATGTCATTCCTTCGCCAGTCTCCCCCTCGATCCTCTCCCTGTTCACCAGGAAGAGTGGGTCCCTCGTACTGATAACCGCCTTCTGTTTTGTAAGAGTGACGTCCGAATAGAGGTAGGTGGAATGGCCACTCACCATCTTCTTGACGTTAAGCTTCCCGATGTATTTCCTGACCAGTCCGCCAAAGATCTGTACAACTTCTTCTATACTGATAGGACCGTAAGTGGAAACAAACCTCTCGAGCAGATCAACGGGTTCGACTGGGTCCACGCTTACTTTAATGGGCCTGCCCTGCTTCGCGACGACATAGTTATTTCTAATCAATTTCTCAAGTGTCTTTTCCTCAATGTCCTGCAATCCATACTTGCCCTTCTTGATAAGATCCATTATCACTTTTTCTTCCTTGCCTAAATCTTCAACCCTGTTTAGGGAGATAAGCTGTGGGAGGTATTTCTCGTCAAAGTATCCGTTGATCTGGCCTGCAAAATGACCAAATACGATTCCCTTTGAATTCATCTGTGATTCTGGATAGCCTCTGATGAGGATAGAATTAGAGTCGTTTACTAGAAGGTAATCGTCAAAATAATTTTCACCAAGCTTCTGGAGTGCCCTGTTCAGTCTAATTTTGCCTATCTCTATCTCGTCAGTAGATTTCAATTTTTTCAGGTCCTCTGAAAGTATATACTGTTTTTCCCGCTTAGGGAAAAACCTTCCTGAGACAATGACCTTTCTTGTTGTAAGATCCTCTATCACTTCTTCAAGCTCGTTCATCTGCCCTATCCTGTCAACTATTTCGTTGAACGTGAGCGGGCCGTTCTGCCAAAGGAGCCACTGAACAACTTTGGTTATTGACTCAATTCTCTCAGCCTTTTCCACATTTCTATGGTACCACTTAACCCTGTTTCCATGGCGCAGGAAATAAGCACTGTAAGCTCTCTCCATCTTCCTCAGGATTATCAGTGTCGATTCAGGATCGAGGGAGTTGTTCTTTGATATGGTGTTTGTGCTTTCTCCATCCTCGAAATTGACGTTCTTATCATTCTCCTGCATGAAGACTGCGGCCAGATAAGGTACATTCTCCCTTAGCGCATATGTTGTTTTACCGGTGAACACCGGGACGATCTCACCGCTGCCTAAATGTTCGGAAAGCCTATCCAGGTACTCCTCAGGATTATCTGTCTTCTTAAACGGAGAAAAAGACACGGAAGAATAAAGATCTGCAAAACCGGCCTTGCGCAAGAACTCTATGATGCCCCCCTCAGAATCTAAAAGCTGTTTAGACTCCTGATAGTTCATAAGGGACTCTATATCAACCTCGGAACTGCCTTCCAGGCCCATTTTTGTGAGCAAAGCTTCCTGAAGCTCCTTTATGATGGCGCTCTTGTCTTCCATCAGAACAACATCGGTGATGCCTGTGGAGATTATACCGAATCCAAATGGACTGGGATATCGAGTGTAGTCCCTTGATATTATCTCAATTTCTCCGTCCCTGATGGACTGCAGAATCTTTTCTGAATTCTCCGTGTCCATCACGATGCTCTCGATTTCCCTGAACGTCTCTTCTATTATTGGGAAATTTTCCATTGAGAATAGTATGTTCAGCACCCGCTCGCTCCTGAGCTGTTGTCTCGCAACAGATACCTCCCTCCCTCTGTACCGCCTTAATACCATGAAGGAACGAGTAGCACAGTGTCTGAATCTCTGCTTGAAGAGTTCTGTAGACTTAACAGCATTTCTGAGTGAACTGCCAATGGTTATGGTTTTCAATAGTTCACCTATCCTAGAGACGTCTACCTTTCTGTTAAAAGTGAGCATGAAGCCGTCATCCGTTAGTGAAATCCTGGAGTTGACAGAAAAATCCCTTGAGATATGGAACGCTATGATCCTGCTTAATGCGTCGTTCACCCTTCTTCCTAATGCGAAATGAAATATTACTGAAAATTGGTTTGCCTTGTCAATATACCCCTCAATGAGGAACTTTTTGTTTGTTGGTACGCCGTAGTCAATCTGGTTGGTTACATATGACATTATGCTTCTGACACTGTTCTCGTCAGCACCGTACTCTGCCCTCAGAAACTCTTCTGCGGTTCCATCCTTCACTCTCGTTTCAAGCTCCTTCCTGAATTTCCCTATCTCAATTGAAAGATCGAATGTTCTCGGAAGCATCTCTCCAACCCAAGATGGAACTGTTGGTTTCCTTCCTGAGGCATCCTTGATGAACACCTTGTTTCCCCTCATCCTGAGAAATTCGTATGTTCTTGCACCGAGGACAAAGATATCTCCCCTGTGGAGCTTCTCAACGAATTTCTCTGAGAGCGAGCCTAGGTGTCTGTTGTCGACTGAGAAGGCATCATAGTCTGCTTCCTCGGGTATCGTACCGGCGTTGGTGAAGTAGATCAACCTTGTACTCTTCTTCCTACCGAAGGTGTGCTCTTTCCTATCCCACCAAATCTTTGAATAAACGTTCCCTTCCTCGAACCCTCCTGAAAGATAATTGATGACGTTTATGAAATCGCTCTCTGGTATGTTCCCATAGCAGTACGTTCTCCTTATTATGTCCAGAGCCTCAGCTTCATTCCATTTCTTTTCCAGTGATATGCCTACGATGAACTGACTTAGAACGTCCAGGGAGTTCTTGGGTATGTTAATCCTGTCCAGTTTTTTTGCTTTTGCTTCCTTGACAAGTACAAGGGACTCAACAAGATCATCTATGTCCATAGGAATTATTCTTCCCTTTGCAGTCGCAAAAACTGAATGACCAGATCTGCCGACCCTCTGGAGCCCCTTGGCAATTCCCTTTGGCGATCCAACCTGCACTACAAGGTCTATACTCCCAATATCAATGCCCAACTCTAGAGAAGTAGAGGAGACGGCACACTTGAGTTCACCCTTCTTCAGCCTCTCTTCGACATTGAATCTCGATTCCTTTGAAAGACTCGAATGGTGGGCTTCTAGATCCAATATACCTCTTTCAATAAGTTTTGAAGATACCCTTTCGGCACCACTTCTGGTGTTCGTGAATACAAGTGTAGTAGTATGCTCTTTTACCATCGATTCTATGATGTCGTAAGTCCTCTCGTTTATCTGTTCCTGCGGTGCAGAGAATAGATCCGATACCGGACATACAACTCTCATATCAAGATTCTTGTTTGATTCGGCTTCTACGATATGTATGTCCACCTTCTCAACGTTACCTACAAGGAATTTTGCAAGTTCGTCTATCGGTTCGGTAGTGGCTGATAGACCAATTCTGGTGACATTGCCTGCACTATACTGAAGAAATTCTATGATGAGACTTAGCAGCTCCCCTCTCTTGTTTGAAGCAAGATCGTGGATTTCATCCACAATGAGGAATTCAACGCCGCGGAATTTCTCCTTAAATTTAGGTGAAAAGAGCGCAAGTGCTAACGATTCGGGGGTAGTAATAAAGATGTGCGGTGGCGTCTTGTTCATCTTCTGCCTAACGTACTGGCTTGTGTCTCCAGACCTGACGCCAACCCTAATTTTTGGGATGTGTATCCCCTTATTTTCTGCCAGTTCTCTTATCTCCTCCAGTGGGACTTCGAGATTTCTATGTATATCGTTAGCAAGTGCCTTCAGTGGCGAAACATATACGCAATAGATCTTGTCCTCTAGCTTGTTTTGTTTAGCGAGAAGAAATAGTTCATTGATTGTAACGAGGAATCCGGAGAGTGTTTTTCCAGTTCCGGTAGGAGATGAAATTAATACGTTCTTTCTCTGGTGGATAAGAGGTATCCCTATTTTCTGGGCTGTAGTAGCATCACTGTATTTGGATCTGAACCATTCCGAGACCAGAGGGTCGAGGTATTGCTCCAGGTTGTACTCATTATTACCTCTTATTATCATTTAGATTCCTGCGTAGTGGGAAAGGTATGTTGAAAAGCTATAAAAACATGTGGAATTGCACGGCGATTAGTAAACGGCTCAGTAATTTTCTATGTGAAATAACGCCATTCTTTCCAGGAGTTCTTCCACTGACCTTACGTTCCAGTATCTTTTCTTTGCTTCTGTTGCCTCTATTACAGGGAGGCTCTCTCTTCCACTAGAGTTTTCTACCTTGATTATCGGACCTGAATAGTCTTTAACCCCCACGATCTCAAACGCTTTATGAACTTGCCTCTGAAGAGAAAGATAGAGCAGGATCTCATTCCAAATAGATTTGCTGATTGACCTTCCCGTTTCAAAGTTCTCCTTAACATACCTGATTGCCACATTTAGATGTGCATTACCAAGGATTCTGTCCTCTCTGATAAGTGAGCAGTTCCTGAACCTGTCTATGTCATTTATATCAAAATTATCCAAAAAATAATAGGTTAGGTCAACTGGGATTGACCATCACCTTTCCAGTAGATACAGCAAGATCAAACTTTGAAAGCAATGAAGTCTTGGACTTAGTAGAAGCGAGCACCAGATTGAGGACATCTGTTATCGTTTTTACAACGTGTATCTGTATCTTTGCTCTCTGCGTCTCCTCAAGAACGATGTCCCCCTTGTTGCTTTCAGGAACAATCACATTCTTGAATCCGGCCTCTATTGCAGCTTCGACCTTTGCAGTAACTCCGCCCACTGGAAGCACCTGTCCTCTGATCGATAGCGACCCTGTCATTGCAAATGACTGGTCTACGGGTATTCCCTCCATTGCAGAAACAACTGCAGTGGCAATCGTTATACTCGCAGAATCCCCTTCGACACCCTCATAGCTTCCTATGAATTGGATGTGGACATCGTGATTTGCTATATCCTGGCCTGTATATTTCTTTATTACTGCAGAGACATTTTGTACAGCTTCCTTAGCGATTTCTCCAAGTTTACCCGTTGCAATTACTTTCCCGCTTTCCTTCTCCTGTGCAGGAGTTACCTCAGCAGCAACAGGCATCACTATTCCAGAGTACTCAGCCATACCGGACCCCGCACTGAAGACCGCAAGTCCATTGACTATGCCTATAGAATATCCCTCATTCAAGAAAGTGCTGTAATTCTTATACGCTTCTATGTGTTTATCCGCAATTTGCTGTTCGAGTGGCCTAGCCTTGACCTTCGCCTTGATCACATGATCACTTGTCACTATAGATGATCCTGCCTGTACGGCAAGATCTCCGGCTATCCTGATCAAGCCACCCATTTCCCTGAGTCTCAATGTTATCTTTCCCTTTCTTCCTGCCCTCTTCTGTGCTTCCCTAATTACCTCTGCTATGGCAGTATAATCAAAGGCTGGGATCTTCTTATCCTTCGACACCTCCTGACTGACGAACCTCATGACCTTTTCCCTGTTCTCCTCGGTGTCGTCCATCGTGGTGTTCATGTAAACTTCGTAACCATATCCTCTGATTCTGGACCTTAGAGCGGGATGCATGCCCTGTAAGGCATCAAGGTTTCCGGATGCTACAAGAATGAAATCACACGGAACCATTTCTGTCTGAACCAGTGCACCAGCTGACCTTTCGCTCTGACCGGATATCGTGTACTTCTTCTCCTGCATTGCAGTCAATAGACTCTGTTGACTCTCCATCCTGAGAGTGTTGATTTCATCGATGAATAGAACACCCTTGTCTGCCTTGTGTATATTACCTGCCTCAACCCTTAAGTGAGCAGGTGTTTCAAGTCCTCCAGACTGGAAGGGATCGTGCCTCACGTCTCCGAGAAGAGCTCCGGCTTGAGCGCCAGTAGAATCTATGAAGGGTGGCTTGTCATCCTTGTCGTGCCCTACAAGAAGCTTAGGCACCAAAGTCTTGTCTTCTCTAGCGACTGGACCCATATTGAGAGCGATGTAGAGAAACGCAGCAGCCATTATTGCCAAAAATATGGGTGTTGAGTCTATGGAGTGAGTGGTGGGATAGTTTATGAACGCAAAGATCAGGCCAATTATAACTATAAATATCACGAGAATTCTGACGCTTCTTGTTCTCTCAGTCTTCTCCTGATCAGCCCTCTTTTGGTAGTCCTTTGTTATCTCCTTCCCCTTTCCGGCTGGAACGGTAACAATCTTTGGGCGATTTGGGTCTTCAGGGTTATGGAATACTAATATATCCTCCAGTTCTTCCTTTGGAATGAAATCGGTCATGGACTGTGCTAGCATTGATTTCCCCGTTCCTGGTTCTCCGATCAGTATAACATGTCGCTTCTGCTTAGCAGCCCTTTTTATGACCTCTACTCCTTGATCTTGACCAATTACTTGGTCAACTAGCTTCTCAGGTATCTTGATGTCATTAGTTGTGTTGACTCCTTTAGACTTTATCCATTCAGCTAATTCGTCCATTCGGTACGCAAGTGAAAATCGGTAATTAAGGGTTTTGTTGATATTCAAAATTATCATTTCAGATTAGGTTTAATTCTTGAAGAGAATTAACCCCCATGATTCTGGATGGCAGACCTATTGCAAAACGCTTGCTGGATGAAGTGAAGGAAGGCGTAGCTGATTTTGGAAAAGTTAAGATGGTCTCCGTTGCATACGAAGAAGATCAGGAGTCAATAGTCTACTTCAACAGCATAAAGAGAAATGCAGAGAAAGTTGGTATAGATTTCACACCATTGGTCATAAAGGGTGATGACCTTATCAGTACCATTGAAAAACTCAATAATGATAACTCGGTGGATGCTGTCATAATAGGAAGACCCTTCCCAAAGGGAATAACTAATGATATGGTCTCAGAGGCACTGGACCCTGACAAAGACGCTGATTGCGTAACTTACCAGAATATGGGGTACCTGTACTTTGGAAGTGCGGGGATAGCTCCTGCTACGCCGCAGGCATCAATAGACATTCTACTGTATTACAATGTAGATCTCAAGGGAAAGAATGCACTTATCATAAACAGGTCCGTAACCGTTGGTAGACCTCTTTCACAGCTACTGTTGAACAGGGATGCCACTGTCACAATTGCACACAGCAAGTCACAAAACATGGAAAAATTGATTGACGAAAGCGATATCGTGTTCCTAGCTGTTGCAAATCCGGGATATCTCAAGGCATCGTCCATAAAAAGCAAAAAGGTGGTGGTGGACATCGGCATAAACGTCGTGGACGGGAAGGTGAAAGGAGATTACGAACCGGACGTGGAGAACAGTTTGGTGGATTATACCTCGGTCCCTGGGGGAGTGGGAGCTGTTACCAGCGTGGAAATACTTAAGAATGCATTGGCACTTGCTAAAAGCCGATAAGGTTTATTAATAGTTAATTCATACCTTCCAACCCAGGTGCTTGATAAATGGGCGTAAACGAAAAAGATGAAAGGGAAAAACTTGCTTTGGAGATGAAGAAGACAGCGTTAGAAAACGATTCAAGGTTCTGGGACGATATCGCTAAGAGAATCAGAAAATCCAAAGACAATCTTGCGGAAGTAAATATAGGAAAGATATCCCGATTCGCAGCAACAGACGAAACTGTGGTGGTTCCTGGCGTCGTCCTCGGTTCAGGAAGAATAGAGGAACCTGTAAGGGTTGCCGCTTTATACTTTTCTAAATCTGCACGTTCAAAAATAGAGGAAGCGGGCGGAAAGGCAATGACACTCAAGGAATTGATGAGCGAAAATTCAAAGGGAACTAAAGTTAAGATAATAGGGTGATGTGATATTAGAATAATAGATGGTAGTAATTTGGTTCTTGGAAGGGCATCGTCCTACCTTGCAAAGGAACTGCTGACCAAGAATGACGAGATCGTGGTTGTAAATGCTGAAAAGGCAGTCGTCTCTGGAAGGAAAAGGTACACAATAGAGAGATACAAGATGGAGAGAGATGTAGGGTCTGTAAGGAAAGGGCCAAGGTACCCGAAAGAGGCAGATAGGATCTTCAGAAGGACAGTAAGAGGGATGCTTCCAATGAAATATTCAAAGGGGAAAAATGCATTTAAGAAACTGAGGGTTTATATAGGCGTCCCCAAGGACTTTAAGGGGAAGGAACTGGAGAAGTTGGATGAATATCAAAATAAACATGTTGCAAATGTTATAACCCTCTATGATATCTGCAAAGAACTGGGGTCAAAAGTGATAGCAGATGGTAATTGAGAGTAGTGGGGCCAGGAAAACAGCAGTTGCAAGAGCGACAATCAAGGAGGGTAAGGGTAGGATAAGAGTAAATGGCGTTCCTATAGAGATATACCAACCAGAACTCGCAAAACTCAAAATGATGGAACCCGTAATGCTAGCAGGAGACAAAATTTCAAAGATCGATATTTCAGTCAACATGAAAGGGGGAGGGGTGATTGGCCAGGCAGAAGCAGCCAGGACTGCAATTTCAAGGGCACTGGTTGACTTCTTCAAAGATCAGGACCTGGAGAAGACATTCAAGGAGTACGACAGAGCATTACTCGTTAACGACGTCAGAAAGAAACTACCAAAGAAGCCCGGAGGAACCGGAGCAAGGAAGAAGAAGCAGAAGTCGTACAGGTGAAAAAATGATTATACCAGTTAGATGTTTCAGCTGTGGAAGGGTCATTGGATCAGACTACGTTCGCTTTACGAATAAGGTAGAAGAGATTAGGAAATCCAAGAACAGGGAAGCAACGTCTGAAGAGATCTCGGCAATCTTGGACGATCTCAATGTGACAAGATATTGCTGCAGAAGGATGATCCTGTCAAATGCTGAACTCCTAGAGGAAATATTACCCTTTGATTAGGGGGACCGTAGGGTAGATTGGACCATCCTACCAGCTTGGGGTGTTGGTGACCCGAGTTCAAATCTCGGCGGTCCCATACCATATCAATATTAGATATCTTGTATATCGGTATTAGCGCATGAAACATTTAGAAAATAATGTTGCCCGCTTTGTAGGATGACGCTCGTACTTCGTAGCAGTTTTCTACTATAACTGATGTGACACTATATTTTTTTTATGTCATTTATAAGATCGCCAAGAACTCCTTCGACTGTTTCAAGGGGGACAATATGTCTCTTCAGAAACCGTTTGCCTTCCGGGGTAATGACGTATTGACTGATCACCCGTCCATTCACTTCTATTTTTTCTCCCCTGCTTATGAGTTTTTTCCTTTCAAGATTCTTCAGTAGGATGTAAATCGCCCCTGCAGGCAAATTCTGCTTCAGTTCAGCAGATATCTCCTTCTGCAGCACATATCCGTGAGATGGAGACTTCCACAAATTTCTCAGGATCAACAGCGTGGTAATTCCCTTAAGGACCTTCTCCTGAGTAGTCATCGTACCACTAATAGCATCACAGATTAAATATTTATAGATTAATTACTTACTTATACAAATGAAACAAAACAATTCCAATTTAGACGACCATGTTACAATACCATCTGGTGAAAGAAGAATGCATTCACATCATTTCGGCGGAAGACAGAGGGAGGACCCTCTTCCCTTCCTGAAAAGAATCGGGGTGCATCAGGGGCTCAGCGTAGCTGATCTCGGTTGCGGGGATGGTTATTACAGCATCCCATTGGCCACACTGGTTGGTGAATCCGGTATTGTTTATGCAGTAGACCAAAGTGCCAATGCCCTATCTGCTCTGCAGGAGAAGGTAAAAGACCTGGACATGCGAGGAGGACTGATAAAGACAGTTCAGGCCGATGCTACCAAAACGGGCATCCCAGGTGGATCTATAGACATCTTCTTTCTAGCGAACATGCTCCACAATGTTGTAGATAAGGAAGAGCTGGTGAACGAAATCAAGAGATTACTGAAACCTTCCGGAGTTGTTGTAGACATAGACTGGATGAGGATAGAAACGCTGTTCGGACCGCCTTACGCATTGAGGGTGAGTGAGGACGATGTCAGGGAACTCTTTATTGGGTCTGGATTTACTGAGATTAATTACTTCAGTCCGGACAAATACCACTACTGCCTGACCTTCAGAAAACAGGATAAAGCGCAGGTCGATAAGCCTGACCCGAGAGAGACCCTGCTAGCCCATCAGTCTCTTCGTAGGAAAATGAAATAGGGGGTATTCGGTAATGATGACGAATAATCCAGATTTTACGGTTTCTGGTATGACTTCGCACAAAAGCTATCCGCTTATAGCAACTTCTATCGGTCATTTTCTTAATGACGGTATGGTTTTTCTGGTTCCTGTGATAATAGATCTGATCGCAGCAGCCCACGGTATTGACCCTGCTCTTATTACGGCATCTTTGGTAGCCTTCTACGTTTCCACTGCAATTAGTGCCAATATATTTGGTAGGACAATAGATCGCAGACATTTGCAGTCTTGGGGGATGATTATCGGCATATTGATTCTCTCTTCTGGACTACTTCTCTTTTCACTAGCACTAGGAAATACGTTCGTTTCATTTTTCGTAATAATTTCTTCTGTTGTTTCTGGATTTGGAGGGTCTTTTTATCACCCGACAGGTACCGCAATCCTCCAGTCCTACTACAAGGGGAATAGACTTGGCAGGTATCTAGGCATAAACGGGTCTGCAGGAAGCCTCGGTAGGGCATTATATCCCTCTCTCCTGGTTCTTGTAAGCATTCTGTTACTGTCCAATATATCAAGTGAAGTCTTTTTCGGGGTAGTCGGAATAATTTTGGCGGTTGTCATTTATATGTTCATGAGGGAGTACGTTAGCAGAGAAAGGAATGCCAGAAATACCTTGTCCGCGAGGAGTCAATCATCTTCAAATGGAGTCAGTAGTACTTCAACGCTGAAAACCACAATTCCGATGGGAATAATACTTCTAACAATCATGTCACTGGTCAGGAACCTAGCATTCTTCAGTATAGTATCTTGGATACCTGAATACTTCACCTTTGTGAGGGGACTCGGGACTTCGCTGGGACTTAGCACTATGATGACTCTGATGTTCTCGGGAGGAATCTTGGGGCAGCTCCTCATAGGTATACTTGTAGAAAGATATGATAAGCGAATGATATTGGTTGTTACTACTGTATTCTCAGTACTGTTCATGTTCCTTTACCTAATGACAACAGGCCCCATTTCAATCTTAACCCTTGTTCTGTTTGGGTTCTTTAACTTCAGTGGATTCCCAATATTCATGTCAATGATATCAGACTATGTTCCTAGGGGTTCGACTACCGTGAGTAATGGATTGGTATGGAACTTAGGAGGAACAGCTGGACAAGCCATAGGACCTCTGGTAATTGGTATTTACATTACTGGGAGATATTCTCACCTTCCAGTAGCTTTCGAGACAATGTTAGTTCTAGGCTTACTATCTGTACTGATAGCTTTCGCCCTACCAAAACCAGCTAAGGAATCAAAAGCGCCACTCTTTGCCTAAAATTATTTTATATTCATTCATTTCTTTTGATTCATAATTTTTGATAATAGAATAGTGTTCACCGTTATTCATTTACTATCCCATCGAGTTACCCGAAAATCCCAGGATGAACGAGAACCATTTCTCCTGCCTTACTTTCAATGTTCCCCCTCACCAACCATATTGATTTTTGCGGCGAGAAACAGTTTTTCAGGTCAGAATTGGTGGCTTACGCAGATAGTTCATATTCTAAGTAGATAAAACAACGAAATGAGCACTGTCACTGCCAGCAAGAGAGATGTTTCCGTGATACCAATTACTTTCATCCCTCTGGCCTTAATCGCGACTGGTATCCTTATGAGTGATAGCGCAAAGACCAAAAAAACAGGATTCAGAACAGAAAGTAATACTGGTATTACGTCATACAGTAGAAGAAATTTCCTTTTGGACAGAAACGCGTTTACCGTGAACTCAGACCCAACCATATATATAAAAAGAGACGTCAATAAATAGATCTCCTTTAATCCGGATATGTTGACTGTTTCAACGAATAGGAGAACAAAAGCAAGCATTCCAAGAATTGTTCCCACATAATTCAACTTTCTCGAAGCGAGGTAGAGCCTTAGAGCATAATCACTCAAAAATATGAAGTAAGGTATTATCAACAGTAGATTGACGTTTATAGAATAAATGGAAATCAAAAATATCAAAATCATCCAAATTACGTCAATTCTAGATTTCCAGACTTTATTGAACGGAACATCATATAGGAATAGGCCCATCCATATAGGAACCCAGAACAGTACAACGTAGAAGTCTTTCCGTGTTATTATTGCGGTAATGATTGAGAAAAGGCCCAGTATCACGGAAGTCAGAACATTACCGTGCTCTACCGGCTTCTTCACCTTCCTGAATGCGGTTGCATTAGTTAAGAATTTAGATGCTTCTAAATGAGATTGCTTGATGATGTATGGTAATCGTGACATTACAGTGCGTATGAGGAAATTGAAAAATTATTATTTGTGGTTTAGGAAAAATTAACCGCCTCAAATAACCCACGAACTGAGGTATTTTCAAATTTCTTGCCTATTTCTATGATCTCCCTCACCTTCTCCTGATCGCCTATCAATCTTCTTCCTTTGTTTTCTAGGTCTTTCCAATCATAAGGGTTCCGGAAATGACCTTTTGGTACGGTTACTTCCTTTTCGTATTCCGATGATTCTGTTTTGACAGTAATCCGTACAGGAAGGAATTCTGGATACATTGAGTCAAACTCTTTTGTGACTTCAAATCTGGTTGCGTCTATCACGTTCAGAATCGATTTGTCATTTAGGTATTTTGGCTCAAAAGACGTTTGATCTGGTTCTCCATACAAGAGAGTATAAGCTATCATGTATGGGAGACTGTGGTCAGCAGTTTCCTTTGTTTTAGGTCTCAGCTTCTCTGGGTCCTTTACGATTATCTTGTGAGCCACTGAAAAAGTATCCACCTTCACGCTTTTTATTCTTTCACCATTCATCTGGTTCCTAATCCATAGAGCTGCCTCTATTGCACTCATCGCATGATATTCAACTGGAAAATTCTTTATCATTGTTCTCACAACTCTGTTCTTTTCTAAATCAACACCAATTTTTCCAGTAATCTGCTTGAAAAATCCCATCTCACCCTCGAAAATTGGGGATGGACCAGTGAATCCTTCATTCGCGAGTAAAGTTGCAAATACAGAATTCCTGGATGCGTTGGCCGCTGTGCAACCTTTCCACATACTGAGTTCTCCCGCCCTCGTTTGTCTGAGAGAGATATTATTATTGATTGCTAAATTTAGATTGTTGATAAACTTAGACTTGTCAAAGTCATTCAAGACGCCCAGTCCTGCGGCTGAGGATATGGAAATATAGGTAACATGATCCCATCCTTTGTCCCTTATAGAAAATGCATCGGCGAATGCACCTACCACCTGGTAAGATGCAGCCAGAGCCCGAATAACTTCTAGACCATCTGCGTCTAGCGTATAAGCATAACTGAGGATCGGCGGAACATTGTCAGATGGGTGTAGTGCCTCTTTGGAAAGATATGTATCGTTATAGTCCAGATATCTGGTCATGCATCCATTTATATATGTTGCTACGTCTACCGCCGCTTTCCTCTTGTCGTAATAAATAGGTGAGTTCACCTTCCCAGAAGAAGGGAGAAGACCATTCTTGGATTTTGTCACTGCATCCGAGTATCTAGCCCCGTAAGAAACAAACAGGGAATCAACAATTCTCTTCTTTAGTTCCTCTTTAGTTGTATTATCTTTGAGAAGGCCATCAATTTCAGAGCAGTAATGAAATATCTGTTCATCGAGATTCAACGAAACCACCCTTAACTGTAATATTTACTTCTACAAAACTACTATCTCTTCATTACTTTAGCTATTTTGAGGCTAAATGCTCCTGATTCCAGGGAAGATCCGCTCTGCAAATATGCACGTCTACTACCTTTCATTGAATTACTGAAAGGAATATTTTGACGGAAAAGCAATATAAGTGCAAAGTCCATTCCGTTATGTGGGGCTGACCTCAAGAATCATAAAAATTTCAACTCTTTTCTATCTCCTATACGTGCTTTCTCTGCTTTTTACTGTGCTCTATCTGGCCAACTTAAGTTACCATCACATTCTCCCATTATCCCTTTCCGGTCTCGTGGACCCCCTACTCATCATATTCATATTTTCACTCATTGCCTTAAGGGGTCTTACGTTACGAGTACGCTATTCATACTACCTGTCTATCCTGACCACTCTGGTAACTGTAGTGCCATTTTTCAGCATGACCAGTTACTTTTCGATCTTTACTATCCCCTTGTTTGCAGTAGCCATAGTAGCTATGCTCCTTATCCTAAAGGATTACAGATATTACAACTTCCCGACTAAAATGTTTACCAGACCTGAAATCTCCATATCAATCGTAATCATAGTAATGGTACTGGTCATTGGAGTAATTGGTACCCTCTTGCTTGGGAATCAATTCAACCCCAAGATTACTGACGTCGCCAGAGCTCTCTATTATACCGGGGAAGTAGTTACGACCCTAGGATTCGGGGATATATTGCCGATAACTAGGACTTCCCAGATATTCAGCATAATCATGTCAATGCTTGGTATAGGTTCATTCTTTGGAGCAGTAACCGTTATAGTCGGACCTTTGATATACGAGAGAGGAAGAAGAGTGGTACGCGTGATACAGAGATTGGAAGGCAGGTTGATGAACGAATACGTACTTTTCATTGATTTCACGCCACTTTTTGAACCACTGCTGAACGATCTTGTTCAAAAAGATGAGCTAATAATAATAGCTCTGGACAATAAATCCAAGGAGTCCTTGATCAGTGACAAGAAAGTATTCATCGAATCAGAGGGAGGCATGGAAAGGATACTCTCCAACCTAGACCTTACAAAGTCAAAAAAGATTGTGCTAGGGAGCGAAGATGATGGAAAGAACATAATGAATGCACTGTACATCACAACAAAATATCCTGGTGATGAAATAAGAAAGAAGACAATCGCCATCGTAAATGTACCAACTAACTACGAAAGAATTGTTCCGCTGGTTGGAAATGTTATTAGTCCAGCGAACTTAATTGCAGAGTACTTAAAATCGCTGTTCTGACCAGGATATTTGTCTTATCATAAACTTAGGTACTCTGATTTGTCATCACGGTTGTATCAGTGGTAGTGGTACCTTACTTATAGAAACATCGTCATTTATTGGTATTATCGCACTCTTAAGGGGGTAGCATAAAATGCCATCGTAAAACAAATTGAATGATATATAATTGGAATACTGCAACTCCATACGCCACCATCTCCCACTAATGTACGTCATCATAGTTAGCAGTGCCTGCATTCAACTATGAAGAATTTGAGAAATAAGCTCAAACTTGTCAATATACCAATTAGTCTAATTGACGGGTATCGAGATGCCATCTCCCCTCGGATCGGAGCCGCCTAATGTAACTCCATTTGGAAGACGGACAGATACCTGAGCCTGACCAAGATGCGCAGACATACCGACATTCCTTACTTCTCTTGCTGGAAATATTGCTTTTATTTCTTTCATAAATTCTTCGGATTCGACCATAAAGGCGTTTGGTACTTCATAAATGGTATATGGAAAGGCCCACCTTGGGGCATCGATAACAGACTGAGGATCTTTTCTGTTATTCATCAAGCCCATCATCAACTGTATATGAAGTTGCGGTTGTATGTCTCCTCCCATTGAACCTAAGGATGCAATGTACCCTGATTCGTCCTCAATAATAGCAGCGCACAATGTGTGAAATGTTCTCTTACCAGGCCTGAGAGCGTTGTGATGTTGCGGATCAAGACTGAAATAGCTACCCCTATTCTGAAGAACAAACCCAGTACCCCTTGGCACTATTCCCGAACCAAATCCCAGATAGTTGCTCTGAACTACAGAAATGCTATTACCATCTGTATCCGTTATTGAAAAGAATGTCGTGTCCCCTCTGTCACCAGAGCCATTTTTAGAAGAACTTGGGAATTTTTTGTTTTCATAGAGATCATTTGCATATTGCTTTGTGAGAAAATTTTCCGGAAGAGGATATAAATCTGGATCGCCTATAAATTTATCCCTTTGAAAGTACGAAATATGCCCTGTTTCCAGAATGTCACGAAACCTTGGATCTGACCCCATAGAATCCAGCATATTTAACCACAGTATTACTGTCGCTGCCTGGCTGTTTGGAGCAGTTTCATAAACTGTATATCCTCGATACTCTGTCTTTAAAGGAGTTTGAAACGTAGATTCGTGCTTCCTCAGGTCGTCAGATGATATCTCAACGCCTAGATCATTCAGTCCATTTACGATCTTGTCTGCTATGTTCCCATCGTAAAATGAAGAAAGACCATTAGACATCAGATCAGCAAATGTTTCTGCGAGATCGGGTTGTTTGAATACGGCACCTGGTTCGGGAACTGCGTTCCCTCTCATAAAGATTGATTTCCAGTTTTCAAATCCACCTAGGTATTTAGCACTTATTTCAATTGAATCAGAATAATTCTGGGTGACTGGGAAACCTTCACTGGCATATTTATAGGCATACTTCATCAGATCACTTGTTTCCATGGTCCCATATTTTTTATGGATGTCTTCCCATGCTCGTACGAGTCCAGGAACCGTTATCACAGAGTCCTTGCCTCTTGAAGGCAGATTCTTTATACCTCTTTCTACGAAGTGTTCGATTGTCATGCTCTCAAACGCCCTTCCACTGCCGTTTAAATTTATTACGGGTTTACCATCAATCTTTAACAGCATGAAAGTGTCTCCGCCCAAACTACATAAATTATTCTGGGTCACACAGAGAGCTGCGCTTGTAGCTATGGCCGCATCAACAATGTTACCTCCGTATTCCAGTACTTTAGCTCCCACAGCTGATGATTGTATGCTTGAGGATGACACCACCCCCTTCTTAGAAAAGGCATTCGGCCTAGTTCTCATAAGACTTTACTCTATCTTGATTAATATTCTTTCTCCACTTGCAAGGCTCTACTATATTGGATATGATGATAGCTTCAGGACATAATTTCTGCTTCCTTCATTTCAGAAAATTAATTGACTGGTCATACAGCTCAGAACTTAAAATATCAAAATAAAACATTTCTAAAATTTATGATTCAATATGTTTTGGGTTAATGCCTCCCAATTTAATTACATTATAGACGAGCTGTGCTAAGTCTGCTTCAGCTGCAGATGCGCTAATAAAAACATCAAACCATTAACCAAAATAAGGTCAGTGGACTGATTATTTTTAGCTTCTAGGATGGCGTTAGAATTTTCTATTAAATATGGTTACCCGTTCAATCAAGGTTGAGAAATGAAATTCTATCTAGAAAATTATGGTTGCACTTTGAATCAAGCTCAGGGAGCAATGATAGCAAATTTCCTGATCTCTCAGGGTAATCAGCTAGTGGACGACGTAAAATCAGCTGATTCTGTCCTTCTCTCTACCTGTGTAGTAATAAAACACACTGAGGATAGGATGCTGAGAAGGATTCAAGAGATCAAAAGCGAAGGGAAAGAAGTGCTAGTTTCCGGATGCTTGACAAACATTCCTGTTAATGACGTGAAGAGAATTGACTTCTCGTATTCCCGTGGACGGCTTCCTATACTAAAAGAGGGAAATCTGAGTGTAGGTATCCCTATAGCTGAAGGATGTGACGGAGGATGCACCTTCTGTATTTCCAGAATTGCACGTGGCAGACTCAATAGCTTTAGTCAGAACGAGATATTAGACAGCATTAGAGAGATGGTAGGCAAGGGAGCCAAGGAAATACGACTGACAGCACTCGATACAGGATCTTATGGGAATGACACATCAACAACATTACCCCAGCTGATAGAGGAAGTCACAAAGATAGAGGGTGATTTCAGTATAAGGATTGGAATGATGGAACCTGAAAATGCTGGCTCAATTATCGATGACCTACTAGAAGTAATGAAATCTGAGAAGGTCTACAAGTTCCTTCACATTCCTTTTCAGAGTGGGGATCCATTGATACTGAGGAAGATGGGGAGACAGTACAAGATAGAGAAGTTTATTGAAGTAGCTGAAAAATTCCGTAATGCCTACCCTGAAGGTATGTTGAGCACTGATGTGATCGTTGGCTTTCCGTATGAATCAATAAAGGGTCTTAGGGCAACTGTCGACGTGATAAAAAAAGTTAAACCGGAGATACTCAACATCACAAGATATTCTCCCCGTCCAGGAACTGCAGCCTATAGCTGGAAGGAACCCCCAACGAATCAGACTGCACAGTGGAGTAGGATTCTCACGGATATCCACAGGGATATATCTGAAAAGTCTCTGGAAAGGTTTGTGGGAAAAGAAACAGATGTCAGGTTGATGGAAGCAGGTAAGAATGGAACGTTCATTGGCAGGGATAGAAATTATCACCCTGTGATATTAAAGAAGGGAAGGCTGGGAGAAGTCAGAAGAGTAAAAATCATAGATAGTTCTGAATTTTACCTTATTGGAAGATAGTATATACCCCTCAATTAGGTGTTGCCTGAATGCTTTGGTTCAAAAAGATATTGAAAAGGTAAAAAATTTAGGATTATCTCCGTAGCCAGAGAAAGAGTTTAGATGAATTGAAATGCACAAACGGGATGCTGATTAAATGAACAATTTTATGACTGAAATATCAATGACGACGACAGATGGATTCATAGACCATGAAACAAATAAGGAGATACACCCGACCCAACATAGCTTAAAAAGAGGAGTAACTAGCATGAGAATCAACGTGCGTGTGCGTCAGGGAAATGGACTCATAGAGGAGCTGGAAGGAACTGTCGTTGTGTTCACGAACGAAAAGAGGAAGAATAACAGGGCGAATATTGACGTTATAAGACAGCTGTCTAAGCACTATTCAGTCCCGGTCTCAAATATTAGGATAGTATCGGGTGCTACCTCACCGAAGAAAGTCGTAGAAATCTTGAAGTGAATATTCCCCCATTTTCTGTGACTGTCTGGAAATGAACAGAAAGTCTTGGAATGATTCAGAATTGTTATGGTTAGAATTTCCTGATTCATGGCTTACGTCTCATCGGAAAGTTGTCGAGTTGCCTAATGCCAAGTTTCCTTGGTGGGGATCTCAGAATGACCTTCCAGACAATATAAAATTTATATTTATATCATTCAATATAAAGTCTAGCAATCGTGAAATGCCTCTTTGCCAGAAGCATCGCAGTCTTGAGATTCTTGGCCTCCTTACCTATTGCTGATGCCTTATAATTTGGATCTACTTTCACGTTGACCACATAACCGCTTTCGCCTGCTGTTATATTGAGTGAAACGACCTTGTACCTGTAAAAAAGGTTCCTGAAGAACTGTTCAGGTTCCGGTGAGTAATCAAGAATGTTAATTCTCTTCTTCATGCTTTCTTTTATCTTCTCCAGGGCTCTCTTCTTGTCGTCGCTTGTGAACAGCTTGTAAGTTCCTCCCTTTTCCAGCACATAGAATATCACATCCTCCGTTTCCATGACGTCCTTGACAGGGAGTCCTATCGTTTTTTCGAAAAGCTGTATGAGGTCCAAGCTCCTGGTATCGAGTGTTATCTCTCCCAATTTCACTCATTCTCCCTGAATTGAGAAACGCCGGAATCTATCACGCCAATCATAGAAACTGGGAATGGCTTCCCAAATAGATTTCCTAGTTGTAACGAATTCAGTGGAACCATGAATTTAGGGTTCTTGGTCTGATCGTATTCCGATTTGAGATGCGGCTCGTTTGCGAATACAACGGCCTTAATTCCCCCCTTCTTCACTAGTTTCTTCGTAGCCTTCTCTCCCAGTACAAATTTTCCAGTTTCTTTCAATCTTCCTAGTTCCCAGTTGTAGTCCATTTACTCCTCTCTCCTGTAAGCAAGCTTCACTGCGCCTGTTCCGAGGGTTATTGGTTGTCCTACTATAATATTTTCTGCAACGCCGTTGAGTCTATCGACTTCACCAATGAGCCCTGCATTGAGAAGATGCTTGCTCGTAATTTCAAAAGCTGCCCTAGCGAGGACTGAAGCCTTCTTTCCTGAGATCCCGTGTCTGCCTATTGCCTCGACCACGCCAGAGAATGTCATCATGTCTGCAACAAGCATCAAATGTCTAATGTCAGTATTGAGACCAGCATTGTGAAGTGTAGATGTGCTTTCCTCTATTATTGCTTCACGTGCAGCCTCAACTCCCAGAACCTGGGAGATCTCAATGATGTCATTTGTTCTTGTCCTCGAAAAATCTACGTCCTTCAGTTCCAGAACTCCAGCAAGGTTTGATCCTTGAGTGTAGATGACCCATTCCTTTACCTTCTGGTCGAACTTCACTATTGCTCTCTTGATTCCGTCCAGACCCTTGACCTGAAATGTCTTCAGGTTCTCATACAGCTGGTATATTCTCTTGAATGATGGCTCATCGAGCGTAAGTCTGATTTCATTTTCTTCCTCTGTGATCGTTGTCTTTTGCATCCTGATCTTCTTGAGTCTTGGAAGAATCTCCTCTCTTTTTAGTCCCCTCTCAAGCATTTTTTGCTTGTCCAGGAGAATTCTAACGTAACTTTCAGTGGTGTTAATTTCAATATCTGCAATATCCAGAAGGATTGTTGATTCTATTGCTCGAGCAAGCCCTACCGCCTTGTCCTCATCCTCCCTTGCCTTTTCTGAGAGGTATATGGTCATGGACGGAGTGCTAGGAGTTTTCCTTGCATCAACAATTTCAATCAATCTTGGTAGACCAAGTGTAACGTCCATTTCTGCTACACCAGCGAAGTGGAAAGTCCTCATCGTCATCTGTGTACCAGGTTCCCCTATGCTTTGTGCACCAACTATTCCGACAGCCTCGAATGGATCGACTTCCGTTTCCTTGTACTTGCCCACTGCTGCCTTGACGAGTTTGTCGAAATCATTTCCTTCAACCTTGTACTGTTTCTTAGCATTCGCCAGCTGCTCAGCTATCCTAACTGGTAAATCTATTCCGTCCTTTTCCACCTGATGTAAGATGGTCTTCACATCGTTGCTGAGCTTCCCTTCCATCGGTTCTCTCTGTACTATCTTTGCCTCTTCCTTTCTTGTTAGAACCGCATATGATAATATCTTGTCAATAGAACCACCGTTGACTTCTTCGTAATTTACGATGTCGTCCTGTATTTCCTCGATTTTTTCTATTGTGACGATAGTCTTCAACTTATCCTTCTTTTTCTTCATGACGTTCTTTTCATTCTGATATGGGGAGATTTTCGATATCTTTGCCTTTGCAACGAATGTCTTGCCTGTAATAGTTATTAGTGCTTCTTTCACTGATTTGTCCGACGGGATATCATAATCCAGGCAGTATCCAACGGGAGCTTTGTCTATGAGTTCTTTTACCTTCTTCAGTGTGTCCTTCCAGGCTAAGATCGTCATTGTTTCCCTCCGTACTTCTTTCCAAACATCTCCTTGATCAGGTAATCTACATCTACAGATTCCCCTTCAAAAGACCTAGAAGGATCTGTTCCGTCCTCTCCATATTCGATCTGGATTATGGAGTCTTCAGTATCCAGCACCCTTCCTTCTTCTGAGACCTTGAGGTCCTCCAGTGCGTTTATCAATCTCCTCTGCATATAACCCGATCTTGATGTCCTAACAGCAATATCAACGAGGCCTTCTCTACCTCCAGTGGCGTGGAAAAAGTATTCTGTTGGATTTAAGCCTTCTTTGTAAGAAGAGCTGACGAATCCTCTGGCATAAGCCCCTATATCTCCCTTCTGGAAGTGAGGGAGTGTTCTGTTGGTATACCCTCTGTGCTGCCTCTGACCCCTGATACTCTGCTGCCCAATGATTCCCGCCATCTGGGCCAGGTTCATCATGTTGGCCCTAGCACCTGACCTTGCCATTATGACCGTTGAATTGTCCATACCTAGATAATGCGAAGCAATTTCTGAGCTCTTCTCTCTGGCCTGTGAAAGTGCCTTCATTACCATGGATTCAAGCGTATCTTCAAGCGTCTTCCCTGGTTCCATCCCTATAAGACCATTCTTGTAATTCTCAATGAGCTTTTCGACTTTCTGAACTGCCTCGTTTCCTACTTCTCTCAATTGTGCCTTGGCCTCCCCAGGAACGTCCTCATCATCTATTCCTGTTGAGAATCCCGTGAAGCTTATTACGCCAGCTGCGAGTCTAGTAAGATTATCCAGAAACTTGGCACCTTCGGCATTTCCATACTTCCTCAGGACGTAGTCTAGCAATACCCCCTTAGATTGTCCGATTGCGTTTTCATCTATGGCACCGTTGATCAGTTTGCCATTTTCTATCTTTATGGTACCTTCGGTTCCATTTGGATCAAGACTCTTGTCGGCTAATTTTCCCTTGAATTCTATGTTAACTCCCTCTGGTAGTACTATCGAAAATATGTCCCTTCCCCTGAAGTACTTCTTGCCATCTACCTCTATCGTTTCAGGAGTCTTATCGACGTCTATGTAGCTCATTATGTGTAGGCCAGCGTCAGGTGGTATGAGTGGATTCTTGTACGTCAGCATGAACAGTGCAGTTATATGGTCGTGAATTGCACCCATTATGGGGCCGCCAAACCTTGGAGAAATGAAGTTCTCCTGAACCTTCATGAGTATCTCTGCCTCCGCTCTTGCCTCCTGGCTCTGAAGCACATGGAGATTCATTTCATCGCCATCAAAGTCCGCATTGTACGGCGCACAGACTGCCAAATTAAATCTAAAAGTCCTGTAAGGGAGAACTCTGACTTCATGTGCCATCATTGACATTCTATGCAGACTCGGCTGTCTGTTGAAGAGTACTATGTCGCCATTCTCCATCTGTCTTTCAACCTGCCAGCCAATTTCCATTTTTTCGGCTACTTCCCCAGCATTCTTTTCCGAAATCTTTATCCTGCTGCCGTCCGTCCTGTAGACATAGTTAACTCCTGGCTTGTAGACATCTTCCTCTTTACCAGGACCGTTCCTGATCAGTTCCTTGAGTTTTTCAAAATTGTGCTCTGTTACTGTTTCCGTTACCGTAAGTTCCCTTGCAGCCTTCTCAGGGACACCTACCTGGTTGATTGAGAGAAATGGTTCTGGACTGATCACAGTTCTGGCGGAGAAGTTGACCCTCTTTCCCGATAGGTTGCTCCTGAACCTCCCCTCTTTCCCCTTGAGTCTCTGGACAAGGGTTTTCAGTGAACGACCAGACCTGTGCCTGGCTGGCGGAGTGCCCGGAGTCTGGTTATCAAAGTATGTAGTAATGTGGTACTGCAGGAGGTCCCACAGGTCTTCTATGATCAGCTGTGGACTTCCCTGATCCCTGTTCTCTCTTAGTCTCTGGTTTATCCTGATAACATCAACAAGTTTGTGGGTAAGGTCATCTTCACTCCTCTCCCCAGTTTCAAGCGTTATTGTAGGTCTCACATTGACGGGGGGAACAGGAAAAACTGTAAGGACCATCCACTCTGGCCTGGCCACTTTAGGATCAAGTCCAATGAGAGGCAGATCCTCGTTAGGAATCTTCTCGAATCTTTCCCTTATTTCTTTTGGAGTAAGTTTCTTTCCCTCTTCCCTGAAAGTCGTCGGCTTGTCAAGGGCTACCTTCTGGTTCTCGAAGTGACAGTGAGGACAAATTACAACTTCTGAAGCTTCAGATTCCACTTCTGAAACAATGTCATCATAATCTATATCGCTGAGCTTGTTGGCTGTGTCCTTTATCCTCTGAAAGTACTCCTTCAACTTATCATCTGGGAGCTTGATCCTTCCACAGTTGGAGCAGGTACTAGATAGGATTGAATAAATTTCCTTTATGAATCCAATGTGTACAACTGGCATCGCCAGTTCGATATGACCGAAATGACCTGGACACTGATCCACTTTTCCGCCACACGTTTTGCACTTCAGTCCAGGTTCTATTACCCCCATGGATGGATCCATCAGTCCTTTTTCTATTGGATAACCATCATCGTCGTACGTATCGGGAGTGATCACCTTTACTGCGGACATTCTCCTGATTTCGTCAGGGGAAAGCAGCGCAAACTTTAGTTCTTCAATTCCCTTTGATACTTCAACCTTCACTTCAAATCACCCAACCTCAGTCTCATAACTACACCAAGTGACATCAGTTCGTCTCTCATCAGCTTGAACGCATAACTTGTCTCTACTGGCCTGATATTACTTGTGTTACCGCAAACTGGACATCTTAACTGATGTGTCCTATAATCATATATTGCTACGTGACCGCAGTCAGGATCACCGCACACATATACTGTGAACCCATCGCTCTGATCCAGAAGCCTATCCTTGATGGCCATTGCTGCCCCGTGCCCTATAAGAGTATCCCTTTCCATCTCTCCGAACCTTAAACCTCCCTGCCTCGACCTTCCCTCTGTTGGTTGCCTCGTCAGTATCTGAACAGGTCCTCTTGATCTTGCATGGAACTTTCCGGCCACCATGTGATGTAGTTTCTGGTAGTATACTACTCCAATGAAAATGTCTGCTTTGAACTTCCTTCCAGTTATCCCGTCATACATTATTTCCCTTCCGGAATACTTGAATCCATTCCTTTCAAGGGATTCCCTCAGAGACTCTTCTGGTTCTCCCTCAAATACTGTTCCGTTGATGAACCTTCCTTCAAGCGCACCAACCTTTCCACCTATCGTTTCCAGCAGATGACCGACTGTCATCCTGCTAGGTATTGAGTGCGGATTAATTATCAGGTCTGGAATCACACCGTCCTCTGTAAATGGCATGTCTTCCTGTGGAATGATTGCACCGATGACACCCTTCTGTCCGTGCCTGCTTGCAAACTTGTCACCGAGCTCAGGTATTCTATCATCCCTGACTTTCACCTTTAGCAGTCTGCTGTTGTTCTCTGAGACCGTCAAGATCACGGAATCGATGTAACCCGTCTCTCCTGGCCTGTTGGTTATTGAACTCTCCCTCCTCTTCTGGATCGATATCTTCTGCTCTTCCTCCATGAATCTTGGAGGGGACGTCTTTCCAACTATCACATCTCCACCTGACACATAGGTTTCTGGAGAAACCATTCCATTTTCATCCAGATTTCTGTACGATTCCTCGCTCCTTACGCCACGTACTTCTGGCGGAGGTATCTCAAACTTATCTTCCTGTCCTCCAGGATATCTCTTCTCTTCAGCCTTGTATGTCCTGAAAAATGCCGATCTTCCGAATCCCCTTTCAACTGACGCTTTATTGACTATAACGGCATCCTGTATGTTATAATTGTGATATGAAATCAGGGCTACGACAGCATTCTGTCCGGATGGCCTCCTGTTGTACTTTATATATTTTGCAGCCCCAGTTGTTACCATTGGCTTTTGTGGATAATGCAGCACGTGTCCTCTAGTATCTGGCCTCAGCCTATAGTTTGAGGATGAAAGTCCGAGGGATTGCTTTGTCATGGCTGCGCCCATTGTAACTCTTGGAGATTGATTGTGCTCTGCATACGGAATTACTCCAACGACAACGCCCTGGATCATCATGGGATCAATTTCCAAGTGTGTATGCTCGGGACCATAGCTCTTCTTGCCATCGAATGTTTCGTTGCATTTAAGGCACTTCAGCTTGACGTTCTCTTCCCCTGGATTTGTCCATTCAGTCAAATCGCTATAAAGGTATGTTCCACAGTTGGGGCATTTGAGCGGTTTCTCATATGGATAAATTGCCACATATGCATTCTCTTCTTCCTCTGCATCTAGCCATTCTATTATGCCATTTGATATCAGGTCCTTTATCCCAATTTTTCCAGATATGAGATTTTCCCTTATGGTGCTGTTGAACTTTATCTTTCCATTGTATACTACTATCAGTGGTCTTCTAATCCTTCCCTTGTCTGTGTTGATTATGACTTCGTTTGTGGTCTCATCGAATCTTATGTTTACCTGGTTAGATATATTGCCAGATCTCCTCTTCTTTCTAATCTCTGAAACGACGCTCTGGCCATCCTTGTGGTACCCTATCAGATTTCCATTAACATAGATCCTAGACAACCCTGGCTTCTCACCCAGTATTTCCTCGAGTCCCATCTTCTTCAGGAGCTCGATGATATTTTCTTCTGGGTAACCTTCGGTGATATCGATCACAAGACTTGCGTTTTTAACCAATCCGCAGTTTTGCCCTTCTGGCGTTTCATTAGGACACATTCTTCCCCATTGGGTGGGGTGAAGGTCCCTAGCTTCGAAGTGCGGTTGCGATCTCGTAAGCGGAGATGATATCCTCCTTAAGTGTGACAGAGTAGCTATATATGACGTCCTTTCTAGCAGTTGCGAGACTCCAGTTCTGCCACCGATCCAGTTTCCTGTCGATATTGCATGTTTCAGCTTTTCATTTAGGACATCCTGCCTGACTGCCGCATTGAGCCTGATCCCTCTTTTCCTGTTGTAAGTCTTTTCAAGTTGACCTTTAAGGTCTTTAAGTAGGGCCTGTGCAGAGCTTCTGAACAACTCCTCAAGTAGGTCACCTGATAATTTTATTCTCTTGTTCGCAAGATGATCTTTGTCATCTTCCTTTCTTATTCCGAGATACAGTTCCAGGAGGGCTCTTGCCATTCTCCCAAGATATATGCCTTTCTTTGTCCTGTCCTGAAATGAGTCTCCCAAGTGAGGTAGAAGATTTTTATCGAGAATCTGTGACATCTTCTTTTCTCTAAATTCCTTTGCCTGTCCTGCTGCGAACCTTTTCTCAAGATAGTTTATCGCATCCTTTTCACTCATTATACCGGTAGGCGGGTAGAGTTCAGTGTTTTCAGAGTCCTCTATGTTTGCAAGCACTATAGGGATCATCCTCTCATCAGTCACGATAGAGTCATAAATATCCTTGTCTTTGTCAACTCCAAGTGCCTTCATGAGAACAACGAGCGGTATAGTTCCTGCAATGGATGGAACAGAGACCGTGAGTATACCGTCTGCCTTCCTTTCTACTACTATCAGTGCCCTGTATCCTTCTTTCTGAGAGAAAATTTTTGCAACCTCAACTTTAGAATCATATTTTTCCTCATATTCCACTATAATCTTGTTTGGTGCTAAATCTTCCATTGAAATTAAAGTTCTTTCTGTACCACCGATAATGAAGTATCCCCCTGGATCCTGTGGGTCTTCGCCAAGAAGCTGCAACTTCTTCTCATATGGGAGAGAGAGCAATTCTTCCTCGGTCATTCCCCTGATTTTCTCATCCTTTCTAAGATTGATTCTTCTGATAAATTCGTCAGTGTTATTCTTGTGCAGTATGCATATTTTTGACCTGACCATAACTGGGAACTCCCCTATCTTAATCTTCTCGTTCCTAACCTCCGTATCCTCTTCCAACACAGTGAAATCAAGGAAAAGCGGTGCCATATAGTTTAGGTCCCGTAACCTTGCCTCCAGAGGTGTTATGTAATTCTCAGATCCAGTTGGTTCTCTGATCTTTGGGAGTTCTATTGAAACAGTTGGCTCAGGTTTTTCGATGTTCTTGGGTCGACCGAACCTTATTCTAATGTCGACTCCTCCTGTTTTTGATCTGTCAAGTTTCATTTCACCAGGTAAGTCATCCTCCGTCACCCTTAGGGTGTCGAATACCTGTTGCATTCCAGAATCTGGGTTGTCATCTGTTGGGATAAAATCGTTGTAAGAAACTAGTTGATGGTTGACTACTTCCATCTCCTTAAAAAACGTATTCAAGATACTATACATCTATTATTCACCTATCACGGTTCTATATATCTTGGCAATTCCTCTCGTCCTACTCTTCCTCACAATCTCGATCAATCTGCCCGGATTGATTTCGCCTTCAACCTTTTCCAGAGCCTTTACAACTGGGTCCGATCGCCTTATCTTGGGAAGCTGTCCTTTGGTTACTCCCAGCGACTTCAAAATTTTTTCCTCATCCTTTACCGGAACCAACCAATGTTCTGGAACCATCTCATGCATTAATATATTATATTTAGCCATAGAAATCTAGCCCTCCAGCAATCCCATATTTTCAGCCCCCGCTGCAATTGAAATTTTATACAAACTCATTTTAAACCTCTGGAATTGCTCGACCTTATCTTTTTATTATACATATTCTTTGTGTTTTTGTTTCATTTTAAGCATTATTATTCTGGAGCGTATATTTATATTCCAAGGTTTACTTACACTTCATGTGTTTTTCGTAATAAAGTTTATAACTTTATTGATGAACATATTTTGATTCTACCTTATATTCTCCAGCCAGGGTATAACTTCTGTTATTAGAGCAGGACCGTGGTGCGCGAAGAAATCATTTGTTCCTGGCGTCAGGTAAATCCTTTTATTTTTGTAAGCAGACAACTCTTCCCACCCTCTGCTTGACACAATTTTTTCGACAATATCCGGTTCACGTTTGGAGAACATCTTCGGTTCTATGATCACGTATTCTGGGTCGGCCCGTTTTATAAATTCATTGTCTGGTTTTATCCATTCAGTCAGGTATCCGGAATAAATCGATTTGAAATTCATATAGCGAAGCACATCCGTTATGTAGGAGAAAGCTCCGAATGTTACTGGACCACCAAGATCGCATTCAAAGTATACGCTCCTTTCTCTCCCTCTTGTGATTCCTTTAAGAGTATCAAACAGTTTTTTCTCCAATATCCTTCCCTCATCCTCCCTCCTTACTACTATCCCAACTTTCGTGACAAGGTCGATCACGCCAGCCAGTGAAGAAGGAAGCCTGAAAGAGAATGTTGGAAAGTGAGGGGAAAGCTGGTCAGCTACCGTATTCTGATATCCAGTTACCGTCAAGATAATATCGGGTTTTATCTTCTCGAACTGTTCGAGAGTCGCGTAACCGTAACTCGCTACCTTTTTTTTCTTTGTTGCTTCTGATGGTCTCACACAAAATGGCGTTACTCCAACTACATTATCGCCCAACCCCAAATCAAACAGAATTTCAGTTATAGCGGGGCTCAAGCTGACAATCCTGTCTATTTTCTCGGGGACAATTACCGCCTTGTTACGATCATCTATAAGATTTACCAATGGTGTTGAAATCCTAATCCTCTATTTCAACTTCTGGAATAGATTGGAATTAAGTTAAGATGGATTTAAGATTCACCCTATTCATCTAGCGAAGCACATCTTTATGAAAATTTAACTTGAGCCGCTGTAGATATCTAAAAATCTAGAAATTGCCGAACTGTTTGAAAACATTAAAATTTGAACCTTAACTCTGCGTATTTTACATAACAGCTGATTGTCTTTCTTTATTGTCCATTACTTTTTGTTGGCTATTCATCGGGTTACTACGGCACATGGATTTTCAGTAATTGTTATATGCATGTTATGTATATATACATATTGTGAATGATATACCTGAATGGGCTCTGAAGTTTAGGGAGAGAGGTGTTCAGATAAGGAACTTCGGTAACAGGTACTATGCCTACAGGACGAAAACAAAGTGGGACAAGGAGAAGAAGAAAACGATATCCCTTTCGCCTAAATACATTGGTGTCGTGACCCGGGGAGGCATAGTGAGGAGGAACAGCATCTCAGGAACTTGAATAGCGCATGATATGCCACCTACACATTTATGATTTTACTCTCTTCCCTGAACAGATTGGCCTTCCCTAGTTTCTTAAGAATCTCAACTGCCCTCCCTGACAGATTGAGATGCCATGTCCTGACTTCATTTCCAAGCGTGACATCCACCTTCTGCACCTTTTCAATGTCCCTCAGGAGGATTTCAAGGTGGTGATGTGGATCTTCTACCCCTTCGGTGCCGAGGACATAAGCTAAGTGAGACCTCAGCCAGTATGCGAGCACGCATACGAACACATATGCCCTGATCCTCTGATCCAATCTGTGCCTCACGGGCTCTATGAGTATGTCCCCCTTGATCGTCCTGAACGATTTCTCAACGAAATCCTTTGAGAAATAAAGTCTGACAGCTTCTATTGGATCAATGCTGTCATCGGTGCACAGAAGGGCATATTTGCCGTCTCCTCTCTCAGCATCCTTCAAATAAGCAGCATGGTACCTCCATCTTACCCTTCTTTCATCACCCTCCTTCCCTATGTGGATGAAGAAGAATCTCTTCCATTCCCCCGTTATGCGATCAATCTCCTTCCTGATGCCCCCCCTGCTCATGTGTTTTGCACTTCTGTTGAGGCCATCCAGCGACTTCCCTATTTCTGAGAGTGCGATGTTCCTGTCGGAAAGTTCATTCTGCACCCTCTGGATGTTCCTGTATATTATCAGCCTGCGCCTCTTCCTGTATATGTCCATGGATGAGGATGATGCATATATCTTCCCCTCATAATCAACCATATTCTCCGGCGTGACCGGAACGTCGACGTTTGATATGTGCCCCTTTATTGCATCATCCTTGACTATCCCGCCAATGACATCCCATCCGAGTTTGCTCAAACCATCCACAAGGGTCTTTCCCATGATGCCCCTGTCGACTATCAGAAGTCCTTGAGGTATGCCCCACCTTGATATTTCAGTTATGAGGTTCTTCACAGTGCTCCTCCCATTCCTTGACCCCTCGTAAACTGAATGCATGACCGGGATGCCCTCTCTGGTTGAGAGGAGTGCAACGTTTATCTTCCTCCTGCTGCCTGAATCATATCCCATTTCAGCTATTGATGATGAAGTTCCGAAGAATAGGACGGAAGTGATGTCATAGGCCATAGTGCTGCCATGGTTGTTCTCTTCAATCCATCTGTTATAGAGAGCAGCCTCTATCTCCCTGCTCCTGTCAACTGTCATTCCCGCCCTGGAATAACATACCCTGTCAAGTGACCTGAGGAATGCGTCCTTGTTCATCTTATAAGCAGGAATGCCTGAAAGGGATGGTATTTCTGTACTGGACACCCACTCCTCAAGGTTGGAGGCACTCTCTGGATCGATGACCCTGTTGATTGCCCATACTGTCAGAAGAGATCCAGCAGCCTTTCCACACACATCCCCAATTATTTCCTGCATGTGGAGATCGGTCGCTATTGACCACAGCAGTCTCACGGCACCGGATTCGATGGAGTCGCCATGCATTATCCTGTCAAGCGTCTTACCCCTCTCAATCTTCTTCTCCCCTTCCACGCCTATGTACCTTATGAACTTGCTCCTGACCTTCTTTCCCTCCCTTATGCTTTTGTATTCCGCCAGATAAACCCTGTTTCCCCTCCTGTGCCTCTTTATTG
>JBMFVV010000009.1:0-57061 GCA_049965815.1 Thermoplasmata archaeon | reverse complement strand
AACAGGGTAATGCTGAAGTTTGTAAGGGGTCTCTATGGACAGGATTCTAAGTCCTGGCATGGCAGGTATGTGTTTCACAGGCACGGTATACTGGAGGATATACCTTACAGGAAATTCATCAAGGGAGTAATAGTGATCAGGGAAGGTGACATTCCTCTTGTGAAGGGGTATCTTGATACATTTACAGCACAGTATTATATCGCAAGAGTAAGATTAACACCAGAGGATGAAGAGGTGCTGCAAGGGAATACAAGGTAATATTGTCCCAAAGCGTAACTTCTTGACCCAGTAATTAGTCAAGAACGTTCCTCTCCCTATTGAGCACTAACATCAATCCCCACCTAAAAAAGGATTAATAGTAACGGAGGCTTGATAATTCATGGAAGAAGACACTGTAACCTGCCCCAATTGTGGTGCAGAGATCCCCGTCAGCGCTGCGCTGAGAGAATCCATTGAATCTAAGGTCAAAGAACTCTATGAGAAGAAATTCCGATCAGATCTTGAAAGGAAGCTGTCAGAGGAGAGAGGAAGGATGAAAGAGGAGATTAATGAAGAGCTAAGCTCCAAGATAGCTGAGATGGAGGATAAGATTAACGTCAAGGAGAAACACCTTCAAGAAGCAAGAAAAATTGAAAGTGAGGAAAGAAAGCGGAGGTTAGAGATGGAAGAAATGATAAGAGAACAGAAGCTAGCTTCTGAAAGACAGATTGAGGAAGAGCGCAAGAAGATACAGGAAAAGCTGAGGAAAGAATACGACGAAGAATACAACCTTGAAAGGAGGGAAAATCAGGAGAAAATAGATGGTCTGATGAAGAAGGTACAGGAACTGAACCAAAAACTGGAACAGGGATCTCAGCAGGTTCAGGGGGAAGTTCTAGAGGGAGAATTAGAGGACAGGGTGAGGGCGGCATTTCCATATGATTCCTTGGATCCTGTTCCTCAGGGAACGAAGGGTCCGGACCTTATTCAAGTGGTCAGGAATTCCTCTGGTGCGGAATCAGGCAAGATCGCATGGGAGGCAAAGAGGACAAAGGAATGGAGCGACGAATGGATTGTGAAACTCAAGGAGGACATGGTGAAATATGGAGCAGAGGTTGGCATCATAGTGACAAAGGCCCTTCCAAAGGAAATATCTACGTTTGGGTTAAAGGATGGGATATTTGTCACGAGATTTGAGGACGCTATACCTCTCGCAATTATTGCAAGGATGAACCTCATAGAGTTGGCGCGTCAGAAGAGGTTGGGCGAGGGTAGCAATGAAACTAAGGAAATTCTTTACAGATATCTTACAAGCACCCAGTTTAGGCAGAGGGTGGAGGCCGTCGCTGAAGGGATAGTGAGGATGAAAAACGACATAGATGCTGAGAGAAGGTCCATGGAAAGGCAGTGGGCAAAACGGACAAAGGAGATAGAAAGAACAATAGTGAATTTTTCTGGTATGTTCGGCGATCTTCAGGGTATAATCGGGAACAGCCTACCCAGTGTGAAGACCCTTGGTCTGTCAGATGAAAGCTTGGAAGAAGGAAACGAACGATTGGTCTGACTCCAGTCAAAGGAATTTCTCTGGGATAAAGATGGGCCACTATTTGTTTGATAGGCCCATCAGGAAAGCACCGTATCCTACTCCCCATAGAAGGAACGGGTAAACGATCAGCCTTTCCCATCCGCCAACTCCTAGGATGGAATCACTGTAGAGGAACATGAAAATACCGAAGTAAGATATTATTCCCAGGACTACAGATAAGAACTTGAATGGCGAGTTCTCATATCTGAAGGCGTAGATGGCAGTCAGTGGGCCTAGAATGAACGTAAAGTCAGAGACATATCCATGGATGTGGCCGAAGTTCTCATTGAATATCCCAATTAGAAGGGCGCCCAGGCCTGTCAGAGCTACCAGTATTGGAAAGACCTTTACATCAAATCCTCTATAGATGAAGTAGGATGATGAGATGACCGCCAACCCCAGAAGAATTATCGAGGCGTTGAAAAGTAATCCTGTGGGGCCAACACCGAGATCGCTGATATAATTGTTAGCAATGCTGTAATTGTGATACAGCGCCTCGGTCACAAAGAGCATAATTACAAACTGAACTGAAAAGACGAAGAGGAGGGCGCCTGCAACATTCAGGCTTTTCCTCGAAGCAACCTTTTCCATAAATCAGTATGATTCTATACCCTTATATAATTAATGGAAGGGTAGAGGAATAAGGATATATCAAAAGTGAATCTGTCCTCCCGTGCTAAGAAAAAATTTCAGCTCATCGCGTGGTACAATTTCATACCTAGAGCGTGAAGGTCCAAATCCCGTAATTTTCCTTCATGGTCTGGGGGGAACAGGAAACTCTTGGATGAAACTCTCCCAATATATAGATGAGGCGTTTGGTTTGTATTTCCTTGATCTCCTGGGTCACGGAAGATCAGATAAACCGGACATAGAGTATACTATCCCTGTCCAGGAAGATGTTATTGATGATTTCATTTCATACAAGAGCCTTCAGGATTTCTCTTTAGTGGGGCATTCCTATGGCGGTTGGGTCTCCTTGCGTTATTCAATAGACAGAAATCGGCCAAAAAAACTGATACTGGAGGACAGTGCAGGCATTAGCATGACAGTCGGAGAAATGCAGGAAGAACAAAAAAATAATTTCGTAAAAACGGTTGTGAAGAGCAGCTCGCTGAACTCCAATCAAGTTATAGAAAACATCGTAAGGAACAATGCGGATGCCAGGTGGAAGATACGGGAGGCTGAGCTGAAGGGATTTGGAACAAAGACTTTGATTGTATGGGGGGCAAATGATACCGTTATACCACTGGAGAACGGACGGCGCTTGAATGAACTCATCCAGGGAAGTAGACTTGAAATAGTGCAGAATATTGGTCACGTCCCACACGTGCATTTCCCAGAATTGGTAGGGAAATTGTTTGATAGTTTTCTAAAATCCTGATTTCGGGTTTTCCAGAAATCTTATATTCCAGATAACAATCAACATTCATGGCAGAAGATAAAACTGGAAGTGAAAACAGGGATACGGAAAACATATCTATAAAAGGCGTTCAAAAAAGACTATATGAAAAAGTAAAGGGGCTCGCAACAGATACGGGAAAGACTGTTGGAGAGATAACAAATGATGCCTTCAAGGTGTTACTGGCTGCAGCAGGTGAAACAAAGAAGGTGGGAGAAGATTTCATACAGGCTGTGAAGGATTCTAAATCGACTTTTGTCCAGGACCTAAATTCGATAGATATTACCGGATCGGAGCTTGCAAAGAACAATAAGAAGGTGATTTTCAGGAACATTCAGAACCTAGTTTTCAAGGATATTTCTGAAACCGATTTCGACGCTTATGTTGAGTCCATAATCAACGTAAAAGTGCTTGAAATTCCCAAGGGTATATCGAAGTTCAAAGTACTTGAGAGGGCAAAATACGTTGACAACATAAAGTTTCACTGACAATGGGCAAGATTAATCTCTTTTGTCATAATCACCGTATGTGTTGGGCTTAGCGCTGTATTATATTTTATTGATATTAGTAGCAGCTTTTTTCGCCGGCATTATAGGATCAATGGCAGGCTTGGGGGGCGGAGTCCTGATTGTTCCATTCCTCACTCTTTATTTTCATGTTCCGATATCACTTGCTATAGGTGCGTCTATAATATCTGTCATAGCAACTTCCAGTGGCTCGGCATCTGCATATGTTAAGGATAAGATATCGAATATAAGAGTGGGAACGTTTCTCGTCCTGTTCACAACAACTGGGGCAATATTGGGCGCCTTTCTTGAGCACATTGCCCCTACCAGAATAATATATCTGGTATTTGGAGTAGTTCTCCTAATTTCAGTGATGCCACTATTGAAAAAATTTGGCGAGGTGAATCAGCCAAGCACAGTAAAGAATGATCCGATCGCAGAACGGCTCTCATTGAGTTCACACTATCCCAACATGGAACTAGGGAAAGAGGTAAATTACAATGTTGCAGGTGTGAAAAGCGGTTCAGCAATGATGCTGGTAGCAGGAATTCTTTCGGGATTGCTTGGGATAGGTTCAGGCGTTTTCAAGGTCATAGCGATGGACACTTTCATGAAGTTGCCCATCAAGGTCTCCACCACCACTTCCAATTTCATGATCGGTATGACTGCAGCTGCAAGCGCTGGTATTTATTTCTTTAACGGCTACGTAAACCCTTATATTGCGGCTCCTGTCGCAATAGGTGTTCTCATAGGTGCAGTCCTCGGAGCAAGGCTCCTAGTTAAGACGAAGGGGTCCACTGTTAGACTTGTATTTGCAATAATCATAGTTGTCGTTGCGGTAGAAATGCTGCTGAACGGGGTGGGAATACGACTTTAGGCGAGGAAAGAAAGGAGAAGGAGAGAGAGGCTAAAATTGAAGAGGAGAAGGAAGAGGAGGAGGATGCATCTTCAAAGATCCTGTCTCTTTACCTAATCTGGAGTGTGTTGATTTCACTTGCCGTGATTGTTATAGGAGTTGTAGACTATCTCGTAACAGGTTCTTCAGGTTATTTTACCGTGCCTCTGGATGTCCTCTTTAAATCAGGTGGAATCACAACGAATGTATTCCCACACTTCCTCGGTACCATCTCAGTGGGGGTCATAAGACTGAAGGCATTTGCAATCATAGAACTGGGTATTCTTCTTCTCATATTATCACCAATAGGAAGGATATTCCTGCAGATTCTCATATACGCAAAAGAGAGGGATAGAACGTTCGTTGCTATTGCGGCGACAGTGTTCGTGATATTGCTCATATCACTCTACCTGTCAAAATTCATAGCCTGAAGGGATAAAGGTCATTACAGGTAATTTGAATATTGACGGCAAGTTTTTTGCGGCAGTATCTAAGGTACGACCTAAACTATGCTACAGATCCCTTCCTTGATACAGCCAGCTCCCTTTACTTCTCGATCTTCTTGCCGTATATTGAGAGGATGCTCCGCATTCCCATGCCAGTATAGAATTTATGAGCAAGAAGGTTCTCGGAGGGAAACTCTACGGTGATTATGTTGCAGCTTTTCCCCTTTTCTTTCTCTGCTATAGCATCAAGCAATTTTTTTCCAAGGCCCGCTTTTCTGTACTCTGGTAGCAGGTATATTTCCGTTATCCTGAGCTCTTTGCTCGGTTGGTAAAATGGTCTGTTGTGTATTTCCCCCATTATAACTCCCACAATTTTCTTGTTATGGTCAGCAACAAGGACATCCCTTGTATCCAGTTTGATTGCGCTCTCGAGATACTCCCTTACATTCTTTTCGAGATCTTCAGACACTGTGAACAGTGGGTCGTGCTCGGAATTGAACTTCTTGAGTCTCATCACCAGATTTGTTGCTTCTTTCAAATCTTCCTTCTTTAAGTCTCTTATTTTTATTCCTTCCATATTCATTTCATCTCCTTTATAAGTCCCTGGTCCATCATTTTTTCTATCATCATCCTGTTGCCTGATATGATCTCCTTTGCTCTGTCATAGAACTCAGTCTTTGTCATCTTCACCCTTGCAACGTTTTCCTTTACCCCTTCATCTGCTATTGCTGCGGCAATTCTTGGGAAAACCTCCCATTCCTGCATGGTAGGGATGATGTAATTCTCATTGATTCCCTTCTCTTCCGCAAAGAGGGCCAGTTCTTTAGATGCCCTCACTATCATCGGTTCGTTGATCTTTCTGACTCTTGCGTCAAGTGCCCCTCTGAAAACCCCAGGGAAGACGAGGCTGTTGTTTACCTGATTCGGGAAGTCTGACCTCCCTGTTCCTACTATTTCAGCACCATACTCCTTTGCCTCACTAGGCCATATCTCCGGCACAGGATTGGCAAGTGCAAATACGATTGCCCTCTTCTCCATTTTCTTTATCCACTCTCCCTTTATTACGCCCGGACCGGGTTTAGATGCTGCGATAAGTACGTCCGCGCCTTCCATCGCGTCCGGAATATCTCCAGTTATCCTCCGCTTGTTCGTTCTGATGCCTAGATCATATTTCCACGGGTTATTCTTCATCAAGATATCCATATCCTCTCTCTCTGGGTGAAGAATTCCGTGGGAATCGACCGCAGTGATGTTGCCTATGTCGAATCCTGCAGCTTCGAAGAGTTTTATCGTTGCTATATTGGCTGCACCTGATCCAACAACGACTATTTTTGTGTCCCTTACATTTCTTCCTGTGATCTTTAGCGCGTTAAGCAATCCAGCTAGAGTGGCTCCCGCAGTTCCAAGCTGGTCATCGTGCCATACTGGAATGTTCATTTCATTTCTCAGCGTTTCTAGGAGATAGAAACACTTTGGAGATTCTATATCCTCCAGATTGATCCCCCCGAAGGCCGGTTCTATCGCCTTCACGATGTTCACCATCTGTTCCTTTTCGTGAACATTTATGGGGATAGGAATTGCATCTACACCACCAAGATACTTGAAAATAAGTCCCTTGCCTTCCATCACAGGAAGTGAGGCCTCTGGTCCTACATTTCCGAGTCCCAGGACTCTCGTTCCGTCTGTTACTATCGCTACCGCGTTCCATCTCCAGGTCATGTCGAAAGAGAGGTCCTTGTCCTTCGCTATCTCTAGAGATACTGCCGCCACGCCAGGGGTGTACCAGACAGAAAAGTCACTCAAATTGCGTACTGGGACCTTGAGCATCGTCTGGATCTTCCCTAAATAATCCTTGGAGTACTTGATGGCAAGATCGGAAAAATTCTTGCCACTGCTTTCCCCCTCATTTCTCATGATAGGATATTGCGAACGAGATGTTAAATGTTGTCAGGAATACACGCTGTACTTGATTTTAGAAGAATTTAATATTTATAGAGCAAGAATGACCAAGAGAGAGAACTTCCCTAGTTTTCAGGAACATGATTTGACTGCAAAAAGTGGCCGCGGAAAGTATTTAGACTGATTTTCCTTTCAGACCCACATGACCGACTTAAGGGATCAAGTCGTCGAAGATAGAGGTATAATAAAGAAGATCCAACTCGTTTTCCCTGGATATCATGGGTATAGGATAAACGAGGACCTTCGTGATGCAGACGTCATACTTAAGGACGAACTGTACAAGAAAATGCTAGATGTAATTTCAAATCTAAAGGTGGGGGAGAGCTCCCTAGTTAGTTCCGGCAAATTCGCGGGACTGGAATCCATTGGTGCCCTGAGATCTAGAATACAATCTGCTGCAGAGATAGTGAAACATCATGGAGCTGGTTATTCCGGTATCTCTGCACCTGTAAAGGTAGATGCTAAGAAAATCTCATCTCTTTATGATCTTGACATGAAGATATTTGAACAGATTCAATCTCTCCAGAAAATTATGAATGAATTTGTTGAAAATTGCGCGAATGGGAGTATTGATCAATCCAAAGTTCAGGGGATCAACGAAACACTGTTAGCGATAACAGATCTCAACAACAGCAGGGAGACCCTGCTTTATGGGGGTGTGTAAATGCCTTTTGGAAAGAAAAGCCAGGACATTCCCTCCAAGGGAGGAAGCCTGTTTGGCTCTACCACCTTTGAATGGGAGGATCAATTCAAGCAAGGAAACATAATGTGGAAGGTTCCAAGGCTTATCAGACTTAATGATAATGCGGTGGTGAGGGAGGATGAAACTGCTGTATTCTTCAGGGATGGTAAGGCCATATGGTATATAGATAAACCTGGAAGATATGCTCTGACGGATCTAAATGCACCAATAGTTGGAGGCTTGGTCAAGGAACTGACAGGCATCCAACAGCAAGCATACGTGTACTATTTACAGAGGAGAATCATCGATGGGAAGTTTGGTTCAAAGGAACCGTATGCATTCAGGGACAAGGATTTCGACATCGTCATGCTGAGGCTGTTTGGGGACATGAGGTACAGGATTTCAGACCCATCTATATTCATAAATCAGTTCGTAGGTACATTCAACGTAGAAACTAGTGCAGAAGTGGAGGGCAGAATAAGGGATCAGGTCGTCCTGCTAATCTACAACATCCTTGGCAAGATGAAGGACCAGGGGATTTCCGTGCTGGACCTTCCGACCAACCTTATGAATATAGAGGAAGCAGTTCTCGCATCTGCCAAGACGGCATTTGACCAGTACGGTGTCGAGCTGAACAAGATATCCGGCCTCAACATTTCACTGCCTGACGAAGTTCAGAAAGCCATAGATACTAGGTCAAGCATGAAAGCGGTAGGAGCCAACTACCTGCAGTACCAGGCTGGCCAGGCAATGGTGGATGCCTCAAAAAACACAAGTGGTACTGCTGGAGCAGGTGTAGGACTTGGTATGGGTCTGGGGGCAGGAGCAGGAATGGCGTATCCAATGGCCTCCAACATTACTCAAGGGATGAACCAGCAGCAACCTCCTCCCACGGAGAAGAAGGTAAAGAAATGTCCGAAGTGCCAGGCTGAAGTAGATGAAAATGCAAAGTTCTGTCCATCGTGCGGTTATAACTTTGCTGCAGAGGAAACGATAAAATGCCCTTACTGTGGAAAGGATATCCCCAAATCTTCTAAATTCTGCCCCGAATGTGGCAAACCAATAGTGACAAAATGTCCAAAATGTGGAGCAGAGATTCCGTCAGGGGCAAAATTCTGTCCCAACTGTGGTGAGAAGGTGATCTGAAATGTATTGCAAAAAGTGTGGTGCCCAGATACCAGATGATTCAGATTTCTGTCCAAAATGTGGCGCACCTCAGAAGGAAGGATTAGTCTCTGCCTCATCAACTGGAGGAAAGAGTGGAGGGGAACAGGCTGAAGTTCTGAAGGAGATGAAGTGCCCCAACTGCGGTGCGCCACTGAATCCCGCATCAGGGGAGGCAATGGTCGTGTGCACTTACTGCGGCACGTCCATATCCCTAGGTTCTCTAGGCTGGACAAAGGTGGAGAAGCACTTCATACTTGACATAAAAGTTCAGATGAAGGACCAGGCGGAACAGATATCAAAGGAATTCCTCGACAACAGCTTATTCCATAGGCACCTATTCGAAAAAAGTGAATTGAAAAAAGTGGAGCTGAATTACCTGCCATATTGGATAATGGACGCTGGTTATTCTGCGCAGTATCAATACAAAAGGGAGCAGGTAAATCCAGGGGGATTTGTAGCAGTTGGGATGGGTGGAAGGGGAGGATTTGGAGGGCCGTCAATAAACGTCCAGACAATCGTGGAATCTGGGTCGGACGTAAATGAGGTCCATTATCCCGTCATTGCCATTGAGAACATGAATCAGTATCAGCCACCAGACTATGTATTCAATCTTTCAAATAAGAGAGCAATAGAACAGAATGATGTCAGCGGGCCCATAAAACTCATGAACGGGAGCATGGGCGAAGAGAAAGCAAGGATGGAAGGAAAGATAAGGATACAACAGTGGGAAATCAGGAGGTTGCAAAGGAGCGTCAGAGGATTCCTGTCAGCAAACGTAAATGTGGATATTGCGGATATGTATCTTGTACACATTCCAGTTTGGACACTCCAGTTCCAGCACAAGGATGAGACAATATTCCTGCTGATCGATGGACACAATTCCAGGGTGATGGAAGAGAGCAGGGCCTAATCATTTTCCGCAAGATACACTTTTTACAATTTTTTCAGTAACAGTGTTATTTCACAGGCATCAGCTCTGGCTGTGTCTTTACGATACCTTGCAACGAGAAATGACACCGCAATTAAACGCTCATTTTGATGATTTTTAAATTATGACGATTTGAGTGTTATTCCAGAGATTTTATAGGTCAGAATTGCCGCAATCTTTTTTTTGTAAGTGAAGTTGACATGTCATGACAGTTCAATTTATAGTAGACTTATCAGAAGCTCACTCGGGGATTATGAAGGTACATATGGAATTCCCATCGAATGGCATGGAAGAGATAGTTATGCCTGTGTGGGCACCGGGCTCATATCTCGTAAGGGACTTTTCGAGACACGTATATGACATTGAATCCAACGGAATAGTCAAACAACTATCAAAGAACAGATGGTCAATAGACTCAAAGGGTGGTGAAGTGGAAGTAAACTATAACGTTTACTGCGACGAGCTCACTGTAGATACATCGTACTCAGACAAGTCATTCGCTCTGATCAACGGTACAAGTATATTCTTCTATCCGGAAGGAATGAAGGATTCCGAGTTCAACGTAAGATTCAAGAATCAGGGTAAATGGAAAATAGCGACTGGATTGCCAGAGAAAAAGGGAGTTTTCGCAGCTGAAGATTACGATCATCTTGTTGACTGCCCAATTTTACTGGGTGATATTCAATTTATGGAATTCACAGTAATGAACAAGAAGCATGTGATTGCATGGCAGGGCAGAATGATCAGGGAGAAAAAGGAAATAACTGATGATTTCAAGAAGATAGTTGAAGAGGAAGGGAGGATGTTCGGTAAGCTTCCATATGAAAGATACTTCTTCCTCATAATGACTGTTCCAGATGAATATTATGGAGGACTGGAACATAAGAACAGCACAGCCATACTGTATCCGGATTACAAACTCCTGGACGATTTCGATTACAAACTTTTCCTCACAACAGTATCTCATGAATTCTTTCACACATGGAACGTCAAACGGATCCGACCAAGGGAGCTTGGGCCGTTTGACTACACAAAAGAGGTGCACACAAACCTTCTGTGGCTGAGCGAGGGATTCACTTCTTATTATGAGTGGCTGATACTCTGGAGAGCCGGTATAGTCAAAGAGGACGAATACATGCATCACCTCTCTAGCATGATCGATTACTATCAATTCCAGCCAGGGCACACAATGCCAGCAGACTTGTCGTCCTTCAACACGTGGATAAAACTCTACAAACCCGATGGAAATATTGTGAACAATTACATTTCATATTACCTGAAGGGTGAGCTCATTGCATTTGCTCTCAACAGCGAGATCATAAAAGCAACCAAGGGGAAGAAATCTCTGGATGATGTATTCAGGGGTCTCTTTGCTGATTTCAACAGAAACGGCAAGGGAATAGAGAAGAAGGATCTGGTGGAACACATAACAAAGCTTATAGGAAGTGACGCAAGTGAGTTGGTAAGTGAACTGACGGAGACGGAGAACGAGATAAATTTTAACAGATACCTCCAGGATTTGGGATACAGGGTAAGTCGCAAATATGTAGACAGGAAGACTGGACCCAGAGGATTTCTAGGCGCGTTCGTTTCAACAGATGGGGGTAAGATTGTGGTGAAAAATGTTATCAAAGGTTATCCAGCGCACAGAGTCGGGATACTGCCAGGCGACGAACTGGTTGCTGTCAACGGTCAGAAATTCACAGATACGTTCACAAGACCCCTCGGAAAGGAACTTAGATCGAGAAAGGTCGATAATTTGAAGCATTTGAAACCTGGGGATGAGGTTGATCTGTATGTTTTCAGGAAGAACAATCTTTTCAACTTCAAGTTCAAAGCGGGGGAAGAACCGAAGGAGACCGTAGCTGTCAAACAGAAGAATTCAATAATTAAGTCAAAGATGCTATCAGGATAGAAATTTCTCCCTTATCGCGGATAGCAATGATATGAATGCCTCCCTAGTGAGTCTTCCAGTGTTAACGTTCCTTGGGCTAGGGTGATAGGATCCGTAAAGCTGGATATTGCCGAGACGGTATGACGCGCCATGTTTGAACTGTACGTCAGAAACGTCATATCCCTTTGTTTTTGCGTATCTCTTGAATGTGTCAAATGCTATCTTGCCGAGGGCAAGTACAACCTTCAGGTTTTTCATGGACTCAATTTCATACTCACGATACTCCCTGCAATTTTCCAGTTCAATGTTTTCCGGCTTGTCACCCGGGGGTACACACTTCAGAACTGCCGTTATGTAAACGTCCTTGAGGACCAACCCGTCATCCCTTGAAATGGAGTCAGGCCTGTTGGAAAGACCAACTTCATATAAACAGGAAAAGAGGAACGATGCACTTTTGTCTCCTGTGAACACTCTTCCAGTTCTATTGCCTCCGGTAGCAGCGGGAGCCAGGCCTAGGATAAGCAACCTGGAATCTATGTCGCCAAATCCAGGCACAGGTCTGCTCCAGAATTCCTCGCCTAAAAATCTTGATCTTCTGTTTGCCACTTCAGTCCTGAATTTCACGAGCCTAGGACACCTGATACATTGAATCAGTTTAGAGTTCATTTCCTCAATTGATTCAAACTTCATGTCTTACCCCTCAACATCTCCCCCTTGTGTTCAAGCAGACCTGACAGAAACTTCTTGAAGTCAGTCGGAGAATCAATTCTAAATCTTGCCATTGTTTCTCCATCACCAACTTTTATCGTCACATGGCCTTTTAGATCCATGAACGCCTCCTCATCGGTTCTGTCATCACCTGCGAAGAGTATGAAATCTTCCCTATCTATGAGTTTTAGCATTGCCTTACCCTTATTCATACCCTTCACTCTTAATTCGTAAACGTATTTGCCACTGTAAAGCTCAAAACCTTCTTCCCGTATATTAGATATTGTCCCTTCAAGACCTCGTAGGTACTTTGGATCAACGTTATAGTAGTGGAACTGGAGGCCCCCCTTCTTGTCTATCACTCTCAGATTGGGAAATTCTCTCTCTAGATGAGAGTACTTCACGGAGAGCTCCTTTGTCCTTCTCCGATAGTAATCAAAATTATCTATGTATCCTTTCTTGCCATTCTCATCAACGAATTCTGAACCATGCATTGCAATAATGTTGAAACCCTGTCCAACCAGAGACATAATGCTTTCCAAATCCCGGCCGGTTACAAGGTAAAGCGGAATCTCTCTCTTCAGGTCATCGAGAAGGTTCAGCAGTTGATTGTCTGGAACTGCGAGTTCCGGTTGTGTTGTAAGGTCAACCAATGTTCCGTCATAATCAAGAAACATCTTTGTAATTCCTTTCCCAGCTCTAATTGAACTCTCTATTTGTTCAAACATTTACAGCATCCTTGTTGTTTTCTGTTCCAGTAATTGATGGAATACTAATCTAATTTTCTCAGGTTCCCCTTTTGCAATATAGGGACGCTTCAGTATTTTTCTTACTGGAAAGTATCAAATGTTGTCTGAACTTTTTTATTACCATCCTTCAGGATATTCTTCATCTTATTCTCTTTCCTGCCAGCAGAATAATAGTAGGAAAGGTCCCTAGTATTCTCCATAGTCAGAACATAAACCTTTCCCTTTCCAAATCTTCCTGTTCTTCCCCTCCTCTGGATGGACCTTACCTCACTCGCCACTGGTTCATAAAAAATCACGGTATCTGCAGCCGGTACGTCCAGACCTTCTTCCCCAACCTGTGTTGCCACAAGGATTTTAATCACACCTTCCCTGAACAACTGAAGTGTCGATGTTTGCTCTTTCTGGCTCATTCCCTTTGCATCTTTCCTTGAACTTTGCCCGATGAACTTCTCACAGGAGAATCCTTCGCGTTTCAAAATATCAGAAACTATGTTTGCTGTTATCCTGTAATGACAGAAGATGATTGACTTTTCATTCCCCCTCTCTTTGAGGATTTCAATTATTTTTGATATCTTTGGGGTATGAAGACTGAGCTGCATTTCAGACAGCTTTTCGGCCTTTTTCTCTATCAAAAGCATTCTGTTGTCATTAACTACACTCTTCGCTTTTCCGTTTTCACTCTTCATCTCCTCAAGATATGCATAGAACGGCAGTATCCCCTGTGTCTCCGCAAATTCCAGAAGGTAATCTATGAGAATTGCGTATGTTCTGATCCTCACTGCAGAATAGTAATATTTGTTTCCACTCTTTATCTGGCTGAATATATAATCCCCAAGACCTATGAGTTCCTTCCTGGAATGTCCCTGTACTTTCAGAGAGAATGATTCAAGTTTCTTTATCATCTCATCAAGCATTTCCTTGAGAAGTCCTATTATCTCTGCGACCCCTGATGGAATAGGTATTTTCACCTGCTCAATGTCAATCCCTTTAATGTACCCGACAACATCCGGTGAGTTCTCATCCCTTATCTCCAGGTCATCTATTCGCAGATTCCTTATTATCTGGTCAATCTTGTCCCTGTCGCCGCCAGGAGAGGCGGTTGTTGCGATTATCCTTGAGTTTGAGAAGAAATTTGCGACTTCTACGTATGAGTAGTTTCCAATTGCCCTGTGTGCCTCATCAAATATTACAACTTTCACGTCGTTCCTGATGTCATAGAAGAGTGATGAATCGTTGTCTATCACCTGGGGCGTTGATACGATTACCCTTGCTGAATTGTATAATTCCCTTCTTACGGATTTCTTTATCTCGCCTGTGACCTCTGCTATCTCATTTTCAGGCAAATTCAGGAACTTGCGTATACTGATTGCATGCTGGTGAACTAGGGGTCTTGTAGGTGCCAGAAATATGCATTTGCCACCATCTCGTATCAGTATGGAAAGTGCGATTATAGCAATGATCGTTTTGCCCAGAGCAGTGGGTATAACAACGAGAGTATTCTTCTCCACTGCCTTAAGTGCGATATTTTCCTGATATTCTCTGAACTCGATTAGGTCATCCCTAAGCAGCTCAGAATATTTAGGCACAATAGATAATCACTTGTTGGCTATAACTTTAGCGAATTTGTTTAAAGACCAATTTGTATAAATGCATCATTATTTAAAAGAATCTTTATTTACGCGTATACAATAGGAGCCAAGTGTTACCGATCTATAGGGACATTGTACTGGTGTCTATACTGACCACAGTAATATATTTCCTATACTACACTCTCAATGCTTTTTACCTGATTAAACACAAACAGGAAAAGTCGGATGCTAAAGGCTCTAGTATAAAAGACGTTACGATCCTGATCCCTGTATACAATGAAAAGGTGGATGTGTTTGAGAAGGTAATCAGGCAAGTAAAGCAGCAAGGAACCAGATACATTGTTGTGGGGGACTCGAGCAACGAACCTTATAGAACGATAGTTGAGCAGAATGGAGGAATTTTCGTCCACCTTAAAACACGAAATGGGAAAAGAATAGCAATATCAGAAGGGATGAAATATGTAGACTCAAAGTTTGTTCTGTTCGTGGATAGCGATACTACACTGCCAGCAAATACGGTTATCAAAATGCTGGAACACTTTGAGGGCAATGTAGGAGGAGTTGGCGCCAACGTTTCTACAAGAAAGACAGACAGTGGGGCGTCTTATAGCGCCGAATTTCTTGAACGAACGAGGGAGATAATCCTCAAGGCGATGAGCGCAAGAGGTGGAAGCGTGATGGTGATTGATGGAAAATGCGCTATGTACAGAACAGAGTTAGTGAAACCACTTCTGTTATCAAATTCATTTAGGAACTACAAGGTAGCAGGGAAGGTCGTCATGATGGGCGATGACCAGCAGCTGACAGCCCATATCATAAAGATGGGATACAAGGCAACTAAATGTTTTGACGTTACTGTCGAAACAGAGCCTCCTGAGGACTTCAAGCAGTTTATAAAACAAAGCATAAGATGGGCACGCAGTTCTTACTATTACTTCTTAAAGAATCTTACAGATGGAACTGCAATAAAGGCGGGAGGTTTTTACACATTCGAGGCGATCAGTACGTTTGCACTGCCAATCATTACCCTTGGGTTAGGACTTTTCAGGTTCTACTTTGAGATGAATGTTATTGGGATTTTTGCAGGCAACAGCTTTCAGACCATATTCGATATTATGAAGAACCCTATAATTTTGATCACTAGCCGAAGCCTATTTCATCCATTTCTCACGCTTATCAGTCTACCTGGACCATTGATCTTCGGTTCGGCAGTTGTAATGAACGTGAGGAGGGAAAGGCTTCGGACTCTGGGATATGGCGGACTTGCGCTATTGATAATATTCTTCACATCCATTTACGGCTTCTTCACATGCTGGAAGCAGTCGAAGTGGATGACTAGGTAGATATCAGAGGCAAAACATCAGAAGTCAAAAACAATAAATTGAAAATTCGATCATTGCTTGATTAGTTGCAATTTCACGAGGTGGCAGATCTCACGCCGTACCGGTCAAATGAGATGCGTGTGACAAATTCCGAATATTCCATCATCTTCTTTTGAAGTCTCCAGATGTTATCGTGATGTGCCAATACAAGTATGAAGCCCTCTGATCCTCCTCCCATTAGACGGGCGGCACCAGCTCCGTTCTCCTTTGCGATCCTTATGAAACCATCTACCTTCTGATTCGTGATATTCTTGGAAAGACTCTTCTTAAGTTCCCATCCACTGTCCACAAGATTTACGAACTCATCAAAATCGTCATTGAGGATGGCCTCTTTGGCCTCCTCCGTATTTTTCTTGATCTGCAGGAGTCTTTCTATCAACTCTTCCGATTTTCCCTTGAGTTTGCTCACTTCATCCTGCAGTTCATCCGAACTGTTATGGGTTGCCCCAGTGTAAACCATCAAGGTAGACCTTTCCAGTTCCACCACAGACGGAAGTTCGTAGTCAAACGTTTCAATCCTGTAATCGTCTTTAGAGAACTCAAAGTACTTCAGCCCTCCGTAGGCTATTGCAAAAGGATCTTGCTTCCCCAATGTAATATTAAAGAAGTTTTTCTCCAGTTCATATGTCTCTTTGGCCAATTCTGCTTTGCTCACCTGCTCGTCATTCAGCAAATGCATAATCTGAATCAGGCCTATGATAAGTGCACTGGAGGTGCCCAGGCCAGTTCCAGGAGGAACGTCTCCAGAAATGCTGAGTCTACCCTTCCTTATCCCCTTCTCACTGAAGAGGGTAGAGATCTTCTCTAGGAAGCCATTTTGAATGTGTTTTGAGAAGCTCCAGCTCTTCAATACGTCTCTAGAAGATATTTCCAACGGCAATCCGTCTTCAACATAGTTCACCCTTATCCCTTTGTCTATGGTTGCGTTGATAACGCATCCTCCAAACATCTCGGGAAATGGAGGAATGTCCGTGCCTCCTCCACTGAAACTTATCCTGTAAGGAGAGATCACCGATATTCTTCTCATAGAGTGTAACCAGATAGAAGAGTGATCTTTATAACAATACCGCAGTGACTATCTGGTGCATCAAAGTTAAAATTGTCAGATGAATTTCAATCAATATGAGGGTTTTGATACTCGGAGTTGACGGCTATATTGGCTGGGCCCTAGCTCAGAGACTAGCTTACAGAGGATATGATGTATACGGAGCTGACAACTTCTTCACTAGAAAGAGGGTCAAGGAAGTGGGTTCAGACTCAGTTCTTCCAATTCCCTCTATGGCAAAGAGATTGAACGATTTCAAAAATTTCTATGGAAGAGAGATGAAATTCTTCAGAGGAAACGTTTCAGACCCAGAATTCTTATACCGATTATTCAGGGAGATCAGGCCTGACGCAGTATATCACCTTGCAGAACAGAGATCTGCGCCCTACTCAATGATTGGGCTCAAACAGGCAAACGAGACAATGGTGACAAATATTGTCAGCACGATGAATCTGGTTTATGCTGCAAAGGATCTGAATCCAGATGTTCATATAATAAAACTGGGGACAATGGGAGAATACGGAACTCCCAATATTGATATTCCAGAGGGATTTTTCGAAGTAGATTTCAGAGGGAGGAAAGACACACTACCGTTCCCCAGGAACGCTGGTTCATGGTATCACTGGACAAAGGTTCACGACTCCAATAACCTGATGTTCGCAAACAGGTTATGGAAGCTGAAGATCACAGATGTCATGCAGGGAGTTGTTTATGGTACGGAAACAAAGGAGATAGAAAATTCTCAATTATATACAAGATTTGACATAGATGAGGTCTGGGGAACGGCACTGAACAGGTTTTCAGCACAGGCAGTTGTCGGTCTGCCGATAACGCCATACGGTAAGGGAAACCAGAAGAGGGGGTTTCTCTCCCTAGAGGATAGCATCACGTGCCTTACCATAGCTTTGGAAAAGCCTCCAGAAGAGGGCGAATACAGGGTGCTGAACCAGTTTGACCAGTATTACTCCATCAATGAGCTTGCAGAAACTACAAGTGAAGTGTACAGAGAGATTACTGGGAATCCAGCCAGAATTGAACATGTTCCCAACCCGAGAATAGAGTCAGAAGATCATTACTATAACCCGGATCACAAAAAACTGAAGGACCTCGGATACAAACCATCTGGCGAACTTAGAAATGATATCCGCAAGATCATCGGAGACTTGATGGAACACAGGGATAAATGTGTGGAATTGAGAAATGTAATAATGCCAAAGACGGTTTGGAGGAACAGTTCAGGCCTTTGACTTTGAATCCATCTTTGAAAGCTTCATCGCATAGTGATAGGTCGATTCCAAGACTCTACGATAGTCTTCAGCAACTCCAACGCTCACCCACGAAGAATTCTGGACTTCCACTGCCCGGAATATAATTCCTGAATCAATGCACCTTGCTATTGCATCTGTAAGCTCCGCCTTTCCATCTTTGTAGGTAATGAAGTCAAATATCTGTGGTGGGAGGTGGTAAAGTGCACATAACGCAAAATTGGATGGAGGTTTGTCAGGTTTTTCCACGACCATCGTGACCTCATTAATTCCATTCCTTTCTTTTAAGACTGCAACTCCATACCTCCTTGGATCATCCACTTTCATCACAAACAAAGTCCATATACCCTTCCTGATAGATTCATCGAGAGGCTCCTTCAGCTCTTCTAGGTCGAGGATCATTCCATCGCCTGCAGCAAGGATGAATCCCTCATTCTTGATAAAATTCCTTGCGGAGAGCAATGCATCACCAAAACCGTTCTTTTCCTTCTGGAAGTATAGGGTCACGAAAGGAAAAATCCTCTTTATGTAGTCTTGAGATATAATGTCCGCAGGGTCCAGTACCACCGCTATCTCTCTTATTCCGAATTTCAGGAATTTGGATATAAGTACATCTAGTATCGGTCTAAGCTGGAGCGCACCGTCTCTGAAATCGTATACATTAAGGAGCTCCTTCCTAATTAATCCGTTTAGCCCAGACCTTTTTCCAAGTCCTGCAGCTGTTATAATAGCTTTCATTCCGTTTAAAGGACATCATAAGATTGTATAAAATTTGCTCGAGTGAATGTTTAGCAACTCTATGCATCGGATGCAAGGCTATGATGAGCAAGAGATAAGCGATGTTTTTAATGGCGAAGATATAGAGGAACGGTGACATCATCGCTTCTGCCGGTTTTAATGATTGTAGCAGGAATAGCGATGATCATTGTCTCTTCTTTTCTTCTCACGTTAGCCATAGAAGAGATAGGAAGAAGGGGGAAGTTCAGCGATAGACTCACAGGGGCAGTAATAAGCCCAATATTCACCTCCCTTCCTGAACTGACAGTCATCCTCATTGCGCTCGTGATCGTTGGCAGGACATCAGGATCGGAAATCGCGGCAGGAACTATAATTGGTGAACCTTTCATGGTTTCTGCCATAGGGTTTCCAATAGTAGCACTGACACTGCTATTGGCCAGAAAGAAAGGGAAGCTCGAGGAGATTGACGGAACTCTGTCAAAGATGCTTATCTTCATGGGTTTTGTCTTTCCGATCATACTGATCCCTCATTACGTGAACTCAGTTTCAGTCCGCGTTTTTGTGGCATTTTTGCTTGTTATTCTCTACTTGGTCTTCCTCAAACTTGTCAGGGGGGGAAAAGATTTCGAGGAGGAGGCAACGAATTTTAAGATCAAGGGCAGTGCAGCTTTTGTTCTCATTTTGGTAGTGGGAATGGCACTTCTCCTTAGCGGGTCTTCTCTGCTGGTCGCGGGGATAGATAATTTGTCCCGGCAAATAGGTGTTAACCAGGAACTGATTACGATATTGTTGGTTCCCTTGGGAACTATAGTTCCCGAGACAATGAATGCGGTGATCTGGGCACATAGAGGAAGAACAAGCCTGGCAATAGGTGCAATGGTTGGGGAAGAGATATTTTTTGTTACTCTCTACCCAGTAATCGGGATACTCGCAAGTCAGTGGGTGATAACTACTGACGGAATACTGGCTGTTGGGCTTACTTCTTCATTCTCTGTAGTGCTAGGTCTCCTTACGTACAGGTCTAAGAATGCTGTCTACGTCTTCCTCTTCTATCTAGTTTCCCTAGCAATATTTATGTATTTTATTTACTAATTTATGAGTAAATCTCAAAAAATGGAAAATGTTAAAATACCGTACTTAACTTCTTGGCTTATGACAGACCTATCATCTACATTACTTTCGAATATAAGAAAAGAGCTGCTTAGCGGCTCTCCATTGATTATTTATGATTTTGATGGGAGAGAAGAAGAAGCTGACATGGTTTTCTATGCTGGTTCAGTCACGTGGAAATCCATCAACCAACTAAGGAAGGAAGCTGGTGGATTGATATGCTATGTCACCGGCAGGGAGGAGGCAAACAAAATCGGATTAAATTTCCTCACAGATGAGTGGAAGACGCATCCGATTTACCAGAATCTCATCAAGAAGCCTTCCTATGGAGATTACCCCTCTTTCACGATGTGGGTGAATCACATATCAGTTTCTACTGGCATATCGGACGCTGACAGGGCCAACACGATCAAGGAGCTTCACAATCTGCTTACGGACCACATAGATGACAAAGAAGAATTCTTCCTGAGCAATTTCTACGCGCCTGGACATGTCCCAGTTCTCGCATCTAGGGGGATAGAGCAAAGAAGGGGGCATACAGAACTGGTTGCAAGGGTCGCGGAGCTGGTAAATCTGCCAAGGAGCATGGTTATCGCGGAGATGCTGGGTGATGGACACAGTTTGAAAAGGGCAGATGCGGAGGAATACGCTTCAAGGAAAAATCTCATATTTCTGGAAGGGAAGGATATCATCAGGATGTGATACAGGTGACGAAGTATGGAATCGTAGATACAACCTTTTCACGTGTTGACATGGGAAAGTATGCGTATGAGACAATCCGGAAAGAGGACCCAGACGGGGAGATCTTAAGATACACTGTTCCTGGGATAAAGGACCTGCCGCTGGGTGCAACAAAGCTGTTTGAGAAAGGTGCTGATGGAGTGATTACACTAGGCTGGGTAGGGAAGACAAAGCTGGACAAGTACAGCTATCTCGCGACAAGCATCGGCCTGATTCAGGCTCAATTGCTTGCAAAGAGGCATATAATGGATGTTACCGTACACGAAGACGAGGTGGAAGAGTCGATGCTTCTGGCGCTTGCAAAGGATAGATCCACAAAGCACGCCGCTAACCTGGTAAAGCTAGTCAGGGACGGAGGTAACTCGCTTTCTTCAATGGCAGGAAAGGGGATCAGGCAAGGATATAATAATGCAGGACAAATTCTGAGTGAGGATTAATATGCAGAGAATCGGACTTGTAGTTTCAGACTTCAATTATGATATCACATCACTCATGCAGAAGAAGGCAGAAGAGCAGGCAGACCTTCTTGGATTTGAACATGAAGTGATAAGGGTTCCAGGCGTTTTTGATATGCCTCTGGCAGTGAAACTGCTGTTGAAGAAGAAGAATATAGATGGAGTAGCATTGCTAGGCGCAGTAATAAAAGGCGAGACAAAGCATGATGACCTCGTTATAACTCAATCTGTAAGGAAAATCGTTGATCTTTCAAACGATTTTGAGAAACCGGTGACCATTGGAATTATTGGGCCAGGTGCCGAACATGACCAGGCAGTCGCAAGGATCGAAGAATATTCTACCAGAGCTGTGGAGTCACTGGCAAAATTGTTCAAGGCATTTAAGAAAAACTGACCACTTAGGACAGCGAGAACCTTTTTTAGCTTTAGGCTATCAACACTAAATGCCGTACGACTTCAAGGAAAGCGAGAAAAAGTGGAGTAAATTCTGGAACGACGAGAGGATATTCCAGTATAATTTCAACTCAAAGAAACCGACCTACAGCATAGATACCCCGCCACGCTATGCATCTGGAAAGATGCACATAGGGCATGCATTTCACTATTCCCACATAGATATGATAGCAAAATACCACAAGATAAAGGGAGAAGAGGTTTTTTTCCCGCTCTGTTTCGACGTAAACGGCATGCCTATTGAAGTCAACGTTGAAAAAAAATACGGCATCAAAATGCGCGAATATGACAGGCAGAAATTTGTGAAATTGTGTGAAGAGTTTGCAGAAAGCAATATCCAGGCCATGATTTCTCAATTCAGCTCCCTTGGCATAACTGCGGACCCGTCATTATACTTCAAAACAGATTCTGAAATGTACCGCAAGTATACTCAGATATCGTTCATAAGATTGTATAAGCGTGGCCTTGCATACAAGGGTAAGCACCCGGTCAACTGGTGTCCAAGGTGTGAAACGGCAATTGCAGAATCAGAGATCGTGTATGAGGAGAGAGACGTCTTCCTCAATGACATAAAGTTCAGTGGCGATGATTTAGAAATTGTTATCTCCACTACAAGACCAGAGCTGCTACCGGCCTGCCTCGCCATCGCAGTAAACCCGAAGGATGATAGATATGCCCAATTGGTGGGGAAGGAAGTGAAGTTACCACTATTGGGTAAGAAAGTCCCGGTGATAGCCGACGATGAGGTACTCATGGATTTCGGAACGGGTGCAGAGATGATATGCTCTGTTGGGGACAAGGCAGACCTGAAGATGATATACAAACATTCCCTCCCGTTTCTCAAAAGCATAGATGAACAGGGCAGGTTGACGGACGTTGCCGGAAAATACGCTGGTCTGACAGTCAAAGAGGCCCAGAAGAAAATAATCGAAGACCTGAAGGCATCTGGGGACTTCATATCCAGCACCAGGATCAAGCAGAATGTCGGTACATGCTGGCGCTGCGGTACGCCGCTGGAATTTCTACAGAAGGAACAGTGGTTCATAAAGTCAACAGAATTTAAGGAAGACCTGAAGAAATGGGCTGATAAACTGGATTGGTACCCGATCTTCATGAAGAAGAGACTGGATGACTGGATCGACTCGCTTTCGTGGGACTGGGTTGTCTCCAGGCAAAGATATTTTGCGACCCCTATCCCCGTGTGGGAATGCAAGAATGGTCATACCGTGGTCGCAGAGGAAAGTCAGTGCTATGTGGACCCACTTATAGATCCTCCACCAGTGAAGGAATGCCCGATCTGCCACGAACCGCTCAAGGGATCTGAGGAAGTGTTCGATACATGGATGGATTCATCCATCTCCCCGTTATTCAATACATTTTACGAGAGAGACGAAAGACTGTTTTCGAAGATGTACCCCATGTCTCTGAGACCGCAGGGACAGGACATAATCAGGACATGGGCATATTACAGTCTGCTCAGGGGCAACCTTCTAACAGGGGAAAATCCCTGGAAGAGCATTATGGTAGATGGCAACATCATGGCACCAGACGGAAGACCTATGCATGCATCATGGGGGAATGTTGTCGACCCGAATGTTCTTCTTGAAAAATTTGGCGCAGACGCATTCAGATATTTCACCGCATCCTGCTCGCTGGGTGAAGATACGGCTTTCAGAGAAAGGGACCTTGTCAGGGGGCAGAGGTTAATGAACAAGATTTTCAATCTGGTTAGTTTTCTGGAATTCTACAAGGGGAAGCAGACTCAGGACGATGAATTAAGACCATCGGATCACTGGATTCTGAGACAGATGAACACTATGCTGAAACAGGTAGAGGAGGCAATGAACAACTTTGAGCTGGACCGTGCAATAAGGGTTGCAGAATCGTTCATATGGCATGATCTTGCGGACAACTATGTGGAAACCATTAAGCACAGGATCACAGGGTTAAGAACTTACAATAATTTCTACAGGGTTCTTCTATCTTCCATTATCGCCATTTCACCAATATTCCCATTCATAGCTGAAGATTCCTACCAGAGGGCATTCAGGTCAAAGGAAGGAAAGAAGAGCATTTTTGAGCTGCAATACCCGGATGGAGCATCTTTCAGCCCTGATGATGCAAAAATTGGGGAGAGAACAATAGAAGCAATATCGATGATGAGGGACCTGAAGGTGAAGGACAAGATATCTCTTTCCGAAGGAGTGAAAAAAGCATCCATATTATCCTCCAAAGAAGTTAAGGTGGACGAAGGGGACGTGAAAGGCACAATCAGGGCTGAGATTCTGTCCTACGAGAGCGGTCAAATTGAGGAGAAGATACAGTCCCTCAAGCTTACTCCAGAGATGTATTCTGTTCTAAGGGATAAAGCAGAAGTCTTTGTGGAGTTTCTGAAGGAGAATCCAGGCGTTCTAAACGGCGAGACTATCGAATTTGCCGGTATGAAAGTCAAGAGCAGCGACATCACAGTCATAAAATCATACTCAATTCTTGGAAGGAGTGTGAACTGCGGAAACGGGTTCTGCGTATCGATATCAAAATGACAAATGATTTATTTGAAAAAAGAGTATCTTTCCAGTGGTAAAAAGACCCAGTGATGCCGAACTCATATTCAGCGTTCTGAACATTCTCAGGAAAAGCGGGGAGATAGTTGGTGAAATCAAATTTCTTGATGCCCTCAAAAAAATGAATATAGGAGCATCGCCCAAAAGGTTCAGGAGGATTATATATTCCATCCCAGAAATAGACGTTTCCGTGAGGTACACGAAGAAGAAATTTGATCATCTTGATAAGTGTCCGGTGTGCTCTTCAAAACTTACCAAAATAAGAGAGGTCAATCTCGAGGGAAAGCGTAAGATCATCGGATATAAGTGCAACGTTTGTGGGTACAATTCCACCAGTAACGGGAAACCATATATATACGCGTTCAGGTTAAAGAATCATGATCTCTGACATAGAGAAAAACTACATCGTAGTCAAGCTTGAAAAAGGTGATGATGTTGGAGAATCGATTTCTCAAGTTTTGGATGACTATGGTATCTTTTCAGGGTTGATAGAGTACGGAATAGGGATGATACGAGACCTGGAAGTGGGTTACTGGAATGGAAAGGAATACGATAGGGAAAAACTTAAAACGCCAGGAGAGGTCGTATCATTCCACGGAAGTATATCTTCCAACGAACCTAGGCTTCACATTCACACATCGGTTGCGCTCAGCGATCATTCTGTCAAGGGAGGTCATTTCTTTTCTGGAATAGCAGACCCTTTGATGGAGATCTATATTGTCAGGCTTGAGGAGGTTGTCCTGAAGAGGGAACTGAATTCAAAATCTGGTCTGAGGGAACTCACATTCGACTGAACCATTTCAGTAGCATACCATTTACGCGGTAAAACCAGTTTAATAGAGGATGCTTTCTAATGCTGCAGGAAGCGATGGCAATGCCCCTCGCTGCTAATTTGCTGGCAATATAGTCTTCTTTCAGGAATTTGTCACAACCGAATCTTAGTCTATTCCGAAAAAAGGAAAACACTATCTCTCCCGTAAACCCTGTTTTAGACCAAACGGTTGGACGAACAATTTCATGATTGTGAAATACTTGAGAACAGTCAATGAAAAATAAACTCTTTCAGTCGGTCATCACGACGATTTATGAATTTGACCCTTATTGCGCTCGTTCAATTTTAGTCACGTATCGTTTGTGCAAATAGTGTGCATTCATCCTGAAAATAGTTTCCTTATTCTGTCGGTTAGAAGAAGAGTCCCAATTGAAACAACTTTATTTTTCTCGACATCTATAGCTGTCATGGATGCAAGCTTAATGTCAATTCCAAAACTCTCCCTCTCATCCAGTCCAAGGAAACTTGCAGTGAGGACACGTATTGGAAGGGCATGGCTAACAAATATGTACGTTCCATCATAGTCGTTCAGGGCACTTCTCATCCTTTCCAGTTGAGAATCCCATGTTTCCATTCCTAGGTCCTCCCTCTTGAGCTTCGGCACCTCATCAACCCTGTATCCGTTGTACGGACCGAGTCCGGACTCTCTTATCTTGTTGTTTTCTACAACATTCAATCCTACAACTTCCCCTAGGGTTCTTGCCGTTTGCTTAGTTCTCAACAGTGGGCTGCAAACGATTCCCTCAAACTTCAGACCTTTCAGTTGCTCTGCTGAAAACAGTATCTGCTCAACGCCTCTGTCGGTTAGCGGATATTTATCTAATTCCTCTGATATTATGCTGCTAACGTTAGCGAAACTTTCCCCGTGCCTCATCAGCAATAGTTTCTTTATCAATTAAATCAACCAGTCATTAATTCGCCAATTTAATAATTTTTTCTTTACCCCTAATTAATATAGATATATCAAAATTCATCAGTGATGGAGGCATCTCATCAACGAGATTTTATAATTTTAAGCAACATATATGAATCTCATCTACCTGTTTCTATAGTGGCCTGGGCTTCCTTTGTATTGACTTAAAGTGATCGAACCCATCTGGAATCTTTGCATTACCGTCAATGTCAACGACTCCTTTCCCCTTCAAAACTTTCCCAATTACTGGAAATTCATTTATCTTCTGCGGTGAAGTAAAGATGAGCTCGTAATCACCTCCCATGGCATATATTTCTTCCCTCTCTTCATTGCTCCTGGAATTTTCAGATACATCCCTATCTATCCTTATCATTACTCTGCTCAATTTAGATAGCAAGCTGAGGGACTTGTAGATTCCATCAGAATTGTCTATGCACGACGTGATTCTGAGTTTGTTCAATGAGCCCAGCAGGTCCAGTCTGGGCTTGATGTCAATTATTTCTTCAGGTGTTGCCAATTTACCCTTGTAATAATCCATGATTGCTCGTTCGTTCCTGCCGATGGTCGATGAGATGTATACATAGTCTCCAGGTCTTGCTCCGCTTCTTCTGAATTCCTTACCTTTCTGGACTTCGCCAATGACTATTCCAGTCAATGAAATCCTTTCTGACTCCTTCAGGTCGCCACCCGAGAACTTCACATCGTACTTCTTCAATTCCCTCTTGATTCCCTTTACCATCTTTGTTACCCACGAATCTTCCAGGTCCCTGGGGAATGAGAAGGATACCATCATCTCTAGCGGCTTTCCGTTCTTTGCGGCAATATCGCTCAGATTTATGTCTACAAGGAATTTTCCTATGATACCAGGATCCCAAGAACGTTCGAAATGATACACCTCGTTTATTGTATCTACTGCCAGGAGGAGGTACTTTTTCCCGAATGATAAAAAGTGGACATCCTCGTCCTCATTTTGCTCTCCAAATATTCTCCATATGTCTTCAATTAGTTTTCTCTCTCCTAACTTACTAATCTCCATCACAAAGATAATTAGATGTAGTTAAATAAATTATCAACAGGTGGAAGAGATTGAGGTCGAAAACAGCATATTCTTCACCAGATATGGAGCAGCATATCTTGAGGATATTTCTGCCGTAGTTGTCTCGGACATCCATCTGGGCTACGAGGACGTACTGGCAATGAATGGAATCTTCATCCCCAGAGTACAGTCCCAGATGATATACGATACGGTTGACCTGATAATAAAGAGATACAGACCAGAAAAATTCATCATAGATGGAGATTTGAAACACGAATTTTCACGAAATACAGCCCAAGAATGGAATGATGTTTATGAACTCCTGCAAAGAATAGGCCAAAAATCAGAGCCTATTGTTGTCAAGGGAAACCATGACAACTATGTTGCCAATATTGCGTCAAAACTGAATATAAGAACATACGACATATACAGGGAGGGGCGTTATACGTTCCATCACGGGCACAAGACTTTCAAGTGGGACGATTTCGCAATCATAGGGAATGAGCACCCTGCCGTCGGCCTGAGGGATTCAGTGGATTCGGTGCTGAAATTGCACTGTTTTCTATATTTCAAGAAGGAGAGATTGATAGTGCTTCCAGCAATGTCCATATATGCCGGTGGCTCTGATATTCTGAAGAATGACATTTCATCCCCTGTGTTGAAGAGGGTGCAGCTGAACGATGGGAGAGTTTACGGTCTTTGGGATGCATATGGAACGATAGATCTGGGAACTGTTGGGGGGCTGTTATGATAGGGTTTGTATCTGCTGGTTTCAATCCTCCCATGAGCTTTACCAGGGAGGAGATGGATTTCCTAGAAGATTCCAAAATGATAGTCGTGGACACATATACCTCCCCCAACTACCTGAAGGAATTTGAGCATAGGGAATTGACATTTGCCAGCAGGCAAATGCTGGAAGATTTTGAATGGTTATTCAGAGAAGAGGGAAATGTTTCCATAGTGATACCAGGAGATTCATTCTCTGCAACCACGCATTTTGCGATATACCAGGGGGCAGTAAAGAAGAGAATACCCGTCAAAATATTCCACAATTCTTCAATTTTTCCGACTGCAGCTACCAGACTGGGGCTACATCTCTATAAGATAGGAGCGCCAGTGTCACTTCCCAGGTTTGAGAAGAGATTCAGGCCACTGTCGCCATACGAAAAGATTAGAGAAAACTACGATAGGCACCTGCACACAATCCTGCTTCTGGATACGCAACCCCCAATGGAACTGAAGGAAGCGCTGGAAGAGCTCCTCTGGTTGGAGTCCGAAGTGAAGGGAGGCATATTTAAAGGTGACAGAGAGATAGGAGTTGTAAGTTGTCTTGGTACGGAAGATGAGGTAATAGTTTACGGAAGGATAGAAGATATAAAGGAGTGGAGTAAGGGGAAAGTTCCATTCACGATAGTTATACCGGCAGAGCTGCATTTTCAGGAGAAAGAATCGCTAGATTTATTCAGGCTCTAGGTAGCACTTTCTAGCTAAAATATCCTCATAAAGGTTTATTACTGCGTTGACATATACGGAGAAAGTAGGTGAAATGATGCAATCAGCACAAATGGGATATGATAGGGCTATAACAGTGTTCTCACCGGACGGTAGATTGTTCCAGGTAGAGTATGCAAGAGAGGCCGTCAAGAGAGGTACGACTGCCATTGGTATCGTGTTTGAGGACGGAGCAATCCTTATGGCAGACAAGAGGGTGAAAAGTGGGCTGATCGACGAGAGAAGTATTGAGAAGATATTCACAATCGACGGTCACATCGGTGCTGCCTCATCTGGTCTTATCGGGGACGCTAGGATATTGATAGACCACGCAAGACTTCAGGCCCAATCTGAGAAAGTTACTTACGGACAGGATATAATAGTAGAGTCGTTGGTTAAGAAGGTGTGCGATCTTCTGCAGCAGTATACGCAGTATGGCGGAGTGAGACCCTTTGGGGCTTCTCTTTTGATCACTGGAATTGACGAAACGGGTATAACGCTATATGAAACAGATCCTTCGGGACTTTCTACAGGTTATAAGGCTGATGCTATTGGGTATGGAAGGGATGCTGCTGTTGATATCTTGGAAAAAGAATACAGGAGCGGTATGCAACTGAAAGACGCTGCAGAACTCGGGATCAAGGCTCTCAAGGCTGGACTTGAACAGGGGCAGGGACTGGGTACGGTGAGCGTTGGTGTTATAACCAAGGGACAGAAATTCAAGATATTATCTCCGGAGGAGACAAACAAACTCATAGGCAACAAGTGAGAAGAGTAATGGTCAAAGTAGAGGACGCTCTTATTGCTAGATACGAATCAAAGGGTCACAGGTTTGAGGTGCTCATTGACCAGAAACTCGTGGACCTAGTAAAATCGGGAAAAAGCGTCAACGTGTCAGACTATGTGGCCACTGACATGATATTCAAGGACAGTAGCAAAGGCGACAGGGCTTCGGAAGAGGTTATAAAGGAGGTTTTTGGCACAGACGACTTCCAGAAGGTCGTTATTGAAATAGTGCAAAAGGGACAGGTACAGCTTACAACAGAACAAAGACGCAAGATGCTGGAAGAAAAGAGAAGACAGATTGTAGAGATAATTTCAAGGGAGTCCATGAATCCGCAATCAGGAACGCCACATCCGCCACAGAGAATAGAGAAGGCAATGGAGGAAGCAAAAGTCAGGGTAGATCCATTCAAGAGTGCCGAGGAACAGGTCAATGAGGTTCTGAAGGCTATAAGAGTCATTCTTCCAATCAGATTCGAGCACGTAAAAATGGAGATAGAGGTTCCTGGCACAGAGTATGGGAAGATATATGCTGAGATAGCTCACCTTGGACAGATCCTCAAGGAAGATTGGAAGAACAACGGGAATTACAGTGCCATAATTGAGATTCCCGGAGGTGTTCAGGATCAGCTTTACGACTTCCTGAACAAGAAAACAAAAGGCAATGTAAATATTAGGTTGATAAAATAGAGGTGAATGTATTTGGATATGGAAAGGAAGATTGTTTTACCAGGAGAAGAGATAAATCTAGAAGGAATGAAACAAGGTAACGGAATTTATCATGAAAATGGGAAATACTACTCATATCAGATGGGCGTACTTCAGACTTACAACAACTACGCCAACATAATTCCGCTGTCTGGGAAATACTATCCCGTTAGGAACGACAGGATAATAGGAAAGGTCATAGACATAGCACCATCGTTCTGGATCATGGACATAAGGGGTCCATACCCGGGGTTCCTGCACATTAACGATACCCCGTGGAAGAATCTGGATCAGGATCTAAACAAAATACTGGGCATAGGCGATACTGTGTTCCTAAAGGTAAATGAGATAACTGAGTCCAGACAGATATGGCTATCCCTGAAGGATGCAGGCTTGAGGAAGCTTGAGGGAGGGCACATAGTCATGGTCCAGCCGACAAAGGTTTCCAGGATCATAGGAAAGGCGGGATCCATGGTTAACACAATTAAGGAAATGACAGGGGTAAAGATACAGCTGGGACAGAACGGGGTAGTATGGCTTGATGGATCGGCAGATAAGGTAATGGCGGTGAAGAAAATTTTGAAGTACATAGAGAAAGAGGCGCACACGTCTGGTTTGACGGATAGAGTGAAAAAGATGTTGGAAGAGAATAAAGGTGATTGAATTGGGAACACAAAGCGATATAAAACTGATAAATGAAGATGGATTGAGAATAGATGGGAGGAAGTTCAACGAGTTGAGACCGATTAAGATAGAAGTAGGAGTGCTTAACAGGGCAGATGGATCTGCATATATAGAATGGGGTGGTAACAAAGTCCTGGTGGCCGTTTATGGGCCCAGAGAGGCATTTCCAAAGCATACCCAGAATCCTTCTAGGGCGATAATAAATGCTAGATACAATATGGCTGCCTTTTCGGTAGACGAGAGGAAGAGGCCGGGACCTGACAGGAGGGCAGTTGAGATAAGTAAGGTCATAGGGGAAGCGCTAGAATGCGCTGTTTTTACTGAGCAATTTCCCAGGACGAGCATAGATGTTTATATCGAGGTCCTTCAGGCAGATGCAGGTACAAGAATTGCAGGACTAACAGCTGCATCCGTTGCACTTGTGGATGCAGGTATACCGATGAAGGATCTGGTGGTTGGATGCGCTGCCGGCAAGGTCGATGGAAAAGTGGTCCTCGACCTGAACAAGGAAGAGGACAACTTCGGGCAGGCAGACCTGCCAATGGCTATAATTCCAAGGACACAGGAGATAGTACTGCTACAGATGGACGGAAACATGACGAGAGATGAGCTGGAGGAAGCAGTCGAGCTTTCGAAGAAGGCTGCGATGTACATCTCAGATCTTCAGAAGGAGGCGCTTCTAGCCAAATACAGAGCCAGCGAAAGTGAGAAGGAAGGTGAGAGCAGTGAGTAAGAGCGCAGACGAGATAGTATATGGACTAAAGAGAGAATACCTAGAGAAAATATGTGCAGAGGGAAGCAGGATAGACGGACGGAAGTTTGATGAAATAAGGACCGCGGTAGTGAACACCAACTTTGTTCCAAGAGCAGAAGGGTCTGCGGAAGTGAGACTTGGGGACACGAGGGTACTGGTAGGCATCAAGATTGAACAGGGAGAACCCTTTCCGGACACCCCAAACAGCGGTATCCTCACAACCAACGCTGAACTCCTACCGATGGCTTCACCTACGTTTGAGTCTGGGCCCCCAAGCGAGGATGCAATTGAACTCGCAAGAGTTGTTGATAGGGGTATAAGAGAATCAAAGATGATCGACCTTGACAAACTGGTCATAAAGGAAGGGGAGAAGGTCTGGGTCGTATTTATTGACATGCACATCCTGGATTATGATGGTAACTTGATAGATGCTTGCTCGCTCGGGGCAGTTGCTGCCCTGCTTGAAGCGAAGGTTCCAGGCTCTAAGATAGGGGCTGAGGACTTTCCACTGCCGATAAACCACATTCCGATAACGGTGACGTTTGCAAAGATTGGCAGTACATTACTTGCTGATCCTAACCTAGAAGAGGAGGAAGTTGCATCTGCGAGACTGTCAGTTGCCACAAACGAGAATGGTGACGTCGTAGCAATGCAGAAAGGTCTAGGCGGCAGCATCACGAAAGAGGAGCTATTTTCTGCGGTGGATACATCGATTAAAGTAGGAAAGGATATTAGGAAGAGAGTACTGGGGAAATGAGTCCATGACCAAGAAGACAAGAAAGGTAGGAAGTTCTGGCAGATTCGGCGCCAGGTATGGTTCCACTGTCAAGAAGAGGTGGCTGGAGATGGAAAATCTCAGGAAAACCACCTACATATGCCCCAGATGTCATCACACATCAGTCAAGAGGATACACCCGGGTATTTGGGAGTGCAGAAAGTGTGGCTTCGAGTTTGTTGGTGATGCATATTCTCCGGAACTTAATACAGAATTTAAGAAGGTGGACCTGGAAAATGTTTAAGTGCATAAGGTGTGGAAGGGAACTGAAAGACGAAGGAGATACTACACAGTTCGAGTGTGAGTGCGGATCCAAGGTTTTCGTCAGGATTCCCGGGAATGTTGTAAAAACAGTAGAAGTCAAGTAGATGTACCTTTGCTCAAAATGCAAAGAAAGGCTATCCTACACTGACAGCTTGGAGTCGTCTGGAGAAGGTAGCTGTGAATTATGCGGAAATATTCTAGATCACGTTGAAGACTATTTTGAAATGTTTGCAGGCGAAGCCAAAAAGTACGATTTCTCTACGTTCCTTATAGGCTTGAGAACTCCAAAGGAAAGTCTGAGGAAGGAAATAGAACTTGCAGAGAAGACGGGAGTAAAATTCAGGAGTTATAAGGACGACTTTCAGGTTGCTCTCGGTTCAAAAATAGAAGCTGAACTTCCCTACAGGGCTGACTTCTCTAAGCCTGATATGGTTTTCACCGTGAATCAGGAAAACATGGATTACTCGATATGGATAAGGCCAATGTATCTGAAAGGAAGGTATCTTAAGAAAAGGAGGGGTATCCCCCAGTCCCCCTGGATAAAGCCAGGGAAGGGGAAGGAAGGGGAGAAGTCAATTTCTGAGTACATAGGCCTAACGGTATGCCGCTTATTCAACGGCAGGGATTATAACTTCTTTGCGTCCGGTCGGGAAGATGTGGATGCATTGATGCTCGGCAACGGAAGGCCATTCTACGTAGAGGTCAAGAACCCACGTAAGCGTACATTCGACCCAGCCGTTCTTTCGGAGGAAGTACTGAATTTTTCAGACGGTGGAGTCGAAGTAATTGACTTATCACCTGCAAGTTCTGTTGAGATAGATGGTATGAAGAACCTAAGGTCAGATAAGACCTATGAGGTCGGGCTAATCATAGATGGAAAGGTAATAGAAGGAATAGATGAGATTCTGAAGAAGTACACGGATTTCAAGATCAATCAGAAGACCCCTAGGAGGGTGCTGAACATAAGGAAGGACAAGATGAGGGAGCGAACAATCAGGTCCATTGAAGTCAAGCAGTACAATGAAGGCCACCTAGTACTTATCATAAAGGCAGAAGCTGGTACGTACATCAAGGAATTCATCACTGGAGACGATGGGCGTACTGTTCCAAACCTCAAGGACGAATTGGACATAAACGTTAAAATAGATTATCTTAATGTGCTCGAAGTCAAATAGGAGATGGAAAAATGGGAAAAATGTCTCACGGTCCCAGATCTAAGACTAGATACAAGATGAGGAAGAGGTTAAACGAGAGGGGACCTATTACCGTAAACAGAATAGTTAAGACGTTCGAGGTAGGAGACAGTGTAGCCATCGATATAGAACCATCTTTTCACAAGGGTATGCCTTTCAAGAGATTTCAAGGAATGACTGGGATCGTAGAGGGGCAGAAGGGAGATGCATACGTCGTAAAGATAAGCGACCAGGGGAAACCCAAGACGGTCGTAGCTTATCCTATACATTTAAGAAGGGCGTGAATCAGGGGAATGAAAATTAAATACATCCCTCTGGCCAAGGCAAAGGAACTGCTCTCAAATGCATCAAAAGAAAGAGAGTTCACTGATGTCCAGGCATCTGCACTCAAACACCTCAGTAAATTTTCCAAAGTTTCAGAGGACAAGGCTGCAAAGCTTCAGAAGGACCTCGTTTCATTAGGACTGGAAGAGATGCTTGCAGTAAAGGTCATAGACATTATGCCAGCAAACATAGATGAACTAAGGTCTGTTCTGTACCCCCACGTTCAAAACCTGGACCAGGAACTGGGAAACAAGATCATCGAAACTCTCCACAAGAGCAGGTGATTTCTTTGGAAGAGTATGCGTACGTTCTCGACATTCTACCACAAGGAAGGATGGAGGAAAAAGCATTCAAGAGAGTGCCACTTTCACTCGCAATAGGAGAAGAGGAATTGAAACTCTTCGAACTTATACCAAAGCAGGGAGTAGTAATGGCCATAGGAGATAGGGTGTACATTGGCAAAGACTTAGAGAAGAGGGATAAGATAGGAAGCGTAAGGAGAAGAATATCATTCGAAGAACTGACACCAGGCGCCCAGAATGAGATTGAATTTGTATTGCGGCAGATAGTAGAAAACAACGAGCAGAGATTCGTTAATTTTTTCAACAATGCGCAGCCTGTAACGGCAAGGCTCCACCAGCTTGATCTCCTATATGGGGTAGGGAGAAATCTGATGTGGGAGATACTAGATGAGAGGAAGAAGGGGCCATTCAAGAACTTCCAGGACCTGAAAGCTAGAGTAAAGGGCCTCAGGGATCCGGAGAAAATGATCACAGAACGGATTATCAGGGAACTCAAGAACAAGGACGAGAGGCATAGACTGTTCGTTTCCGGATAGGCGATGCGCAATAACAGAAGTGCAGGAATAAATTTCCTCAATGATCCTAGGATTGCCGAGAATATAGTCTCTTTTGTCAACGTTGACGGGAAAAATGTTCTGGAGGTGGGTGCGGGATTGGGCCAACTCACAAGATTCCTAAGGAACTACAGATCGCTGACCATAATTGAAAGAGAGAAGGGCTTCGTTGAACGGTTGCTGATTTCCTTCCCAGATGCCACAATAATTTGTGGCGATGCCCTGAAGGTCGAATGGCCGTCGTTTGACGTATTTGTGTCAAATATGCCATATTCAATCTCTTCTCCTCTACTGGAAAAATTATGGAATAGTCGATTCGATGAGGGTGTAGTGACAATTCAGAAAGAAGTGGCTGACAGGATAACTGCGCTTCCAAGGACAAGGGAATATTCCAGGCTCTCCATAATGATGCAAATGAAGTTCAGGATCGAAAGGAAATTTGACATTCCTCCATCGAAGTTCACTCCATCTCCGGAAGTTTACAGCACCGTCCTCAGACTGGAGAAGAAAAATGAAGACATACCACCTGGTTTCGACGATTTCCTGAAATTGCTGTTCTCGCAAAGAAGGAAGAAAATCAGAAACATAGTGGATTCAGATGTTTACGGCGATAACAGACCGGAAGAGTTATCTACTTTAGAACTACTGGAAATTTTCAGTAAATTCAGTGGGCAGCGACAATCTTAATTACGTCCCCGTCTTGCAACAGGTATTCTTTTCCCAGAATCCTCTTCGTCCTTCCATTCACTGCCCTGATGAATCTCTCCCCGAGATCAGAATGGACCTTGAAAGCCAGATCAATTGCGGTCGATCCTTGTCTCATGAGAATTGCGTCTGGGAGAACGTTCCCGTTCTTGTCAGTCCAGTGGTTTTCATCTTCCACTGGATAAACAACAATCATCTTTAGAACATCATAAACAAGGTATTCTAATGCTTCCTGGGTCTGTGTTCCATTGTTGATCTTCAGGAAGTCACTGACCTTCTTCAGTGCCTCCTTCTGGGCAACGCTCAACTTTCCCTCGTCTATGATCCTGAAAGACTTATTTCCAGGAAAATAGTCTATCAATCCTGCTTTAGCCGCCCTCCTGAGGACAAGCTCATAGTCTCCTGATACAACGTGAGCTCCTCTCTCTCTCAGTTTTGATGCCTCAGACTGTTCAATCTTGTCGGCCTTGGTTGCAACTATTATCCCAGGTTTAGATATCCTTATGATTTCCTTCGCAAGTCTCAGGGTGACCTGGTCATCCCATTCCTTGAGATTGCTTGGGATTCCGGCATTTCTAATCGCAGCGGATACTTCCTTTGGATCGATACCAAGCCCAGAAACCTTCTCCGATATGATCGTATCAAGTTTGCCCCCCTCGCTCTCCAATTTCCTGAGATTCCTGATCAGTCCGTCGGATATGATGCCAGCCAGCCATAAACCTATTTCATTCTGGACAAATTCTGCGTCACTCAATGGATCTGCCTTGCCTCTTCCAATGTTGTTCCCATTTTGATCCAAGGACCCAGTTGAATCAACAATCTGTATGAAACCGTCTGCCCGCCTGAGGTCATCAAGGAACTTATTTCCCAGTCCCTTTCCTTCGTGGGCACCTGGTACCAATCCTGCAACATCTATCAGTTCAACAGGAACCAGTCTGATTCCATTTACGCACTTGCCAAGTTTAGGGTTACATTTCTTTCCGATATCGGTCTCAGGGCATTTTGCCCTTATATACGTCACACCCTTGTTTGATTCTATCGTTGTGAATGGGTAATCAGCTATCTCGACCGGATTTTCCGTAAGAGCAGAGAAGAACGTGCTCTTGCCAACATTTGGCTTTCCAACAATTCCAATCAATATGCTCATTCTATCTTAGCTTCAACTAGGCCAAAGCCCCTGGGGCATTTGTTTTCAAGTACCTCATTGACCTTGATCTTTGACTTGTCCTTCATGTAACTCAGTATACAAATGTCTGCGAGCTTGCATTCGTAATCGTCACAGTCGGGTCTCTTGTAAGTTACCTTTGCTCCCTCTTTTGCTATCTTCAGCGGTATCATAATGCTTCTGCTCACTTCCGCAACTTCAACAGTATACACCCTGTCACCCTCGTGGATGAAGCATTTATGCTCCTTCTCCCTGAATTTTACAACTTTATAGTATGAACCGGGCGTAAGATTATGGCATACGTTCTTGAGGTTGCAGACGTTGCATTCCGGAGCGGGACCAAAATACTGGAATACCGATCCCTCCTTGGCGATGTTCTTTGGAACCAGTGTTATGACCATCTAAGAAACTCCCGTAATGCGCAGTGCTTCCATTGCAGCACTTTCGCTGAGACCGCTTTCTCCCAATATTGTGTATCTGTCAGGCCTAGTCTTATGTGCCATCATGAGTGCTTGTATTGCATCTTCCTCCGTGAGTGAAACCTGATCTAGGGTAGTTGGAGCCCCTATAGTTTGGAGTGTGTTCTTGATAGTCTTCCAATCAGCACCGTGCAGGTACATTGCAATGATTGAGCCTATACCGCACAATTCTCCGTGCAACCCATTCCCCTTCTTTATGGTGTCGACTGCATGAGCAAACATATGTTCAGAACCAGAAGCAGGTCTGGAACTTCCAGCAATGCTCATAGCTATCCCTGAGAATACTATTTGCTTGATCACAAGCCAAACACTTTCTTCCACGTGAGGCTTGATTTGCGATGCATTATTGATGATCTCCTTTGCAGCAAATTCGGAAATTGAATAAGCCGAGCTGCTAATTTTTTCCCCCTTCAGTCTGTGGCCTAAACTCCAATCCATAAGGGCAGGCAGGTTGGAAAGCACATCTGCTGCACCAGCAGCCAGAAACCTGAATGGTGCCGTAACTATTATCTCGGTATCTGCAATGATTGCCGCAGGCATTGTTGCTTCCACTGAAGTTGACAGTCCATTCTTTGTAATTGTTGCTCTGGGACTTGCAACTCCGTCGTGACTTGCAGAAGTCGGTATTGAAATAAAATCCAGCCCGAGATCAAATGCACTTTTCTTGGCGATGTCTATTTTAGTCCCTCCACCAATGCCAATGATCACGCTTGCGTTGAAATCCTTCGTGCGTGCCTTTACTTTCTCTACGTTCTCCTCGGTAGCATAGTCGGTGATTATCACTTCAGTATCTATGCCTGAAGCCTCGAGAAGCCCTTTGACTCTGTCTCCGGCCAGCTTAACTGTATTCTTACCCGTGACTATTATACTCTTCTGCGATATCGTGAGTTTTTTAAACACTTCGCCGATCTTTTCGATTGCACCATGTCCCCCGATGACCTCCCTAGGAAGTATCATCTCGGCCAGTTTTTCAAACGGCACGCAGCCATATCCAATATTGATTATTTATGATTTGCTTGCAAAATAATGATACTCAAATTAATCAGGTGCCCTCCTGCCAGGAATTGATATATCTTAATTGTTCCTTCGTCAGTTTGTCAATCCTTATCCCGTAAGACTGTAAATACGAATTTGCAACCTTCAGGTCAATTTCGTGTGGAACAGGATATACCCCAGGTTTTTTTGGTGGGCTGTCAGCAATGAACCTTGCTGTGAGTGCTTGTATCGAGAATGAAAGATCCATTATTTCAGCGGGATGTCCCTGTCCGGATGCAAGATTGACAAGTCGGCCATCAGAAAGAACGTAAGCCTTCTTCTTGCCTACGGTAAACTGAGTAACATTCTTTCTCACTTCCTTCCCCTTGCCAAACACCTTTTCAATATCATCCACTGCAACCTCGTTGTTGAAGTGGCCAGAGTTTGCCAGTATTATGCCATCTTTGGCGTACCTTAGTAGCTCTGGAGTAACTATGTCCTTCACGCCTGTCGCTGTTATAACAAAGTCAGCATCACCTATGGCCTCCTTCATCGGTTTTACTATGAATCCGTCCATATGGGCTTCTATGGATTTGAATGGATCTATCTCTGTTACGGTAACATTTGCCCCGAGACCCCTCATCTTGTTTGCTATACCTCTCCCGCACCATCCATACCCGCCTACGACTACGTTCTTCCCAGCAATGACCAGGTTGGTCGCGGTTAAAATTCCATCGATTGTGCTCTGTCCAGTACCGTATCTATTGTCGAAAAGGTGCTTCATGAGCGCATCATTTACGTCAAACATTGGGAACTTTAGAGCACCCGCTTTTTCCATATTTTTTAATCTAACAACCCCTGTTGTAGTCTCTTCATTTCCCCCCTTAATGTTCTTGTAAACCCTCTTATCATTATGTACGAGTGCTGTCAAATCCCCTCCATCGTCTATTATTATGTCAGGTTCTGCATCAATCGTTTTTGATAAACTTTCGTAGTATTCTTCCTTGGTGAGTCCACGTTTCGCATACACATTCAACCCGTAGTCTTCCTTCAGTGATTTTGCAACTTCATCATCTGTGCTCAATGGGTTGCACCCGGCTATGCTTACCTTCGCTCCTCCCTGCTTCATAGTGTAAGCAAGCACTGCGGTCTTGGCTTCCAGGTGGAGAGCCATTGATATATTCATGCCTTTGAAGGGTTTGCTTGAGACGAAATCCTTCCTGATTGTATCGAGTACTGGCATCCAATTCATTGCCCATTCGATCTTTTTTTTGCCATCCATGTACAATGAATCGTATATGATTATAATCCTTTTTTGATTTTAACAAAAAAACCATCCCCAAGCTTTGTTATTTCTGGTATGCCTAGCTTTAGTGGGTATCTGGAGGTCCCGAACATTGGTATTCCTTCCTCTCCCATCATTACTGGAGAGTAAAATATTGAGAGTTCATCCCAGTTGCCTTCAGAAATAAAAGATGTGATTACCGACTTTCCACCTTCTATCATAACCCTTGAATATCCCATCTTACCGAGTTCATTGACGACGAAGCCTGAATCAGGATGTGCTGTCCTGCTCTTTTTTAACACAATCTTTGACCTGAGGTTTTCAGGGATGGATTCTTCCTCTGCCTCACTACCACTGAAAATGACAACTTTCCGTGGGTATGCGAATACCCTCGCTTCAAAATTTACTGTCAATCTGGAATCCATTATGGCAGCATCTGGTATATGGTCAGATCCATAGTATTTCTCGTTAACGACCAGTTTAGGATTGTCCATGTTTATGGTGTTCTTCCCTACCAAAATTATGTCAGATTCCGAGCGCATTCTATGCACCCTAGTAAGGTCTAGTTGATTGGAGAATTTGAATGCCTCCCCGCCTCTGGACGCTATCCTGCCGTCAATGGAGCAGGCTAAATTTATCGTCACATAAGGTTTCATTTGATAATGAACCTGTAAGAAATATTATAATTTGTGTAGATTCTAGAGTGAGATCATTAAATTTTATCTGGGCTGGATGGTGGGGCTGAATCAGGTCTTTAGCAATCTTTAATTAGGTCACCCTAATTAAGTAAAGTGAAACATAATGCCGAAGATTATCTACTGGCTATTTGGGAATTAAATGAAAGTTATGATTTCGCCAATGAAAAAGGGGTTGCAGAGCGATTAAATATCTCCCTACCTTCGGCTTGGGAAGGGATTCACAGACTTGAAAGGGAAAAGCAGCTGACTGTGAATAAGCAGGGATTGAGGTTTACCAACGAGGGTTATGTCAACGCAATGCACATGGTGAGAGCCCACAGGATCACTGAACATTTTGCGTATACCTTTCTTGATGTTTCCTGGGACGAAGTTCACAACTCAGTAATGGATCTAGAGCACGATTTTCCAGAAAAACTACTGTCAAATCTCTACAGGAAGATAGGTTCACCTGAATACTGCCCTCATGGAAATCCAATTGAACCGGATCGGAAGATGGTAGAGGTAAAAGCTTCCGAAGCTCCTGAAGGGAAATATTATCTTGTAAGACAGGTGCTGGAGGAGCACTCATTTCTGAAGAAACTCCTCGATACAGGTTCAACCCCTGGAATGCCTATCAGATTGGAGAAGGGAGAAGATAGCATATATCTGATAGGACAAAATGGCGAATTGAGGATACCCATTCAGATGGGAAGGACTATCAGGCTGAGGCCAGGGAACAAATCTGGAGAATTCAGGAAAGCTCATTCCGATGATAATTCCCCTTCATTTCTATTGGATCAAGCAGCCCCAAAATGAACAGAAATGAATCCTACGCTTAAGAAACTGCTTCCAGTACTGGGCCCAGGATGGGTAGTCATGTTAGCAGACCTGGACGCACCGAGTGTAATTACTGCAATTCAGTCTGGTATAGAATTCAAAGCTCACCTGATAATATTCCTGATCGTACTGATAATACCGCTCTTTTACGTTCAGGACACATCATCGAGGATAGGAGCTGTGACAGGAAAGACCTTGGGCCAAGTAATTTCACAACAGTTTGGCCACGGATGGACTGTGACCGCTGTCGCCGGTACTGCAGTGATAGACTTTGCTGCTTATGTGGGGGAATTTGCTGGCATAGCAGTGGCGGCTTCGATCATAGGCATTCCTATTCTTATTACGATCATTTTTGTCATAGCGGTGCACACGCTGGTCATAATAACGGGCAAATACAAAAAAATAGAGATATTTCTAGTTGCAATGGGGTTCCTATTATTCCTGTTCGTGTTCTTGGACTTGCTGGTATACCCTCACAACGTGCATTTCGCAGATTTCAATCCGTACGTTCCATCCAATTCATTTTCTTTCCTCATTGCAGCCAACATCGGGGCGGTGATAATGCCCTGGATGCTATTCTACCATCAGGCAGCCGACGTTGATGCGGGTATCAAGATATCTGGTATGAAAAAGGAAAGCTGGGGTACGCTACAGGGAGCCATTGCATCTGAAGGGCTGATGATAGCCATCGTTGTATTCTCCTGGAAACTTGCACAGGATGGATTCATAAAAGGAAATTCAGTGACTTACGTTGCAGCTGCACTGGGTCATGAAGTTGGACCAATTGGTCCACTGATTTTCGCGATCGCGGTTGGTGTCGCGGGCCTCCTTGCAATGTTTGTAATCTCTATGAGCATGTCGTATTCGCTCTCAGATGTCTTCAGGATGAAGGGTAGCTTCAATAAAGGTTTCAGCAAGCAAAAAAAATTCTATGGGATCTACTTGCTTGAGATCATACCTGCCGCTATTTTGACTCTTTTAATTACCGATCTTATTAACCTAGCTCTTGATATTATGGTATTGAGTTCCATTGCCCTGGCTCTTCCTCTTTTGGTGGTAATACGTATAGGATCTAACGAGAAGATCATGGGGCGATACAGGATCGGGAAGCTGCGAACGATATTCCTCTACGTATTCATGGTACTTGCAGTTGGACTTGGAATATTCTCTATTCTGCAGGTAGTTTGATATTGCTCAGAAATTGATGTCAAGGATGTCACAGGCCTCATATGTAATGGAGCCTCTTTCTATGAGTGACTTCCATTACATCACAACTTTATCTTTAAAATATGGATATTAGCACTTTTTCCACTTTATGACAGTTGATTGTATCTTGGTCGTTGCATTTAGATACTGACAAAGGCATTCTGAATATTACTGGGGGTTTAAAAGTCAGGTCAGGTTCCTATATAGACTGTCCGAGGGAAAGCCTCAATTCTATGGCACATGATTATCTGTCATTAGACAGAAATATAGTTATTCTAAATCCCGATATTTTGATATGATAGTTTCCCCCCTAGATTACAGATACGGCAGGGATGAGGTCAAGGCAATATTTTCAGAAGAGTCCAATTTGGGTTACATGCTTGAAGTGGAAGCATCTCTAGCAATGGCAGAAGCCGAAATAGGAATAGTACCAAAGGGGGCAGCAGAGGAGATAAGGAAGCATGCAAACATTAGGTATGTAAATATAGAAGAAGTCAAGAGAGTTGAAGCAGAGATAGGTCACAATGTAATGGCAATGGTCAAGGTACTTAGCTCAGTTTCTGGGGAGAGTGGAAAATTCGTCCATCTTGGTGCCACATCCAACGACATAACAGATACCGCCAATGCACTGCAATTTAAGAGGTTCTACTCTATACTGACTGACGACTTGCTTAATTTTTCTACAGTACTGTATGAAATTTCAAAGAAAAACGAGCATACAGTCATGATAGGGAGGACGCACGGGCAACAGGCTCTTCCGATAACTTTTGGACTGAAGACTTCCGTATATCTGGCTGAAATGATGCGTCACATGGCGCGTGTCGAGGAATCAAAGAAAAGAGTTATCGTAGGGAAATTCATGGGTGCGGTTGGAACAGGTGCTGCCCTCGGAAAGGATACAATAAAAGTCCAGTCTGTATTGATGAGGAATCTGGGAATTAACGAGGAAGAGGGTCCAACACAAATAGTGGACAGGGACAGGTATGTTGAATACGTTTCAATAATGGCAAATATAGCGACCTCCTTGGAAAAAATTGCAACAGAGGTGAGAAACCTTCAGAGGACAGAGATCAACGAGGTGCAGGAGCCGTTCAATGAAGCAAAACAGGTTGGCTCTAGTACCATGGCCCAGAAGATAAATCCAGTAACGTCTGAGAATATTGTCTCCCTGGCAAGAATAATAAGGGGATTTGTAACCCCAATGCACGAATCAGCAGTGCTCTGGCATGAGAGGGATTTGACAAACAGTGCTTCAGAACGCTTCATAATCCCTTATGTATCAATCCTCATAGACGACATACTCAACAAGATGGTCGCTGTTTTCAGGGGGCTCAAGGTAAACTCGGATGTGATGCTGAAAAACGTGCTTAATAACGACATGGCTCTTGGAGAAGCCTACCTCATGGCCCTGGTCAATAATGGTTACGGTAGGCAAGAGGCTCATGAAATAGTAAGGCAAGCTTCAATGGATGCAAGGGAAAAGGGAGGGGAACTCTGGGAAAATATACGGAGGAGGAGCGGAAAGAACATAAACAAGTTGTCTCCGCTAGATTATACCGGTAACGCTACCGAGATCACGGAAAAGATATTGAAGAAATTTGAAGAGGTCAGGGCAAACTACGAGGCAAAAAAAGAGGCTCGCTCAACTGTTGCGTAATGCAAAAATGAAGGTCAGGCCTAGATTTTATAACTATGAAAAACCAAAGTATTTATTGAACAGGAGGTTGCACAACTGTGGAGTCAATTGGGAGATTCTGCTTTTACAACTCTAATGGGAACTGCAATTTCCTAAGAAATGAAACCACGAGGTGCAATCTCTGCCCAAACTTCGTGTCGTTCAAGAAAGAAGCACTTTCGTTTTCGGATAGTTCAAAACTTCCAGTAAACTACTTCGATTTGGCAATAAGCAGAGGCACAGGAGACCAGTTCCAGATGAGCCTCATCTAGATTATCCTGGGGCCGATTAGCTCCCATAGTATCAGGAAAAGCACGATAAGGCTTACCGCAGCCACAATTGCATCTCTTGCTTTCTTGTTTTTCTGCAGTGATGGTATATTGAGGAAAACGTACCCTCCATCAAGCGGAACTATTGGTAAGAGGTTCATCAATCCCAGTGCAAAATTTAGCCAGAAGAGCCAGTAGAAGAGATACTCAAGGTTCAGTGATATCGGAGTTGAATGTATTGTTGAAAGGAGGGCCGAAGGAAGCGGGAGTTCAAAATGGAAAGGTAGGCCAAGGTATTCGAAGAATCCAAGGGGACCAGCAGAAGCCGGATTCCTGAGAAGGTTCAGGTACGAATACTGATCAAATAGGCTCAGTCCAAGAACAGAAACTTCAATGCCCATGAATGGGGAATTCTTTGGGATCCCCGGATTAGAAACTCCACTGGCTACCATATAAGAATATCTTGATGCGAATGTGATGTTGTAGAAGTTGTAACTGGTCCCGTTGAAAGTTTCAACCGCCACTGTTTGCCCTGCCTGATATTTGTCTTCCAAATTCTGGAAATTAGTCAGATTCGTGATTTTGTTGTTTCCAAGTGAAATGACGACGCTCCCTGCAGTGATGCCAGCATTATATGCAGGGTAGTTTTTCAACACTGCAGTTACGTACAGTCCGTACATCACCCTCTCCGTCAACTCATGCCCGTTTCTTAGAAGGGTAATGTTTACGTAATTCCCCGGAGTAAGTGAAAGATCAGATAGTGCTGTAACATTTGAGACAGATATTCCGTCTATTGACTGCAGGACATCCCCTGGATGAAATGCTGGAACAAGTGAAGATTGAACTGGAGCTCCCGGAACAGGTGCAAACGAATAGGCAACAAGTATTGCAAGGACCAGAAATATTACGGTAAGCGTAACATTCATCCCCGGTCCTGCAGCAAAAATTTTGGCTCTGGTCTTTGGTTCAGCTTTCTTAGTTTCCTCTTCATCAGGTTCGACAAAAGCCCCTATCGGTATTATTAGCCACAGCAAACCTGTGCTCCTCACTGAAATTCCAAATCTCCTGGCAGCTATCCCGTGAGATGCTTCGTGTAGAGCTACTGCTACTATGAGACCTATTATGCCCCAAACGATTGGTATCGCAGGATTAATTCCTGGTAGTGCCAGTACGTAAGAAAGAGAAGGTGCTGCACTCCTAGGAATTGATAACACCAGGAATGCCTCATAAACTAGAAGAGCAACGCCTGCGGCTGCAAAGAACGGCAACGCGTAATAGTAAAATGAAATAAAATAATCCCAAAACTTGAATTTTGAAACCCTATCTATAGTCCTTACACCGGCCTGAGTCTTGATCAGGAGTGCAGGACCATATGGAGCAACGTGGCTCTTCAGCTTCATTATTGCCAGGTAGTATACCAGAATCCAGGCAACTATCAAGATGAGAATAATCAGGAGCCAGTTCACTGGTCGCCATTAGAATTACTGTATTAATCATTTCTTTGAGCACATTCACACTCCGAAACGGATGAACGGATTAGGCTCAGACACTCAGTAGTTTGCGATTTTATCAGTGCGTGTACTCATTGGTATACATGCCTATACCCTTTTGCACGAAGAGATACCTGTTTACCATTCTATCCCATTCGTGCAGTTTATAGATAAAGGATATGATGCGATTGGCTATTTGCACTCCTTTCAAGGAAACGCAGTTTAATAATACCAAGACCAAAGGAGATATAGTTGTAGTCTGGAGCTTCGTAACTGGTCAGTCCCCTGTGCTTGAAAATCATATTTGACCAGTCTACTATATTAGCCTTGTTATGACCCTTATTTTGTTACATGCTGACAGAGCTTACGCTAATCCTGATGAGTAATTTCCATTGATTTCTCCCTTTCAACTGTATTCTCTGTTCTCAGTCCGTACTGCCCAGATAATGTGACACTGTTTTCTTGCGCATGCAGTTACGAGCTTCTTTCCTGATAGGCCTTCCTTGCTCTTCCTTTCATTAGAACTCCCTTTTTGGACCATCCGTTCTTGTAGCAGCAAGGGCACTCTGATATATGGCATATCTCAATAGATGGTCTCCCCTCTTCGATATCCTTGACTCCTTCCTGTTCTTCCCGGACTGGTATATTACCGGATCTAATCTAGAAAATGCAATGAGCTTCTCAGGGGTATTGAATCTTCTTATGTCTCCGATTCTTGAAACTATTATTGCGCCAGTTACGTCTCCTATGCCAGGAATGCTCATCAACGGTAACACGATATAACTTATTCAATCTCAATCACATCCTTTTTCTGTTTGCAGTTTCTATATGTCAAGCTCCTTCACTATAAAAGCTATAAACTCTTCCCTTGTGTTAGTTTCTTTCATTTCTCTCTTTAGGCTCTCAGTAAGCCTATTATTACAGGTAGTACTATTCCAAGCTATGCAAACGGGTGGGAAAGGAGGTAAAACGAATTTTAAAAGACGGCGAATTAATCGAAGATGGATGGGCAAGAAGCGGCACTGTTAATCGAAAGAGGCGGGTTTTTAGGAATTTTCTATCATCAACCGTTAACCTAACAGAACCTATTTATCTCCAGATTTTTAACAAGATTTCGCACATAACATATCTCTCTTCTCTCTATCTTAACAGGGCTTAGTTCACTAACTTTAAAGCAGGATGTTTTTGGAAATCTTCACTGGAAAGGAGCTTCATCCAGGTTGTAGTGTACACTAGACTGACGTCTTACGGAGCTTCTATAAGAATAAATACCATTGATCGTTGCGGATGCATGCGGGGTAAGGTAGAATGGATGAAGGACATGACTTTTATTGCGTCAGGCGATTCAAACCGCTATACTATATTTGACTTTTCTGACGTAAGTGAACAACAGAAGGGCAGTGCACCGACCGAGATGCTGTTACAGGCGATGTGCGGATGCACCGCGATGGACGTAATATCAATACTGAAAAAGAAGAAGGAACCCGTTGAAGGGCTGGAGGTTATTGCAGACGGAACAAGATCTCCGGAGCACCCTAAGGTGTTTACAGATATCAACCTGGAGTATGTTGTCTATGGAAATGTAAAGAAGGAGAGCCTGGAAAGGGCAATATCCCTAAGCCAGGAGAAGTACTGTAATATATCGATCATTATGAAACATGGAGGAGTCAGGATAAATGTCACTAGCAAGATAATTGAAGACTCTCCCCCATCAAATGATTCTGGCCAGTGAATCCGTAAGGGCAAAACATCTTTGAAATACATTCAAACTGATCCAGCTAAAATCATGAATTGATGGCTGTCGATCCCTGGATTTAGCAAATAATTGGTTTTGAAGAATCTTTTACTACAGGATTTGCTTGTAACTTTTAATTACTTTCTAACCATAGTAAATTGTGAAAAATATGAATCTGAGCCCTTCACAAGTGTTAATAGAAAACAGAAACACGATACACTGCAATACAATAGAGGGAATTGAGGGAAGTGACTGAAATGATTGCCAGCCAAGCAATTGAGATCAGCGAGTCCCTTTATCCTGAAGAACAAATAGGAAGCAGGTTTGTCACCCCAACTATTCTTAAGAAGGCAATACTTTATGCTTCCGGGTTAAAAGGAATCACAATGGGATCTGAGGCAGCGGATACTATAGCCTCTCAAGTTATGGCATTTTTCGGATTCTATTACGAAGTAATCGACAATCACCTTGAGAACGAGGACAGGCAGAATATGTATCTTCTTGAAGACCTTGACCTTGTTAAGTTACAATCAGAAGAAATCTACCTGCCTGATGGGCAGAGCTGGAGGATAACAAAATTCATATTGAACAGTGACAAAGTAATGGATTATTCTGAAAAATACACCGAAAGCATCGATGACCCAAAGAATCTATATGCATCACTGAGCGAAGATCAATGGAAGAGATTCTGATGCGGTAATGCCGGTAAGAGGTCTTTACTTAAAATAATGAAATTCCAGTAGCTCAATGAATATACTTATCATCAATGGAAATGAGTTTTGGATTTGCGGGAGCACACTGTATTCTAAAAATCATGTCATTTTATGGGCTTCTCAAGTATAACATTGAACTCCTTTAACTCTATATCAAATCTCATCAGTTCCTCCTGGATGAATTCTCTTACTTGAAGGCAGTTGTCATCTATAAGAGTAACCATTATTCTTTCCTGTCCAGTCATTATCGTAACAGCCTTCACCCTTTTTTCTCCTCTAAGAAAAGAAATGAATTCATTCACTCTTGAGGGATTAACGTTCAGGAATAGTAAAGCTTCGCATCCATACCCCATCTTTGAGTAATTAACCACTGCCTTGCATTTTTCTATAATGCCTCTCTTCTTGAGGAGTTCAATTCTGTCTCTTACTGTCCACATATTGGCATCGATCTTGTTTGCTATATCTGAATAAGCGAGTGAACAGTCTTCCTCCAATATTTCTATTATCTGGTGATCAAGTTTATCGAGCTTGAATTCCTTCACCAAAATAAAATGTTATCTGGTTTAAAATATTTCCTCTAAATATGATAATATAATGAAAAATATGGGTGATAAAATATGAAGCCTTTTGCAACTATTTTTATATGAATGATCCAGTATATAATAATCTGTTAGGAGGGAAACTCTTAACGATGCAGAAATTGTTTTATATCTAAACATGCCAATCAAACAAATAATTGAGAAAAAGGCATATTAAGTAACAAGTTCTGGGAACAATTCTTAATAAATGCTGGAATATGATTATTCATGATTCAAAATGCTTCTGGACCTAAAAGTGGAATTCAGCACAGTGACACCGTGCGTGAACCAGCAAAGAAATTGAATATTCTAATTCCTACTAAATGCAGGGAAAGTACTATCCAGGAAATTTATTCATACCTAGCCTTACTGAAAGGCGATATAAATGTAGATTTCCTTCACATAGTTCCATTCACAACTGAAGAGTTCTGTGACTGCGTGAATACCAGTGATGTTCGTTATGATCGTGCAGTTGCGGAAAAGAAACTTTACTCCTTCGTAAAAAAATTTCCAAAGAGTAAAAATATTGTCTATGATTATAAAGTAGCGGAAGGCAACCCCAAGACCATTGTAGAGGAAATGATAGAAGAAGGAAAATATGATATGGTTGCCCTTGAGATTGGAGAATTTTGCCATATTTCTAACTCCATATTTGACATAGCAGAAATAATCAGTTCTGTCAACATACCTGTAGTAACTTTTGGGCGTTCTCAAGTGAACGACAAAATCGGAACTGGGACAAGTATGATGGAGGCAGTAATCTAAACTGGGGTTCTTCCAGAGGAAGCAGTTTCGTTGTTAATACTCACGTGATCTGGGAACAGCTCCACGTTGAATTCGCTATGTTGTATCAAAGTGAGTGCATAGGGAGCCCACAAGATGTATCATTGTAAAGTGCACGGCAATTGAAATTTTGATGCATTGCGACTTTATCCCAGCATATACTGAAGTGTAAAGATCGACACCACGTATTGTTAATTTAAATTCTTGGTAAAATATATATTATATCATCTTTATGCTAATTTTTCATGCTAAAACTAGCCTATAAATATTGTTTCATCGGTTCAGAAAAATTTAATGAAAATTTCCCCAACATATATATAAAGCACTATCTTTAACCTGAGATAATAAATGACTTGGCAAGATCAAGAGGTCAGAGAATTAAAGGAAAACAAATACATCCTGATAGATGATGAACCGTGCAAAATAGTGGAAATCACAACATCTAAACCCGGGAAACATGGCGAAGCCAAGGCGAGAATTGTAGCAATAGGCATTTTTGACAACCAGAAGAGGAGTGTCGTATATCCAACTAAACACAAGATCAAGGTACCCATAATAGAAAAGAAGACTGCACAGATACTGAGTATATCACAAAATGAAGGGCTCTTCATGGACATGGAGACATTTGAGCAATTTAGTATTCCTATCCCAGATGAATTCAAGGACAGAGCTGCTAGCGGAGTAGAGGTTGAATACTGGGAATCAATGGGAAAGAGAAGGCTGATGCGGGTTTAGATGCCCTCTCGTCTGAAATTTTGTGATTCATCAGACAGTTACGATGATTCCAAGTACGTAATATTCGGAGTGCCATTTGATTCTACGGTATCTTTCAGATCAGGAGCAAAATTAGCGCCAAATGAAATCAGGAAGGCTTCCTACAATATGGAGAGTTATTCTGTCTACAGGGGCATAGACACCAAGAATTCAGGTGTCTACGATCAGGGAGATATAGACGAGTATCACAAACCGGAAGAGATGACTGAAGAGGTATATTCTGTTGTTGACGGAATCGTTTCAGACCATAAGTTCCCCATAATGATGGGCGGGGAACACAGTATCACCTACGGTGCGATCAAGAGGATCAGGAGCAAGGTAATATTCATCGATGCCCACACAGATTACAGGGACTCCTATATGGGAGACAAATTGTCTCACGCGTGTGTTGCTAGAAGGGTGAGTGAAGTCGTTGGGAAGGAAAACGTTGTATCTATAGGAATCCGTTCTGTTTCACCCGAGGAAGTAAAGGAGGGGACGCAGAGATATTTTACCAGCTTCGAGGTAAATTCAGATAGGAAGAATTTAAAGTCATTTCTAAACGAGTTCTGCAGATCCCCCGTTTATTTATCCATAGATTTTGATGGCTTTGATCCCGCATACGCCCCCGGCGTGGGCACTCCTGAGCCTTTCGGTCTCAATCCAATGATCGTAATGGATATCCTGGATTCCGTGGGAAACAATCTGGTTGGGCTGGATATAAATGAGATCACGCCATTATATGATAACGGTAACACCTCCATGCTTGCTGCACGAATCATTCAAGAAGTTGTTTCTTATCTAGAAATGCTAGGGAAATGAGCGATAATAAAGTATACAAGGAAGGCTACAGGGACGGTTTGAAATTCGCAATTAATGCCGCAAGGTCTTACGGCGTAAGTGAAGAATTCATAAAAAAACTGGAAAGGGAAAGTCAAGGAGAGAATGACGAGACCGCCATAAAACTGGTTTTTGGGGAGACTTACCTCGTGTACGAGAAGAGAAACACGAAGGGGATGGAGATCATTTCCGGGATAGCAGAGCAGGGGATTCCAGTAATAGTCTTGAGCAGGGATACGAAGAGTAATATAGCTTCATTTAAGAATGTCAAGTTTGCTCCAATTACCTATGACGAATCGCTCGGTGGATTCAATCCTGCACAGCTCAGTCAGATTCAGGAATATGTAATCAGCAATTTTACTGACAGGGGGGTACTGTACATAGACTGCCTAGATTACATATTTTCCACTTCAAACTCAATTCAGAATGTCATCCGGTTCCTTACGGTCCTCAAAGATAAGGTTCTTGACAGGAAGGGAATTTTTATACTTTCACTCAACACTAACACCATGGGGAAAGCTGAACTTTCCCTGATAGAAAAGGAATTCAAGAACACGATTAAAATCAGGACGAATTAGTCAGATTTATGACATCTACCCTTGAAGGGGTTGGTATCTTGTGAGAAGCCATCCTCAGAGCCTCTTTGGCCCTGTCCACTCCAGATTTCGGAATTCTAATTATAAGTATTGTAGAACCCCTTCTGACTCTCGCAGCTGTACCTACTGGACGTCCAAATGCCAAGCTCATTCCACTCGATATTCTGTCTGCCCCGGCTCCAGTGGCCATCTTATGTTCTCTGATGACATGGTGAGGGAACGGCCTCACTCTCATAAAGTAGCCCTTTTCCCCGAAATCTCTTATGAGCAACCTGTTGGATTTTACCCTAGCTGCTTCTAGAGCAGTGTGCCGGATCTGGCAGGATTCCTCTGCGACCAGTCGCAGTTCTACATCGTAATTGCCATTGATGTCCCCAGCAACATACTGCTGTATCCTTGATGCTGGAACTCCACCCATGTATTCCCTCTTCGTATATGCTGGTCCGGTGATCTTCCTGTACATCCTTCCCGGCTTTCTTACCATTTATATTACCTTTCAGGAAAATGATTTGCAATATAAAATCCTTCTTAGTTCAATCAAAGAAAGGTTATTTATTCGTAAACTATGATTACCAGAGGAAATGGACGAGATCTGGATAGAGAAGTATAGGCCAAAGAAGCTAGATGATGTTATTGGCCAGACCGTTGTCACAGAAAGGCTCAAGAGCTACATCCAGCAGAAGAATATTCCCCATCTGCTCTTCTCGGGCCCCCCTGGAACTGGTAAAACAACTGCCGCAACGGTTCTTGCAAGAGAATTCTACGGAGAAGAATGGAAAGAGAATTTTCTTGAGCTCAATGCATCCGACGATAGGGGAATAAAGATGGTTAGGGAGACAGTTAAGGACTATTCAAGAATACTACCGACAAATCCTCTAGGATTCAAAATACTATTCCTCGATGAAGCTGATTACATGACGGATGAGGCGCAAGCTGCGCTTAGAAGAACAATGGAAAATTTTACAAGAACAACAAGGTTTATCATATCCTGTAACTATTCATCCAAGATAATAGAGCCTATACAGTCGAGGACAGCTATATTCAGATTCAAAGCTATTCCAACCGAAGCCGTAGTATCTGCACTTGGTGAAATTCTCAAGAAAGAAAATATAGAATATGAGAAAAAATCTCTCGATGTAATAGCGGAACTCTCCTACGGTGATATGAGAAAGGCGATTAACACCCTTCAGGTCGCAGCCACCTACTCCCCAAAGATAACAGTTAACTCAATCTATGAGGCTGCTGGGCTGGTTCACAAGGACTGGGCAGTTCAGGTCTTGACACTTTCACTGAAAGGGGACGTTTCGAAAGCCAGGTCGATGCTGGAGGACGCTGTGATAAAACAGGGAATATCTGGACAAGACGTAGTGGAACAGTTTCATAGGGTAATATATGATCTGCCAATAGAGGACGAATTAAAGGCCGACATTCTCTTTGTCCTTGGAGAGATAGATTTCAGGATATCTGAGGGGGCAAGGGAAATAATACAGTTAGAGAGTTTTCTTGGTTATTTATATGGTAAAAGTGCGAAATGAGGGGTGGAAGACGCGGTAAATGGAACTGTGTATGAAAGAGAGCTAAAGCTCATTCTGGCAGGAAACGAAGACAAACTTGAGAAGATAGGCTGGATAAGAGAAGATATTAAGAAGAGAATTAAGTCAAAGCCATTCCTCGTGGTCAGGGCTGCAGGAAGTCACGGCTTTGACATAATAATAATCCGTAACGACCTGAGCATTCCAATAGAGATCAAGAGCTCTAAGGATAGAATACTGAATTTCTCTTCTTCGTCTCACCGTTCTCAGGAACAAGCCGAAGAATATGTGGATATGATTTCCAAGACCGGTGTGATGCCACTTTACGCCTACAGGTTGAAGAATGTAAGTGGTGACCCATGGAGAATATTTACATTTGATTCCGAATATGAAGGAAAATACAGAATGTTCTCAAAGATTATCCCTAAGCTGGAAGTAACGAGGGGCGGTGCCTATATAATGAAATGGGACGATGGACTAGAACTAACTTCTCTGCTCGAATATCTTTTCTAAGCTATTGCTTCGATTGCTTTTTCTTTCTGGTTTCCTCTCGGGAAATCCACTCCTCTTTCTATTCTCTTATATTCAATGCTGGAAGGAGCTAGCTTTCCTAATATGTATTCGAGTGCAGATTCAGCATTTTCAGTTGGTCCGCAGGTAAAAATATCCAGAGCTACAAGTCCATATTCCGGCCACGTATGAAAACTAAGGTGAGACTCTGCTAGTAGTATGATTCCACTTACTCCGCTGGGGCTGAACTGGTGATAGTAAGACCTAATTTTAGTTAGTTTTCCGTACTTTACCGCAGCTTCCATGATCTCTTCCATTGTATCTGTATTTGAAATCTTATCAGAGGCTACCCCCTTAAGATCCCCAACAAGATGAATCCCTATCGACAACAGCCTTCACCGATTCCTCTGAAGAATTACATATATATAAAGTTTGATTTTTCCATACTAAAGAAAATTCGAAAATGCAATAATTAATACAATTATCATTCATAATATTCTCAATTTTAAAAGTTACATTGTAAATAACCTCAATAATCCGAATGATCCGTAAGTGTAAAATTTGAGAATAACATCCCATTTATGTATCTAATAACTAAAGAAATTCGGGAAATTGATCATTCACGGATTTAAATTTAGTTTATTTCCTAGATTTGGAATGACTTTGAGGGTTCTGCATTAGATTGAGGGGGAGAAAAGGTTAATAAGGATGTTAACCTGAAGATGATGAGCTAATAGCTCTAGACAAAGGATTGGTAGTATATGGACGAATTTACAAAAGTGAAAGATCTCAACCAGGGATCTAAAAGAGTGACTGTTTTGGCAAAGGTTTTGAATGTTGGCGAGGCTAAAGACATACAGACGAGATACGGCGAACAGAAAAAAGTAACCGAAGCAGTCCTAGGCGACGAGACTGGAAAAGTGACTATGTCACTCTGGAATGAACAAGTAAGCCAGGTGGAAAACGGCGATAGTATTATCGTCGAAAATGGGTACGTAAGCTTTGTCAGGGGACACATGAGACTCAACGTCGGAAAGTACGGAGCAATAAAGAAGGCAGACACGGCAGTTGAATCAGTTAATGAGTCTGTTGACATGAGCGAGAAAGAATATCAACCGGATGAGGTTGATAGAAGACCCAGGAGAAGCTTCAATAACAACAGAAATTTCAGAAGCAGATTTTAAAGGGAATTTTATTTTTCAATAATTCCCACGCTATATTTTTTATTTTTATCTTTAATTACAATTTCATCAATATCAAGGTCTTTTTCAAAGATTATATCATATACTCTCTTTAGACTTGGAAAGTCACAAATTTCGCAATCAAGCGGCTCCTTTAATACGACCTCTCTGTCCCTGTAATTGAACGAAGCTAGAGGGTATTTCTTGCAGTTGCTGCCGTACTTGAGAAGCACGGAACTATTTGTTAAAATTTCAACTCTTTCGTCCAATTTTATATCCACTGTAGGCACTCCTGTGTAGTTATTCTTGAACGTCTTTATGTGGCAATCCTTGCAAAGAGTTATGAGATTCCTTGTAGAATTAGAGCCGCCAGCAATTCTGGGGATTATGTGGTGAACCTCTACCTCTACTCTCAGTCTTTCCACTCCATTCTTGTTCTCAGATATCATTGGGGATTTGCCGCATATCCTGCAACTGTATCTATCCCTTTCCAGTGCAATCAATTTTGCCGTGGTCCAGGGGATACTCACTTCTTCCGTGCTCCCTTCGTTGCTGTAATCGTAAACTTCTCCGTAGTGGGAATACTTTCTACCTATGGCAAGCAGTCTCTCATTGATATCTCCTTTCATTCTTTCCCTCAAGATGGCAATTACTGATTAGTGCTATAGCAAAGCAGGTAAAAAGAATGAGGGTGGTCATTCTCTGTAAAGGAGAGAGGTATTTCCAATGTCAATTTATGAATCTAAGTTTATTAACTAGTTTGCATAACCGGTTTGAACTGGATTGACTTTCACTATATCCGGAACAATTTCATACCTAATTCAAGAGTCCCTTGAGCTTATGAGCAGCTTGGGTCCCGTAGGTGTATTTCTGCTGATGGTACTGGAAGGAGTAGGTCTCCCGTTCCCTTCCGAAGTCATAATGGTATTTGCCGGTTTTCTAGCAACAGGCAATGTCGGCCTATTTGTCATCTATGCCATATTGGGATCGGTCGGAGGCTTTGTTGGTAATCTCGTGTTATACTATATTTCTGTATATGGAGGGAGGCCCCTGATACTCTTCATAGGAAAGTACGTCGGTCTCAGGGAAGAACACCTTGTAAGAACAGAAGAGTGGTTCGATGCAAAGGGGGAATGGACTGTATTCCTTGGAAGATTTGTCCCGGGTTTCAGGTCCTATATGAGCATCCCTGCAGGAGTATCGAAGATGAACATTGTGAAGTTCTCAATATTCACCTTTAGTGGCTCACTTATCTGGTCTACAGCGCTGGCAGCTGGAGGATATGCATTAGGGAAATCTTGGAACACACTTGTTCCAATCATTGAAAAGATTGGGTTGTTGCTCCTGGCAATATTCGTCATTGCTTTTGTCATATACTTATTCTACAGGTGGTACGCAAAGAAGAAAAGTCAGGATCAACGGGAAATTCACAGTAAATGAGATAGCCTGGTCACGGCATTAAAACGTCAAATTCCATTTAAAATAAAGCGTAATCGGGTGCAGCTAAATTACTCCAAAGCTCAGGAAGAAATAAATGACCATGATTGCGGCAATACCGAAAATGATTCCCCAGTAGGACTTGCTCCAGGCAAAAACTTTACTTCCATCCAGAGGTGGAATGGGCACCAAGTTGAACAGTCCCAGCCAGAGATTTATATATACCAAGAAGAAGACAGCTGCATACGGGCCAAATTGCATGGGTACAAATAGTAGGACTGGTAGCAGAGCTGCTCCCATTACGAGGTTTGAAATGGGGCCGGCAACGGCAATTTTCCCTTCCTTAATCGGATTTCTATAACTGGCAAAATAAACTGCGCCAGGGAGTGCAAAAAGGAAGCCAATGAGGCCGGTAATTATGGTAAGCACCAATCCCATAGGCCACATTCTGAACTCAGACCAGGCACCATAATGTATTGCAGTAAACTTGTGGCTCATCTCATGTATCAGGAATGCGGTGATAGTCATCAGGAAGGCGATTCCTAAAGCAGGTAAGATCTGCAATTTTATGGGCATACCGTTAACCCTGAATGTTGAACGATAAATGATGAGGAACAGAGCCACAGAAAGAGTGATCACAGAAATAGCAATGTCCTTCAACTCCTTCTTCGAAAAGTTGCTTTTCTTGTATGTCACGGTGTAAGTGGCCATTCTCCCATGAATTAAATCAGAATATTTAATCTGATTAGTCTAATAGAGTGCTCTGATTTTAACCGATAAAACTTTTA
>JBMFVV010000008.1:0-59798 GCA_049965815.1 Thermoplasmata archaeon | reverse complement strand
GGAATCTCCGCAATGTCACTGTAGGGAATGAGACTCACCATGAGATATATGACCTGTCGGATGTGGTCAAGATAAAACACAGATACAGGAGCAAGAAATCCAATTTCAGGAGACAGGATAGAAGGATACGGAAGAAAATAATGTCAAAATATGGGAAAAGGGAGAGAAATAGGGTAAAGCAGGTCATCCATCAAACAAGCAAGACCATAGTATCAGATGCACTAAAGAACAGAGAGGCAATTGTACTGGAGAACGTCAAGGGAATGAGAGACATAGCAAGGAAATGAGACTACAAAGGGCATAAGAGGAGATTCCTTTTGAACAATTCCTTCCCCTATTCGATGATGCACAACTTCATAACATACAAGGCGCAGTGGGAAGGGTTGCCTGTAATTGAATTGACAAAAAAGGAGACGATGAACACAAGCAGGCAATGTTCGGTATGTGGGTCGCTGACCCGAATAGAACATGGCAGGGTGCTGAAATGTGATTCGTGCGGTCTCTCCATAGACAGGGATGTGAATGCCTGCATGAACATAGCAGGCAGGGGTCGGACATGGCTGAAACGATCCCTTCCAGAGATGGAGAAAGGCCTGCCAGGTGAAGCTGTGAAGCAGTCAAGAGACGTGGAGCAGATGGCAGGAAGTCAAATATCAACGCATATTTGACAAAGTCGAAACATCCATAGTAAAAGTAGTAACCTTACAATTTCGAGTTCCTATCAATAACTGCTAAACGGACTTTAAGCTTATTACTCCTAATATGGGATGCCGATTCTGTTCCTGTAATTCCTACATCAATAACTACCGAATCGAGTTCTTCACCACGACTCAGGAACTGGTAAGAATATAAAATATTGCTCGGATCCGATTGCACTCGTCCACATACTTCCTGAAAAAGCTAGGGCCAGGTCATCTGGTCTAGCAGCTCCTTGACAATTTTCCTCGCGGATGCTCTGTTGAATTTCAGTCCCTCCTCCACTGCCTCACCTACGGTATCCATATTCCTGGCGGTGAGTCCTCTCATCGTGATTTCGTTAACGCCTACCCTGCCAACGCCGTCCACCAGTATGTTTGCATCCTCGAGTTTCCTCGATATCTCTGGAGCATTTTCGTAATTGAGAAGAAACATTGCACTCTCTGAAACATCAGGCAGGTTTGCAAGTTTCACATCCCTTTCCTTTAGAGAAGCTACCAGATGCCTTCTATTTTCCAGACAAATCTTCCCATAGTTTCTTCCAAGCAGGTATTCTAGGCTAATGCCAAGGGCAGCTATTCTTGAGAGATGGAAATTGTCATAGTAATTCCAGATCGGGTTGCTCTTGATCTTCTCTTCAAACTCCCTCTTTCCAACGATAAGTCCCCCCTGAGGCCCTGGAAAATTCTTGTGAGTACTCCCATAGACGACGTCCGCTTCGTTGAAATCCCTCTGGAATGTGCCATTAGCCAGTAAGCCAAGGACGTGTGAAGCATCGTAAAGAATGAGCGACTCGGGGAAGGTTTCCTTTACAATTTTCATATCGTAGGGATGGAGGAAGAGACTTGCTCCAAGTATCACGGCCCTGAAATTCCCTTTGATCTTGGAGAGTTTTTCATAGTCTATCTTCCATCCCTTCATCGGAATCTCTTTTCCTTCCAGCCCCAGAAGTGCCGGAAGGAACGGAGGAGTGTAACCATCGTACCCTCCATTTTCCAATGGAATGTACAGGAACTTCTCACCTTTCTTCAGCAGGCTTCCTAACACCTGCATGGCAGCCAGGTGGCCGGCTATAGGCCTCACGTCCGCAAATCCGCTTTTGAATGTCTTTCTTGCGAGCTTCTCAACCTCTTCTACGAGAGCTTCCGAGTACTTGGTTCCCGCATATGCATTGTGTATAGTCTGCTCCCTGTAGCTAGAGTCTAAGACAAGGGAATATCTCTGTTCAAAATCTGAAGATAAAGCCTTCAGGGCTTTTCTTGGAATTGTATTTTCAGAAGGTTGAAGGGGGAGTACATTCTCCCTGAACTTTTCCTGTTTCAAAATTAGGTCAGAAACTCCTACCATGATTTGTAATGATTACAGATATTAGTGTTTTTTTACATCAAGGTCCAGTACAACATGATCCTGTGAGGGTGAGTAACTCTTCACCTTCCTGACATTAACGCCACTGACAAATTCATAATTTCCATATTTCTCAACGAGGGAAGCGTAATCTCCCCTCCTGGCCAGTGCGTGAAGATGTATCTTACCCTCTCTTTTCAGGTATAGGAAGGCTTTCTGTAGATATTTATGCGAGTCGAAATGGCCCATTATGATCCTGTCTGAGAACTCTTTCATCGGAATGGAGTAAGAATCACCAAGCATAGGTACCATATTCCTGACTCCGTTCATCCTCATGTTCATCAACAGGTAATGGAAAGAATCAGGATTTATCTCGCAGGAATAGATTCGTTTGACCTTGAATGAAACTGGAATGGAAAAGTAACCGATCCCAGAGAACATGTCAAGGACAGTTTCGTCTTCATGAACCATTTCAGCTAGAATGTGCCTCTCCCTTTTATTTCCCTTAGAGAACATCACCTTCTCCGGGTCCATCTTGTAAAGTGTTCCATCCTCCCTCTGAACGACTTCCGTATGGATGCCGGATATCAACCTGACTTCTGGGATCCTCTTGTAGTCCCTGATTCCAGTATACCTGTAAACTGCCCAGAGCTTGAATGAGGAGAGCATCAACCTCCCGAAGTATTCTTCTTCCTTCCTGAACAGGTTCTCCCGCCTTATGATCATGGCTCTGCCTATGGACTCATAATTCTGGTGAAACTCAGTTTTTGAAATGCCAAGCTGTCTGCTGACAACACTTATCGAATCATTTCTCATCCGGTTCCCACCTGGCCATGTATACCCATGTGACCAAACCAATGATTGGAACGATCACTGATATAAGAAATGTCCTGGAGATGCCATAGACGTCTATGAGAAATGCGACAGAGACAGGTGCAATTATACCACCTATATTGCCCCAGAAATTCATCCAACCTCCAACAAAGGAAGAGCTGTTCTCTCCTCCTAATCTTGTTGAAAGGCGCCAGGAGGCAAGCAGTATGGGGTCCATGAAGAAAAGGGAGACAATCACAAAGGCCAGAAACATCACTGAGCTTCTTGACAGGGCCATCCCAATTAATGTGACGGCTATAATGCAGTATGCTATCTCAGACAGTAAGACGTCACTGTTTATCTTATCCATAAAAAGTCCAAATATGAGTGAACCAGCAGCCATGAGTATCCAAGGAAGTGGGCCATAGACAAGATTGTTTGATTCGATAGCGAACCTTTCCTTTAGAAAATAAGGGTACCAAGTGAAGATCATATAGAAGAAATAATCGTATATCAGGAAGGAGAGGCCGAACATCACGTACCTCTTTCCTAGGAGAGCAGACCACTTGACCTTTTCAGGGTGACCTGTATAACTCATTCTCAGCAACAGCAGAATGATGCCCGAAACGATCCCGATAGTGCCAAAGAAAATGAAAGGAAGGGACACATCAACTCTCGTGTAATATAGGCCAAGTGTTGCGAAGGGTATTAATGCAGGAGATAGGTCGCCTATTGCAGTCACTATGCCTGATGCCCTTGCATATTGGCTGTCCTTGAAGAATAGTCTTGTGAAGAAAATTACGGACGGGAATATGGGACCCTGTGCAAGTCCCATAAAAAAAGCAATTGCTAATGCGGCCGCAAATGATTTTGTCATGGGTAAAACAAGAAAAAGGATTGACCAGGTTATGAGAGAAATTCCTATGACCTTCGAAGGCCCGAGCCTCCTGGCTAGCCCACCTCCAGGTATCTGGAATATGGTATAACCTATGTAGAAGGATGAGAATAGAAAGGAAAATACTACGGTCGACGTTAGAAGGTAATTTGCCATCAGTTGATTGTAGAGGGTTGACATCACATATCTGTCGCCCAGGGCTAGGAATCCAGCCAGTGCAGCAAATACTATGGCTGTGACCTTACCATTCATACTATTCCATTTTCATTTAGCTTCTCTGGAAGATAGGTATCTGTAACGAAATCGAGCCCATATTTCGCAAGCGCCTGTTGTTCAGCCTTCTTTCCAAGTTTTAGCATGGTCTCAATTTCCCCCTTCCAGAAGGGTATATTGAACCTCGGGTCATCAAGCTCCGATTGAAGTGCCTGAATGTCTTTATCCGTCAGCTTGTCAGTGGGAAGATCGTATCGCAGTATGTCACTTGCAGTGATGCCTATAAATTCAGATGTTGGGGTGGCCAGGATGTCTGAAATATGTGCTGTCTTTATTGCACCGTAGGCAACTGAAGCAAAAATCCTGAAGCTCCATGGGTCTCCATCTGTAAAGACAACTATGGGGAGACCCATCTCCTTGTTCAGTCTATTTAGGAGTCTCTTTGTCGACCTTGAAGGTTGACCCTTCATATGAACAAGCAGAGACCTCATCTTTTCGTCAAATCTGTTCTCAACGAGCCTATCAAACATACCGCCAGTTTCAATTGCAAGTACAAAGTCAACGTCTGCTGAAACGAAGTCTACCTTTTCCTTCTCTACATTGTAGGGTATTGTGTAACCTCCATCTCCAACATCGTCTCTGCAGTTAATTTTCTTCTTTTCTCCTTTCCTATTGAGTTCGGTAAGTGTGAGATTTCCGATGACCGAAGCCCCGCTCTCTTCAGGTCTCAATCTCATCTCCTCCCTTAGATAATTGGTCATAACCTCGAGATCTTCGACCATCATGTCAGATTCGTCCTGACTTTCGAATTTTCCCAAGTTCCACCCTTCAGATATGTAATACATTTCTCTGAGAGTTGACGTCTTGAGCCCAGCTGTCATCTCATCGACGAAATCAATTATATATAGCATCTTGAGTATTCCCTTGGCAGAATTGGCCTTAGATGCATATCTCTTGACAGTACTGTCTCCATATTTCCAGACTGAGGTTCTAGGGTCGAAGAGAATGTTCTCCTTGTTTCTTGATTTCAGCTCCACCTTTGGGATTTGACCTGCACTCATCTCCTGGTAAATCTTTTTCACTATGTTTTCCAACTTTTCATTCATCTTTAAACACCTTCGGAAGTGTATATGCTCCAAGAAGAACAGGTTCCGGAAGATCAACGTAGATCTCCGATGAACTCACTATCTCCTTGGGAAAATTGAGTTTCACTTTCTGGAATGGCTTCAGATTCTTCACGCTCTCAGTAGATGTCCCCTCGCCCTTCAGTACTACCTTGAAGCTGTGAGACTTCTCCGTGTAATTTTCTGCGAAGAGCTCGCCATCAATTTCCCTGAATGCAACCACTCCCATGACCTTGGAAATTATTGGAGTGATGTCCGGTGGTTCCAGATTAAGTATTTTTGAGCTTTTTGCAGCAATCTGTGGCAGTATCTGTTCTATCAACGCGAATTTTTCAGCGACCTGGCTCTTATGGGCTTCCTTTTTTCTCATGGTCTTTATCTGTCTTGCAACCCCCCTCAGCAGCAAATCCAGGGAGTCCATGATCTCAGGAACAGTTGCGATGGCTTCTTTTGCCTCAGAGGTAAAAGGTATCTTGGTACTGGCTACGTGAACAGCGATCACCAGTGGACCTATGGGTAACTGGTCCTTGACGGGTTGGGAGAAACCATACTGGTTCCACGCCAGGGAAGATACCGCCCTCGTTATTGCACAGCTGCCAGATTGATACAGCAGTGGTACCCTGTTGGCAAATCTTAGTACCCTTATGGGGTCCTCCTTTGGCAGGTCCCCCCCGTAGATCGCTATCGCCTCGACTAGGAAGGGATGACCCGAAAAGACGAAAGGCCCCCTCACAACTGCCTGTGAAAAGTAGGCAGGATGGTATTCCTTGAATGAGTTTATTGCACTCTTGAAAAGTGGCTCAGCACCTATGGGTGAGAGGCAATCTTTACGAGGTTCCATGAAATCAGTTTCCTTTATTGCCTTCATGAGCTCTTCAAAATCGTCCCTCGTTAGTCTAGAAATTTTCTTGTCCTTTAGCTTGCTCTTTTCGACTATTGACCTTGCAGTTTGCTTGGTGACACGTGAAAATTTGTCTTCGAGCACTTCCTCTATTGTCTGATTCTCGTATTCCTTGAAGATAGAGATGAGTTCTCCCAGCTCTACTCCGTGTGGGTGAGGTTTGACAGCTATCGGAATCTGCGGTGCCTCGTCGACACTCCTCTCTATGTCTATTGTCTTGTCAGGCAGGATCAGGTGAAAAGTCGTATGGGGGTTGGCAATGGCACTCTCCTTAACATACTCCTCTACCGACTGTTTCCCGCTTACATATTTCCCCTTAAGAACGATGGTAATTTTCAATCCGCTTTTTACATCCCATATCTCGGGGACTTCTGATATCTTGTGTGGCGAATTCTTCTTTATGTCTATGTCGAGCACGAAGTGAAACGCTGTCATTTCCCTTTCAACCTTGGTGACAATCTCTGTCGGAAAACCTGTGGTTTTCTGAGCATAGAGAATGGCAGCTGAAATCCCCAGTCCTTGCTGTCCCCTGGTCTGTCTTTCCTTGAAGAATCTAGAACCATAGAGCATTTTCCCAAATGAATTCGCAACCTCCGTCCTCTCAATTCCCGGTCCGTTGTCAATGACCTCGACCCTAAATTTCTCCTTTCCAACCTCCTCGATCTTGACAGTTATTTCAGGGAGGATTCCACTGTCTGCACAGGCGTCCAGCGAATTGTCAACAGCTTCCTTTACTGTCATGAAGAGGGCCTTTTGTTGCGAATCAAAACCAAGCATCTGCTTGTTTTTGTCGAAGAACTCTGAAATGCTGACTTCCTTTCTATCGGTATCCAGTTCAGTCATATCTCTACGAATTTGGGATTTATTCTGTACTTATGTATGTTTGCAGAGAGTTTCTGGAAGAAGAAGCGAGCCATTTCAGGAGAATAGATCAGGAGACTGGTTAATCCCTTGGCCCCTGCTTCGATGCATCCTTCAACAGGTGCATATATGTTTGTCTTGATGCCAGCACGGTTGCACATTTCATAAGCGAGGATACCATATGCCCCGACATATTCCACATTTTTGTCTTCTATCATATTCTTCAGCTTCTTTAGCCCTTGGGGATTAAAGTCTTCAAAGTCTATTGGTAGAACGTAGAATTCACCTACCTTATGGTTGATTATGCCCTCAATCTTCGAGATCCTAACTGGCTCTCCTTTCCTGACCTTAAAATCAGCTACTCCACTAGAACCTTTCCTATTTTTCTTGCTAGCGTACAGTATGCCCTTATGCATCGAGAGACTGACCCTATCACCTTTTTCCAGGTCATCCCAAGCGATGGCTTCGCAAGAAGAGATAATGCCGGTGTCTTCATAGGCACTCTCTACAAATTGTGAAATTGTCGAGAGTATCTGCTGCAGGAAGGCTACCCCCTGTGGCGTTGGAGTGTTGTTAGAGTCTACTAAATTATGCTTTTGAAGATTTTTCAGATAAACAGATGTTCCCTGCGGCGTCATCTTAAGATCTGTGGATATCTCCCTTAACTTTTTTTTGCCCTTCAAGAGTTCTATTATGATCAGTGCTGAGGTGAGATTCCCTTTTTCCCTGAACTCATGGAAGTCTTGCATCCGATCTCTCCTCACTGCAGATTTAAACCCAGTTTAGCCTGTCAATTTCTCTATCTTTCTTTGTTGCTTTCTTGTATTGTTTGTAGTGTTCCTTGCACAGATGCGCCTTTGTCCCTTTCGAATTCAAGGTGAATATCTTTTCAACAGATTTCCTGCCTATTGTCCTGAATTTAGGGTTCGAACAACCTGCAACATCGCACTTCTCTTCCATGATTATAGAATTGTACACAAATTATTATCTTTGTTGCTCAGGTTCTATTCTAAAACCCTAAGATTATAGTAGCTTTATTGAAGAAAGTGGATTATGAAGAGTCGTCTAGATTATTGCCAGCTCCTTTGATAGTTCGTTGAACGGGAATGCCTTTTTTCCGTCGAACGTCACCGTATCTTCTATTCTTACCCCCCCCACTCCCTTGAGATAAATGCCGGGTTCAATTGTGAAAACTGCCCCTTTTTGTATAATCTGCTTGTTAATCGAGTTCAAATACGGTTCCTCGTGAACGGCAATTCCAAGTCCGTGGCCTAACCTGTGAGTGAAGTATTCGCCATACCCCCGTTTAGTAATCAGGTCACGTGCAGTTTTGTCGATGGAATTATATGTGGAATCTCTTGTGATGTTCTGTAGAGCACTCTCCTGTGCTTCCTTTACAACTCCATATACTGCTCTCATCTTGGGTTGAATCTTATCGTAGGCACAGGTTCGGGTTGTGTCAGAGGAATAACCCATATATTTTCCTCCAAAGTCAATCAATACGACATCTCCCGACCTGAGCTTTCTATCTGATGGAATGTGGTGAGGGATACCAGCATTTTCCCCAAATGCAACTATACTTTCGAAGGCTAGAGACTGTAGAGAATGTAATTTAAAATTGTACTCGAGTATGCCTGCCAGCTCCACCTCAGTTATTCCCTTATGGATCTCCTCTAACGTTTTCTGGTATGATGCTTCGGAACTTTTGACTGCCGTCCTAATGAATTCAATCTCATTTTTGCTCTTTATGATTCTCCAAGAATTGAACACATCATCAGAGAACTTAAATTTCCTCACGCCCATTTTTTTAAATCTTAGAACATCTGAATAGCTGATTCTCCTTTCAACTGCAAGTGTTTTGATATTATTTTTTGTAAATACTTCTAGAACACGTTTGTAGGGGTCTTCTCCATCCTTCCATGTAACAACTTCTCCAGGCCAGGGAGTTCCGCCTACCTGCTCCTCAAGCATCAGGGGACTTATCATGATTGACCTCTCTTGGGTAATAACAGCCGCAAGAAGACGTTCCATTGAATCTGCGTTAAAGCCCGTTGAGTAATAGAAGTTGTCTCCAGGAGTTAGATAAACTGCATTTATGTTTTCTTTAGACATCCATTTTTGGAGTAATCTAATCCTTGATTTTATTTCATTTGCGAAGTCGGCCATGATTGTCACTTATAATGATCACAGTGGTATTCTATTTTATGCATTGAAATTCCCCCTGTACAAGCTGGCACTTCCTTCAATTAAAATTCGGAGAATGTGCAACTATTGAACGAGGAGAAATCTGGCTTTATAAAACTTTCAATAGAATCTCACCTTTCTCAATCAATTGGGAAAGAAGTCCTAAGGGAAAGAGTCACGGATAGAAAGGTCAATGAGGTAAATGGCTGGAAAATTTCCTTAGAATTTGACAACAGCAATCTTGGTAACTATCTCTGTCACATTTTCTCTTCGCCAAACGTGAGTGCTAGAAAGGGAAAATTTGGATTGAAGAGTCCCATGATTGCCTGGTGGGAGATCCATCAATTTATTCCAACCAAGGCGCATTCGAACGACAAAGGAGACGTCAAGGTAGGTACCATGCCAAACAGGGGGAGATGTTTTCATCGATTCAAGAAGGAATCCACACAATTTTATTGTAGGTTCATCCGGGGCTCGAAAGAGCTCGATGATAATCGGGGCTATGAATCATATACTGAATAACAACTTGGGAAGGTCATACTGATAAACCCCCATGGCGATACCGCCAAGAAAATGGAGGAATCTGATTACAAGAAATATGTCGTCTCGCCCGACTCGCAGAACTCACTCAATTTAATAGGTAGCTGGAATGACAAAGGGTTAGCGTACAGAGTTGCAGAAGATTTTGTATCAATATTGAGGTCTTCTAGAGAAGTACAGTACACAGACCCAATGGTGGGGCCAAGGATGGAGGACCTGATAACAAGGGGAATATCGTTGCTCGAAGGGATCAAGGGGATGACACTAATGGATTTCTACAATATGAGAGATCAGATGTCATATCCATGCTGAAGGAGAAAATTGCAAAGGACAAGGCTATTCATTTTGTTGGAAGGATTACTCTTGATTCAGGAAGTTCCAGGGGAAGACATGAGTGTTTTCAGGTAATGGGAAGAAGCAGGCTGATTCACCCATGAGAAACGATTTCAAGATTACAAGTGACCTGATTTCTAACGTGTTAGAAAAGAAATGATATTTATCCATAAAGTTACTGGACAAAGGATGAAGGGAGAGGTCAATGAGGGTTACCTCAATGCGTTACTTCGGTTAGAGGTTAAGAACGACTATTCGCTAGAACCAGTCTCAGTTCAATTTTACAAAGAGGCAAGGGATTATCTTGAGAGACTAAAGGAGAGAATCGAGACAGAAACGGTCAAGAAGAACTCAAGGCAGATAGGAAAACTCACAAACGAATTAGAATCATCAGAAAGGTACCTAAAGAAGATTATAGAACTCAGAATATCAAAGATACTGAAGGCAAAGGCAAACAACGAGAAGGAAGAACTGGAAGGAAGGATGACCCCTGAAGAACAGATTTTCTTCGAGAACATAGTGAAATCAGTCAACGAATTTGCGTCGCAGCTGGAGCAGGGTGAAGTCATAATCCCTAAGAAGGAAGCGGAAGAAGTAAAAGAGGAAACAGAGGAAGAGGACGCACAGGAAGAGGATGAAGAAAAGAATGTGGTAGTATACATCCTGCAGGAAATCAAGGGCATTTCAATAATGGGAAAGCCGGTAAATCTGAGAAAGGAAGATATAGTGACACTTCCGCTAAAGTATGCCAGTATAATCGTTAAACAGGGCCTTGGAAAGATACTAGAGGGCAAGGAAGCCTGAACCCCATTCTTCTGTGCCCCGAAATTGTGCTTGGACGCTAACGAGAGTTTCAGGTACAACAGTCATTTCCCCTAATATGGTAAACCTAGAAAACTTAATCAGTTCTGGAGAATTAGGAAAATGGCGAAGAATAGACAATAAGAAATCTATATATACGGAGTGTTGTTATGGTTCTTTTGCTCATTATGCACCCTGTGAAATATAGTCACAGGGGAAGGACTGAAATCCATTTTGGATTAATGAAGGTCAGCAAAGGGTTAGAAAGAGATGGATTGTTACAGTACGCAGGCCACTTGATGGATGGCTCGGCTCGGGCACCGATGAAGACCGTGCCAAGCTGCGATATGCTTCGGGGAGGCGCAAGGAGCCTTAGATCCGAAGATTGTCGAATGGGAATTCCTGTCCCGCAAGGGACATTCTCGAAAGAGAAGAGGAACCCCGGGAATCGAAACATCCTAGTACCGGGTGGAAAAGAAATCAATTGAGATGCCGTTAGTAAGGGCGACCGAAAGCGGCGAAGGGCAAACCGAATCGCCTCTCGAAAGAGAGGAAAGATGTGGAGTTTGGAATCAGGCTAATACCCTGGATAATAAGTTCAAGTTTCTGGAAAGAGACACCTAAGAGGGTGATAGTCCCGTGGACGAATTTATCCGAGTTACAAGCTTGAATTTCCAGAGTACCGTGCGTCGGTTATCGCGCGGGAATATGGGTCTCACTAAGATCCAACCCTAAATATGTCCCGAGTCCGATAGCAAACTAGTACCGCGAGGGAAAGCTGAAAAGTAGCCCGAAAGGGTGATGAAAAGGACCTGAAACCAAGTGGCTATTAACTGGCAATGCGTGAAAGAAATGAAGTTTTTAACTGATCAGCGTGTTGCCGTCCGTGTTGAAGAACGGGCCAGGGAGTTCTAATCAGCGGCGAGGTTAATTCCTATATGGAAGGAGCCGGAGCGAAAGCAATAAGCCCGCACCGCAAGGGAGGGGCGACGTGAGCTCGCGTGAAGTCGCTGGTGGGAGACCCGAAGCCGGTCGATCTAATCTTGGGCAGGTTGAAGCCTAGCGAAAGCTGGGTGGAGGACCGAGCAGGTTCTGATGTGCAAATCGTTCTGTTGACCTGAGATTAGGGGTTAAAGGCTAATCTAGGCCGGTAATAGCGGGTTCCTCTCGAGACTACCCGCAGGTAGACCTGAGCAGAGGCGTCTGGTGGCGTAGAGAAATGTATAGGGCAAGCTAACCCGAAAGGGTTGGCCCTCTTAACAAACTCCGAATCCGCCAGAGCCGTAGAAGCTTGGTGCTAGGGGATCGGGATAAGCTTGATCCCCGAGAGGAGAAGAATTCAGACGAAGGTTAAGGTCCCTAAGTTATGGTTAAGTGTAAACTAAAGGATGTTCGCGACCCAAGACAGCTGGGAGGTTGGCTTAGAAGCAGCCATCCTTCAAAGAGTGCGTAATAGCTCACCCGTCGAGGTTGCAGGCTCTGAAGATGGACGGGACTAAACCATACACCGATACCTTCGGACACCGAAAGGTGATTCGGTAGAGGGGCGTGCTGCCGGGGCAGAAGTATCTTCGAAAGGAGGTATGGACCCGACAGTATCGTGGATCCTGGCGAAAGTAGCAGCATAGAGTCGTGAGAATCGACTCCGCCGAAAGGGCTAAGGGTTCCTCGGCAACGATCGTCAGCCGAGGGTTAGCCGGTCCTAAGGTAATCCCTAACTCGAGATTACCGAATGGGAAAACGGTTAATATTCCGTTGCCTCAACTGTTCCGTCTCAGCAATGACATTTAGGGATAGGTCGAGTAATCCCGTCAGATTATTTTTGTCCATACATCGATGGAGTACCGTAATGGTGAGAAGTCGATAAAAGGACACAAGCTGCCCTAGTGGTGGTTCAGCCAATTCCTTGAATCCGTGAAAATTTGCTGAGAGTCAAAGTTGAGTCCGTACCAAGAACCGACACTGGTGCCCCTGGGTGAGAAGCCCAAGGCGTATTGGACAAATCTTCGCGAGGGAACTCGGCAAACTAGCTTCGTATCTTCGGTAGAAGGAGTGCCTAGTCCTTGAAAGACTAGGTCGCAGTGGCTAGGGGACTCCGACTGTTTAACAAAAACACAGATCGCAGCGAGCCCGAAAGGGTGTGTATTGCGGTTGAAGCCTGCCCAGTGGCGGTACCTGAAAACCCGGTTCAACGGGGAGAAGGGCCGCTAAACGGCGGGGGTAACTATGACCCTCTTAAGGTAGCGTAATACCTAGCCGCTTAATTGGCGGCTTGCATGAAGGTCCAACGAGGGTCCCACTGTCCCCGCGATGAGTCCAGTGAAATCGATGTACTGGTGCACAATCCAGTCTCTCCCACGTGAAAGCGAAGTCCCCGTGGAGCTTTACTGCAGCCTGTCGCTGTGATATGGTCCTAGGTGTGTAGAGTAGGCGGGAGCCGTCGAAGGATGCTCGTCAGGGTATCTGGAGGCAACGATGAAACACCGCCCTTCTGGGGTTATGTCACTAACCTGGTAAAGGGACACCGATAGGTGGGCAGTTTGGGTGGGGCGCCACGCCCTCGAAAAGATAACAAGGGCCCCCAAAGGTTGGCTCAGGAGGGTCAGTAATCCTCCGTAGAGCGTAAGGGCAAAAGCCAGCTTGACTGGTTCACTCACAATAAAGGAACCAGATACGAAAGTAAGGCCTAGCGAACCACCCAGTCCTCCTTAGTGGGGGCGGGTGATAAGAGAGAAGTTACCCCAGGGATAACTGAGTCGTCGCCGGCAAGAGTTCATATCGACCCGGCGGTTTGCTACTTCGATGTCGTCTGTTCCTATCCTGGCGGTGCAGCAGCTGCCAAGGGTGGGGCTGTTCGCCCATTAAAAGGGATCCTGAGATGGGTTCACTACGTTGCGAGACAGTAGGGTTGCTTCTCCGTGGGAGTGCAATGATGCCTGAAGGGAAGGAGCCTTTAGTACGAGAGGAACGGGGCTTCGTGGCCTCTAGTTTACCGGTTGTCTGACAAGGCATTCGCCGGGCAGCCACGTCATATGCGGATAAGAGCTGAAAGCATCTAAGTTCGAAACCGTCCCTGAAAAGAGGCATCGTCATCAAACCACTCGTAAAAGACGAGTTTGATAGGACCGGGATGTAAGCGTCAAGCCCTCGGGCGAGACGTTAAGTCCGCGGTTACTAACGGTTGAAAACCTGTAAAATTCATCAATCTAACCCTTGCTGATATATGAGCATCTTTTTTTTATTATGAAATGCGGTTTGTACATTTTGTCATTAGATTTTTAAAAATTTAATGCTAATATTCTCCCACGTATGCCTAAGGTTGTCTTTTCTTCATATTCTCTGAGAAAAAATTAGCAATAAGCATTCAGCTGAATTATTTGGTTTGCAGTACAAAATAGGCACAATAGCTAAGGCTCAAAGAATTAAGCATATCCTCCGTGTTACTGTCAATCTGTCCCGCGGAATATTATGGCATCTTTTAATCCAAAGGTAACGATAGAGAGTACCGCAGTCCTTCCATTCTAGAGATGCTGGATGCCGGAAATAGCGGATTATCTTTTTGAGAACATTTGGGCCAGTTTACTTACTTCCTCTGTAGATAGGGATACTCCCATACTGTCAACGTTTTCTTCTAGCTGTTCTACTCTCGTTGCCCCTATTATCGGGAATATGTATTTCCCCCTGTTTATGAGCCATGAAAGGGCCAATTGAGACATAGTTATCCCCCTGGATGCAGAGACCTCCGCTAATCTTTCTAAAGTCTCCTTGTTGCTCTCATGAAGCCAATAACCTTTGTAGTCGTCTCTATCTGTTTTCTTCCGTGAAAACCAATTCTCATATTCAAGCCTTGAATCTTTCATGTCTTTCTTTAGATATCTCCCGGCAAGAACACCTTGTGCAAGAGGGCTATAAATCATGGATGCAAGGGAATTGTCCTCCGCAATCTTTATGTTATTCTCCTCCAGTTCCCTCTCCAACAGGTTGTATTTGTCCTGAATGAAGCTTGGGGGTTCTAGTGCAGAGAAATATTTCAGGTTGAGGAATCTGACTATGTCCAGCGCAGAATGGTTTGATATCCCATAGTGCAGTATCAATCCCTCCTCTTCCAGCATATTCATTGTCCTGGCGGTCTGGTCTATACTACTATCTTCGTCTGGTCCGTGGATAATGTAGAAGTCTACATACTTCATCTGAAGTCTTTCCAAACTCATCTGTATTGATTTCTTTATGTGTTTCCTGTTTGCTCCAGAATCATTTAAAAGAGGTCCCGTCCTGCCGACAACTTTGGTAGAGATAACATAGCTCTCCCTGTCGTATCCCTTCAATGCCTCACCGAGGATCTTTTCTGAAGTTCCAACTGTTTCGTAGTTTGGTGGATTCGCCTCCCTTTCGTAAACACCTCTGTAGACGTCTGCAGTGTCAAAGAAGTTTATTCCTAAGTCGTATGCTCTCCTAATCAGCTTCATGGATGCCTGTTTGTCCACCTGCCTTTTGCCGTTTACTGTATGATTTGGGAGATACCACGTTCCAAAAATCAGCTCAGAAACCTTGATTCCGGTCTTCCCAAAGCTCTTGTACTTCATATTTGAGTTAGGATGAGGTTATTCATATCCTTTAAGGTTCAAAAGGAACTAACAGATATTTGCCGGATAGAGTCAGTATTGTTGACAACATAGTTAATCCTGCAAATAGGTTAATATTATATTGATAATAACGAAACGCAGCGGGGGTTGTCGAGCTTGGTCAAAGGCACTAGATTCAGGGTCTAGTCTCGTAGGAGTTCGAGGGTTCAAATCCCTCCCCCCGCATCCCTCCACAACTTTCAGGCACCAGTTGAAAACGACCTCAACGAAGGACGGAGATGCCCTTCTCACTGATTCTTCTAGATATGTGGGGAAGAATCTCATCTACGGCGCCCCTGAAGAAGCAATAGTCTGCCAACATGCCACTCTTCTTGTCCAGTATGTTCTCCTCTAACCTCGCAAGCATCCTGAAGCCAATTCTCTCAAGAAGCTTCATGGACCTTACGTTCCTTGCATCAACATACGCCTGGATATACTTCACGTTCCTGCTCCTTATTGATTCGTCCATCAGAGCATATACCAGTCCGGTTCCGCGATAGTCCTTTGAGACGGCATACCACATCTCGGATAAATGCGGTTGCAGTTCCGCGCCGTAGGATGGGCCTATACGTTGGCCACAGTAACCTACAACATCTTCCGCCTTAGTTGCGAAGTGCATGGTCACATCACTCCTGTTCCACGCACTGGCTCTCTGGCGCGTATCCTCAAGCGAAGGTACCTTGCCGGAGTAGTTCACCAGAATGTATGATTCGCCGTCCTTCGATAGCTGCCTGACAAGCTCAATGTAAGATTGTAGATACCCCTCTTCCGCAGGCTTCACAACAAGCATCTCTCCATTACCGAGACGGACGTTCACGAAACCCACCAAAACGTATCTTGCAGGCTCACCGTCCCTTCAATCTCTCCTCGATATACTGTTTCAAGGCGTAGGCGTTGTTCAGACTGGCCTCCTTGGATGAAAATAGGAATATCACGTCGTTCTTCCTGCATATGTCCATCAGCTTTTCCACATTTGGGTTATTGTCAAGCTCTTTGAAGTACCTATTCCTGAATTCATCCCACTTTTCCGGATCGTGAGAAAACCACTTTCTGAGTCCGTTTGAAGGGGCAATATCCTTCATCCACGCATCCAGCCGGATCTTATCCTTTGATACCCCCCTTGGCCACAGCCTGTCGACTAGGATCCGGTATCCTTTGTCTGGAAATGAATGGCCATAGATCCTAGAAACGCTAATCATAGTAGAATATAGATGCATTCGTATAAAATATTTTTTTGATCGGGTTGCAGACATTCATTAACAGTCAGCTTTTAGCAAGGAAAAGGTTATTAAGTTGACTTTAAGTTATTATACGTGGACTCCGGTATTTCTGTAAGTATAGTGACTGCGACCCTGAACGAAAGGGGGAATATATTACAGTTCGTCGAGAGAGTTCGCAGCGTGATGGGAAATAGTCCTTATGAGATTCTAGTTGTTGACGACAACAGCAGTGATGGAACTGCAGAACTTCTTGAGGAAATTTCTGGCAGAGACAGTTCTCTTAAGGCGATAGTAAATCCACGAAGAAATGGCCTATTAAGTTCCAATTTGAAAGGACTGAAGGAATCCAAAGGGGGGATAAAGGTGGTTATGGATGCTGACCTTCAGCACCCTCCAGAGCTTATCCCAAAGATGATAAGCAGAATCAAAGACGGAATTGATTCTGTCGTCATGAGTAGATTTGTCGACGGGAGCTCAATCAACAAGAGGGACCCTTATAGAACTTCGGCCACATCACTCGCGATATCCCTTTGCCACTTGATTGTCCCACAAACAAGAAATTTCAGGGACCCTATATCAGGATTCTTCGCTATTGGGAAGAAGATCGTTATTCCATATGAAAGGCTCTTCACCAGCTTAGGCAATCGCAGGGGTTATAAAATATTGATACCAATAATTGCAAACAATGCCGACAAGCAGTTTGTTGAGATGCCATATTATTTCGATTCCAGGCACTGGGGGGAATCAAAGATAGGCAGGGAAAATCTTCTGATACCTAGATACATCACAGAACTCAGTCAGTATCGTAGCCTGTTCAAGGAGACTGCGATCTGAATGGAAACGGCACGGGACAGAAAGATAAGGGAGGCAAGGGAGTTTTTTTCCAAGATCAATACAAGGAACTCACTCTTCATTGGTATAAGTGGTTCCGTCTCCTACGATCCTAGGGAGGATGATGACATAGACATTTTCCTCATAGCAAAGACGAACAGGTTGTGGACATCCATACTCGAGATCCTGCTGTTCAGAAGGATTTACCGTTTCAACGATCTTTGTTTATCCCTCTGCATGGACGATGCTTATGCTGTACCTTACTTCACCAATCTAAAGGACGGTCTCGCAGTAAGGGATTCTACAAAGGTCATACCGATCTCTGGTGGGTCGTATTTCAACACTCTCATAAGAAGGTCTAGTCTCATCTTGAAAAGATTGAATGAACAGGAGCAAAAGACAGCAGATGTCAGGTCAGTGAAGAATCCACCATTCAGTCCAATTGAATTCCTTTCCTTCGTGTTTGTTGCAGCATGGATAAACGTCAGAGCCATTGTAGTAAGCAAACTCAATCCGCGTAAGGGGGAGGGGATGTTCAACACGGTATTCTCCCTTCACTCATGTTATTTTGATACCGAGAAGTATAAGGTACTAAATGATAGATACCTGAAAAGTGAGGCATATACAGAATAACACAGTTGATAACGTCTTCCTTAATGTTCCAAAAATTTCCAATGACATTACGAAATCGCAATTCAATTACACGGCGGAAATTCACCTGGAAAAGATGGTATCTTTTAGGAAACCAAACGGTCTGTTCCTGATAATGAGTATCATCGTGACTATTACGCTAATCGCAAAGGCGGCAGCCAGTGGAAAGATGAAAATATTTGAAGATGTTATCCACGTTCTAATTGCCTCCTGCTGACCCAGAAGGGAAGAGAAATAATTGAATGAAAGGCTGGGAACGACGAAATAGGCAAAGGAATATGTCAATATCGTGAAAATGAAAGGATATACTGAGAATACCATATAATTCCACAGATCTTTGTTGATCAGAAACAGCGGGATTAGGACTATAAGATATTGGGGGTCAACATAGTTGTATGTAAGAAAGAAGAACAGGAATTCCAGGATCAAGTAATTGACTACATTGCCTCTCTTGTAATAGTATACTACACAAAGTACGATTAGAAAAGGGACGAAAAGATAGAGAAAAAGGGGAGGGAAATGAGTAACGCCCAGTCTAGAGACAATGACTTGCCAGGACAACCCCTGTGCATTGAAAAATCCATTGAAAGTAGGAACAGACCTGCTGTATATCATAACTTCCATTTCCTGCACAAAGTTACCCGAGAAGAGATAAATCAACAGGGCAGGGATTGAAGAAATTATGGCTATGCCCAGGTCTCTCAATTTATGTTTGCTTTCGATCAATATGAAAGGAATGATAAATACCGGGAATATCTTCACCCAGAAGCCCAAGGTAGATGCAAGGATAGCCAAATCACTCCTCCCCTTCATCAGGTAGTATACAGACAAAACCAGGAAGAATGCCGCAATTACGTCAAGTTGCCCCCATACGACACCGATAAGGATTACAAAGGGATTGAGAAGCCAGAGTTTTGTCAGATTATACTGCAATTTAAATTTCCTAAGCAGGAGATAATATACCCCAAGAACGGAAATAATCATTGGAAGCTTGGTAAGCAGGTAGTAGACTGGAAGCGAGTTTGGAACAAAACCCATCCAAGCATCAAAGTAATTCCCTAATCTAACTTCTGGGAAGATGAGTGATGATGGATTCGGGATAGGCGTATGAGTCAATGCCCCTACCAAGAAATCCGATGCCACAGACCAGATAAGGTAGTAAGGTGGATATGTCCACTTTAATGTCCCTGGAAGATTTGCAGATTTTACAAACGGATTGACGCCCGAGAGTAAATGCAAGCCTCCAGATATCATGAAGAACATATCGTATCGTTGACCAAGGAGTGCGCCAAATATGAGATAAGCGATGGAAATCGGCAGTATCCATAATTTCGACCTGAAAGGAGCAAAGTATAATCCCAGCATAAGGAATACGAAGGAGAAAAGGAGACTGAGTTCTCCTATCAACGGATACGGACTCTTCTCAATCCTTATCGCCGCACTGGCAATCTGCCCGTTTATAGAAATGTTAAATTTCTCTGTCTGAAGATTTCCACCAGGATTCAGAGTGACGTAGAAGGAGAAGAAGGATACGTTATGGAAAGTCTCATTGAATAATGTGCTGTGAGAAGGGTAATCCTGAAAAGCATAGGTTTGAACGACCGCAGTGCTATTATTCAGAGTCACAGAAACGAGTATGGAAGGGCTATATGACAGAAAGTCGTGGGAATACAGGACAGATGGAGTGATGCTCAGAGAACCCCCGTTGAAAGAATACTGGTTCATTTCCTGAGGAGGCTCATTCAGTGAAAGTGAATAGGATAAACCAAAGAGGATGATCGCTACAACTATGGCTGTGTAGAATATATTCCTGCGAGCTCCTGATGTTGAACCTTCTTTCAGCATTTTTAATTCGAGTGATGGATGTATAAACTGTCTGAAGGTAAAATATGCAAGACCATATTGAATCTATGGTTAGAACGAATAGAATCTTTTGTTTCAGTTTCAAATGATGCCAGCATGCAAGCTTCTTCACTAACTCTTCCGGGAGTAATCATACTGGAATACGACATAATGAGGGTTAATAATCTTTATCAAGGTCAATTTCTCTTACCTGAATCTCACAGGTCCCGTTTTCTGGTATACAAAAACTATATAATCGGAACCGGACCATAATAAAGGAATTCTTCCAATAATCCTATCTAGAAAGGATAAGAACCCGATATTATTTCCGAAATTTACTAAACGCTTATAGTTATAAGGAGGTATAATAATGCATACTCCTCTTAGATACATTTTCTTCACGCCACCTAAACGTTCAAAAAATGTTGGCGTCCTTGGAAATGAGAGACTGTTATACCTGCTGTAATTTACGGTTAACCTACCACCAATTCTTTCCCTAATGTAACTTCTTCTGTTCTGAAGTAGGCTGAGTAACAGGTCTAGAAGTCCGTACCTGTTCATAAAAGATCCAATGAAGTACCCTCCTTTCTTGAGATTTTTATCCAAAAGATCAGCCACATTGTTGGGGTTCTCTAAATTCAGATATCCATAACTTGAGAAGATAATGTCAAAATTACCTGAAACTTTTCCGTCCCCCTCCATTAAAACCCATTCGATTCCATTCTTATTGCCACCATGCATTTCTTTTGACATTTTCAGTGCTGCTTTTGAGACGTCGACTTCAGTTGTTTTGACTCTTTTCCTGATTCCCAGCACTTCAGAATTTGGACCACAACCAAGGTCTAGGATATTGTCCCCATCCTTCGCATATCTTTCCAAAATTTCTGCAGTTCTTTCTCTCATATATCTCTGGATCCAGTTTGAGTTAATTTCATCATAGTATTGATCAACGACCAGATCGAATATCAAACCAAGCATTTTACTATCATAACCAGGCTCGCCGCCGCGAGGTTCCAATACAGCAACACTATTTACATCTTTGAAAAACCTATTGAAATGTTCAATTCCGTACTTATTTATGAAGAGTTCTTTGTAATTGTCTACTGCTTCAAATGACGCCTTGACTTTAGCTCCATCCATGGTTGCATAGGGATATATTTCTAGCTCCTTTATCCAGTTGCCAGTTGGCAATATTATGGTCTTTTGCTCCTTTTTCACAAAGTTGACTGTCACCACCCTTTGAAAGGGTCCTCCAATTATCAATTCTGCAGCGAAATCTTTATAATTTCTGGAATACAAATAGGGTCTCATCTCCTAATCGATTGAATGGTGGTTTATCGGCAAATGCGGCTTCAAGATTCCTTAAAAGAGATCTTGCACCTACTGCTTTAATCTTTTCATGAAACGAGGGAATTGCGAATATGCCTAGTCCACGTATCTGCTCAAGTTTAAAACAGGAAGGTACAAATTTCAAAAATTCCGCGGTGAAGAAGTAGTGAGACCTTACCCCCCTTCCTACTACTTCCACCATCATATTGCCTTTAATCCTTCGAAACAGAATTCCAAATCTAAAACGAATAAAATCAACTAATATCTCTCCAAGAGAGAGTCTGTTCCTAATGCTTACTATGAAATATCCTCCAGTTTCTATAGTATCTACTAAAGCTTGGAAGAATCTAGGTAGCAATGGTTCGTTGTTAAGGGCACCGTTGAAGGAGTAAACAATTTCGAATCTCTTCTTTATTGAACCTAGCGAAGATGCAGGGAGATTTATGCCTACAAATTTGTCAGTTAGGCCCGAATTATTCATTTTCGACGATGCAAAATCAATCATTCCCTTAGAAACGTCAATACAGGTAAGATCACACCCAGTAGACTTAATTATCTTCCTAGCTTCTTCTCCAGTACCACAGCCTATCTCCAACACCTTCCATCCCTTTTTGTATCGCTTTAAGACAGATTCTATCTCCTTCTCCCTAATGCTTACGTTTATGAAATTGGCTAGAATCTTTTCATCATAAATAGAGGCTGCCTCTGAGAAGATTCTATCGAGATCAGCATAATATTCTTCGGGATCCAAGTCCACGTTAATTCAAAATAAAAGGTCCTAATAAACGTTAGGTAATGTAATTCTTTTTAACTCAAGTCTAGTTAATGTTGATGTGGATGACGAACCGATACCAGATTATGAATCTTATCAATTCACAATAAGAGAGAAACATGAAGATCTGCTGGAGCGGAAATTAATATCCATTAATCTTAAGGACGGACAGATTGCAGTTGACTTGGGAGGTGGTTACGGAAGATTAACAGATTTGCTGCTCCGTCATTTCAAGTTTGTCATACTCATTGACTATTCAGAGCGCAATCTAGAAAGAGCGGTCAAGAATCTCGATAGTGATAGGATACTGTTTGTACTTGCGGACATTCGGGGCCCTCCGTTAATGGAGGGATCTGTAGACTTCATAATGTCAATAAGAGTTATGCATCACTATCCAGGCCTAAATTTTTTAAGTTTCATAGTTAGCAAACTAAGGAACCAAGGGTCGTTCTTGTTCAATGTTAACAATCTAAGCTCGCCCATATTTGCCCTCCATATGATGAAAAGTCTAATAATGAATGGAAAAGTAGGTCTCAACTTCTTCAAACCTGGTCCACAGGGAATCAGCGATACAAGTTCCAAAAGAGATGTGTACTTCTTGAATTATAAAAATTTGTTATATTATATCCCTAAAACGTGCCGAGTCGAGAAGGTTATTGGCACAGGTTTGTTTCACAACAGCATGATAGAATCTATCTCAGATTACATAAATATCGAAAAGCTGACTACATTTGAACTTCACTTATCAAAAGTAATCAAGAACGCGAGGTTGTATCCTGACGTTTTCATGTTATTAACTAACGAAGTAGAACGGGGAGGTAAAGCTGTTACTAATCCACTAGAAATTATAATGTGTTCGGTTTGCGGAAATAAACTAAGAGATGAGGGTAAAATTATAGTCTGTGATAGTTGCGGAAAGAAATATGAATTCAAGGGTAAAATGCTAGACATGAGAAATATTAGCGGCGATTTTGGATCAAAAAATCATGGTTAATTTAATTCATAGGATTATTCGGTCTCTGTGTATAACTCAGTTGATATTGGGTGCGCACCCTCTCTTTGTTATGAAAACGTGCCATTAGTAACAATACTCATTGAGTACGGGTAAATTTTTGAAACTTTCATTCTCTACATATTGAATGAAACTGCATATATATTCGCCAGACAATAACCAAAGAAACAAGGATCTCCATAGTTGGTCAATGTAACAAAAGCTTAAAAGAGGATATTGGAGTGGATAATGATGGACAGCGGGGTTCTACCTAAGTTTAGCATAGTCATTCCAACTCACAACAGGTACGAAAAACTGAGAAATTTGATTATTTCTCTGGAGAAATCAATGCCTGATAACCTGGCAGAAGTAATAGTCGTAGACGATTCCAATGTAAAGGAAAATGTGTCATCCTGGTCGAGAACTCTGGACATTAAAACGATCAATGTTGAACAAAGAATCTTCATGAGTAAAGCAAAGAACATAGGAATTTCTGAGGCCAGTTCTGAGATCATATTCTTCATTGATGATGACAATCAGGTTGACGATTCAACCTTCTATTGGCCAATTAAGATCTTAAAAGAAGAAGATACTATAGGGGCAGTTTTTCCATCTGTATTATACAGCAAGGACAGGAGTATAGTTTGGGTTTATGCAACTCCATTCAGGAAGGACAGGTGGGGGCATGAATTGATAGGGAGGAACAAGCCGAGAAATCACCATCTTGAGAATAGATTGATAGATATAGATGCCCTTCCAAACGCTTTTGCAGCAAAGAAGAAGGCGCTGCTAGAGGTTGGTGGTTTTAATGAAGACCTACCGGTCTATAACAGTGCATACCTTGCTCTTTCCCTGAAAGAGAATAATTGGAGAGTAGTTGCCCATACAGGGTCATTCATATTTCACGATGTAGAACCGCCATCCAAGTTTGGCTATTGGGCTGAGCACGAGATCCCTGATGCCGAACGGCTTAAAATGGAGATAAAGGACTGGATAACATTCATGAAGATTGTTCACGCAAATGAGTCTTTGTTTTCGCTTCGTGCCATACTAAAGTCGTCATCCTTTATTTTACCAAACTCAATTGTATATCTATTAAAAGGGGGGGAAATGAGGGTCACTCTTATAAAAAAGGAAATTTCTGGACTATTAGAAGGGCTAAGAACGAGCAGAAGAATTACAGAACGTAGAACTCCAAGAGTTTGAAAGGAAAATTTATTTGATAATCAGAGTCGAACATAGTTCTCTCAAGATAGGGTCACAGCTTAAAGTTAGTGTAAATCTATCATGATATTTCTTGAAAATTAAACTCTTATTAGGTTAGGTTAAAAACATTAAGAAACTATAAATATCAACATTCTAATGAGAACATGTGTCAGAACCGCAAAAAAGCTCATACAGTTTAAGGGCAGAAGGAATCTTGTTCATTTTAGCCTTCATAGTCGCCCTGACTATACTGTATACAGATAAGAACCTGCAAACAGACTTTGGTATCCAGCCGCCATACTTCGTTCACTGGTATGGAATGCTTGTCATAGCTATAGTATCCCTGATTGGGGGTATCATACTTCTCGTATCAAAGAACAGAAGATTGGGTTTGGCGGGGAGCGCTGGCGCGATACTCATTGCCCTTTTCCTGATTGGTGATATAGCACTATATTCCCAAGTAGGGTTCAAAACGGCATCACAGTTTGCAACGTACCTGTTCGGCATATCCAAGTATCCTGGGTCACTATCATATATACCCGGTCTCTACGATCTGCTGTTTGCCCTGTTTGTCATCACCTTTATCGTTGGTATCATTTCAACACGTAAGAGAAGTGGTACATCTCCAGAAAAGCAGTGATCCTATGGCAATGCAATATAAGCGGGGATAAGAGGCAAAAATGTGTTGAATCAGAAATTTAGTAGAATGTGTTCCATCGCCAATTAATCTGTTTTCGATGTTGTCACTTCATTTGACGGGCGCTTCATTGTCCTGGCTTCTTTTCCCCTCAAAAGAGATAGGATAATCGCTAAGAGTAGCAGAAATATCGTTGCCTCTAGCGCCGAGTGCATTCCTGTTATGTATGCCGTAGCCAGTTGACCACTGATTTTTCCAACACCAAGGAATATCTGGAATGCAAAAACCCTGGGAATAGATACAGAAGCGAGTAGTAACGCAATAGCGAAGCTACTCACCATTCCCATGTTGGAAAGTGTTCTCAAAAGCCCATTTGTAACGCCATAAGCCCTTGGTGGAGCACTTGCCATAACGGCGCTGTTATTTGGTGCAAAGAAAGCGCTGTTTCCGGAACCATATATAACAGCACCAAGGATCACCACATAAAGCGAAGTTGAAAGGGAATATGTTAGATACACAGCGATTCCAATAATTTGCACGGATAGACCAATAGTCGCAACAACCCTTGCCCCTATCTTATCTGACAGTCTTCCAGATAGGGGTGCCACTGCACCTCCAAGAATGTATCCAGGAATGAGCAGTAATGAAGAACTCCACGGGGTTAGCTCCCTCGGTCCCTGCAGATACATAATGACCAGAAACAGGACTGCATATGTTGCCAGGGATTGGAAAAATGCTGCGAATATCGAAGCCGATAGAACCCTATTCTTTAGTAGAGTCAGATCCAGTAGAGGAGATTTAGTTCTGCTCTCCAGGAACAGGAATCCAACGATCAACAGAAGACCAGTAAGAATTTCCAGACCGAACAGGTTCTTCCATCCAGACCCTGTGATGTTAGTAATTCCGTAAAGGATTGCAAATAGACCCAGTCCCAAAAGTGCAATCCCAGGATAATCGAGTCTCTCCCTAAGTCTTGGCGATTTATCCTTCAACAGGTAGTAGCCTAGAATGGTTGCAGCTGTTCCTATAGGGACATTGATGAAGAATATGTATCGCCATGATAGGAACGTGACGAATGCCCCTCCTACAAGTATACCGAAGATCGCACCCAAGGAGAACCCTATGCCTGTGTAGCCAAATGCCTTCCCTCTTTCGTTAGGAGGGAAAGTATCGGCGAGTATCGCACCGCTGTTTGCAAATATGAAGGCTCCCCCTAGGCCCTGAAGAATTCTGAACATTATGAGTTCTATGTCGGTCTGTGAAAAACCGCTAAGAAGAGAAAATACGGTGAAGAGCGCAAATCCAAGGTTGTACATTCTCACCCTTCCGTACATATCACCCAGCCTCCCGACTTGGGTTGTAGCAACTGTCATTATCAGGAGATACGCCATGATAACCCATATCATGGTTATGAAATCTGAATGCAGGTCCGTCTTCATAGTTGGAAGGCCAAGCACAACAGCTGTAGTATCAATTGCACTCATTGTGAGGCCCGTCATGACAATTGCTAAAGTTGCAGCACGATTCCTCCTTTCTTCCCTGCTAAGTTTATTATCTGTCTTTGAAGGCGGGCTACTCATAACATTCCTCATCGTATATGGATTGAAAATACTTTCCCAAAATAACTGGAAATTTGTGATATTGCAAATTATGGCCATTTTTCAATGAGCTAATTAAATATAATTACGACAATATATAAATATTAACTTCCATTATACAATCAATGACAGGTTCGAAGACGGTTTCACTATCTGATGAGATGAATGCGCAACGATTTAGAGAAAACGGTAAGATGAGAAAAAGGACCAATCTCTTTGAAAAGATATCCAACTTTTTAATAGAAGCGTTCAAGAATAACGGTGAATAGGAAAACGACTCCATAGGCCGAATATCGCAAGAGTGAAGCGATGACAGGCTAATCAATTTAAATGAGATTGTATTCCGATTTTAGTAAAATATCATGATGATAACTTCCTTGGCAAGCGGCAGCTCTGGAAATTCCACCTTGGTCTGCAGTGACACTGAATGCATCCTGATCGATATGGGTATTTCAGTCAGGAAGACTAACGCTTCTCTGCAGAGCAAAGGAATAGATCAAAAGAAGATTGCTGCACTGTTCATAACTCACGGACATTCAGACCATGCATCGGGAGTGCACAGTTTCAGGAGAACGTTCCAGGTTCCTGTTTACGGAACGTACGAAACTTCTGACATATATGTCGAAAGGAGAGGAGGATATGGCGGGTATCAGGAAATGGGTGTGGAACTGGACAATTTCGTAAAAGAGGGAGAGAACGTTGAGATAGGGAACCTGACAATCGAGGCGGTAAGAATTGCGCATGATGCTAGACACCCTGTAGCCTATTTCATTCACAACGGAAACAAGACAGTATCGGTGATTACGGATCTTGGGGAGTCAAATCCTCTGCTTGAGAAGAGAGTTGGAGAATGTAATGCGATTCTGATAGAGGCAAATCACGATCCAATGATGCTTGAGAAGGGTCCATATCCCGAGATGCTCAAAAGGAGAATCAGTGGAGCCCGGGGGCACCTGTCAAACCAGCAGACGGCAAAGATACTCAGAAGAACAGTGAATGAAGACACACCTGTTCTTCTTGCTCACTTATCAAAAGTGAACAATACGCCACAGCTTGCGATACAGGCTGTTCACGGCGCACTGCGTGAGAGTGGATTGAAGACGGAAAAGATACGTGCCCTGGCTCCTTACAACGATGTTGCGGAGATAAGACTCTGAATGAAAGGAACGATATCTTTTGCAGAAGTAATGTCACTTGCAAAATACCTCAAGAAATTTGAAGGAGGTTTCATAGAAAAGAACTACCAGGGGGATAACGGCTTCTCATTCAAGCTGAGGAAGTCTGGTATAGACTCAACATATCTTCATTTTGTTGATGGAAAATTCCTCTTTCTGTCACAGGAAAACGAGATAGTAGGAAAGAAAAATTCACTTCCCATCGAAAATTCGTCAATATCCAGTATAAGGCAACTGGGGACGGACAGGGTATTGTTAATTGAGGGACCAAAAACAGTTGTTGTAGAAATGATGGGAGGGGGGAACATATTCGTTCTGCAGGAAGGCCTGATTATCTACTCCCGAAAACCTGGAAAGAGGGGGAGCAGGATAATGAATGTCGGAGAGAGGTATGAGTTTCCGCAGTTCATAGACCTGAGGTCACCAGAATTTGACTTCTCAGGATCAATAAGATCCTCCACAAGCGATCCTGTCAGGACACTAGCTGTGAGGCTTGGGTTATCAAAATATGCTTCTGAAATAGTCTGTGCTCTAGGACTTTCGTCCAATGATAATCCATCATTGCTGGACAACATTGCTAATATCAAAGAGATGATCACATCCCTTTACAGGAGTGCTGAAGAAGGAAAATTGTACAACTATGGAGACGAATTCTACGTCTGGAAAAGCTATTGCAGGAAAGATGAACCTGAGATACTGAACATAGAGGACGGACTGCTTAAAGTCTACAGGAGCGGGGAGTCGGAGGATGACAACAGGCTGGAGGCCATGAAGAGAAATGTGGAGAAGATGACTCAGGAGATGGAAAGATTGAGGAATACTGGTGAATACATAATGAGTCATCTGGTAGAGGTGGACCAGCTTTTGAAGAAATCTGGAAATGTGGACTCTAAAAAATACAAGGTGGATTATGAAAGGGAGACGATTAGTTTTGTTGATGATGGAATGAACATAGAACTGAAAATGAATGAGACTGCAGGTGAAAATGCAGACGACTATTTCGCCATGAGCAAGAAGATCAGGGATAAACTTTCCAGGGTGGATCTAGAGCCAAGGAGAGAGGAAAAAAGGATTGAGCTAAAGAAGGTGAAGAGGGTATTCACGAACTACAGATGGTTCATAACAAGTGACGGTAACTTCGTTATAGGCGGGAGAGATGCTGAATCGAACGATTCTGTGGTTAAGAAGTACCTAGGGGAAAGGGACCTGTATTTTCACGCAGACATACACGGAGCGCCATCGGTAGTCATGAAGATAACTAACGAACCAACAGAGAAAGGGATTGAGGAGGCTGCCCAGTTCGCCTGGTGCATGTCAAAGGCGTGGAACACCAGGTTGGGAAATGGTGCTGTGTTCTATGTTACAAAGAGCCAGGTAAGCAAGACGCCTGAGTCAGGAGAATACCTTGCAAGAGGGGCATGGGTCATCAGAGGGAAGAAGAATTTCATAACTCACCTGAACCTCGAAATGGCTGTCGGATTTCAGAAGTACGAAAACAGGGATTATGTTGTGGCTGCGCCTGTCTCTTCGATATCTGGAATGAAGGCTATAATTGTTCCTGGGGATGGGAAGGAGGAAGTCGTAAATGAAATATCAGAATTCCTGGGGGTGGAGAAAGAATCAGTTTATCCCGTCTTGCCGCCGGGTTCGTGGTCTGTTCGTGAAAGAGTAGTCCCCTGATAATCCCAATATTTCTTTGTCAGTGGGACTGCAGTTGCTAATGCAACGCATATAAGACCTATATACCCCCAAAGGAGTATTGGACTTCTATAGAAGTATGCAAGCATTGCCTCGTATACTATCGGTGTGAACGGGCTAACGAAGTTGCTAAGCAGTGAGAATCCTCCGTAGTACTCGCCCCTCCTTCCCTCTGGTGCAATTCTGCCTATGACTGAGTTCATCGGGGGCGATGTTATGTTCTCCCCAATCGTTAGGAAGAATACGTCTATGAAGAGAAGCGGAACACTCCTAGTTACTCCAATCACAACAAATGTTGCTGCATATACTAGCAGTCCTACTGCGACCCTCGACATATCATTCATCTTGTAGAACAATCTGTTGATTGGAAGCTGCATAGTTACCACGACCAGTCCGTTCAATGCAAAAAGGAAACCTATCAGGATGTTTGGAATTGAATCAACACTGGAGAGGAATTGATTAAGTATGTACGCCCACGGTCCTGTGGTAAACAAGGCAAGCGACAGTAGCAGTGAAATTAGGAGGAACCTGTTGTCGCCTCTCGGAAATGAGGTGAGGCTCTTCTCCGTCTGAGGGGGCGCTTCATTGTAATTTATGTACCTATAGTAGAGATAGAACCCAAGACTCTCTGAAATGAGAGGGATCAGGGGAAGGATTGCATAGTTATAAGAAACAACGAAACCTGAGATTGCCGGTCCAAGTGCGAAGCCAACGTTGGCGCCAATCCTAGTTAGACTGAATGCATCTATTCTGTCGATGTCTTTAGTTGAATCAGTAACTATAACCATGTCGGCAACTGACTGCAATGTGGCCACAGCAGCAAACAGAACAAAAGAAGAATAGACGTAGAAATCTGATAGGTCGAAGTAGATCCCCATAAACATCACTAAGAATAGGACCGCAAGCATTGGAGGTAGCATAAGCGCTATCTTCCTTCTCCCAACCCTGTCAATTAGATTTCCTCCAAAAATGCTGACAGGGATGGCAGCAATACCGGAAAGAACAAAGAGAATTCCTATGTCGATATATGGAATAGTCCTGACCTTTAGGAGGTAAATGGGAATGAACACCCAGACTCCAGATCTACCCATTAGTCTCAACAATTCAGCTATCGATACTGTCTGAACAATTCTGTTTTGAACTACATCCTTAGATATCGGTAGCTTCATTCAGTAAAATCTCTGATTGCTGTCAAGATAAAAATATTGGCAACGTTGTTAAACCAGAAAATTCTGGAAAATAAAGAGGAAAAAAGAATGAAAGATTATTTCTTCATCTCGGCTGCTTTAGTTGCAACTGGAAGCTTCTTATCCAGTCCAGATAGGCTGAGTGATTTTGTCTCAAACCCTCTCCTCTGCCAGAGCACGGTCATTGCCAATGATATCACGAACACTGTCATCACGATTGCAGCAGAACCATTGAATGAAAAACCCCTTTCGGCAAGCAAAGTCAGTACTCCGGTTATCACACCTGCACTTACCCAGACGGTGAACCTCACTATTGAAACGTAAGTTCCCCTCTTGAGTGTAGGGAACAGTTCTGGTTCGAGCATTCCTCTGGAAGCCCAGGTTATTTCTCCTGGCAGGAAGAGCAGAGTCATCACGACTAGAAGCAGCAGACCTGTGGTAGCTCTAGATGCAGCCTCATATATCCACAGAAGTGCCCATAATCCCACAAGGATGCCATAGGAAAATATAGTAAATGATTTCCTGCTCACCCTGTCTACGAACAGGAGACCAGCTACGACTCCTACCACTGCCATCGTTAGACCTCCTATAACCGGAATCATGGTTGCTATGCCAATGTTGAAATAATCGTATCCAACCCCATAGGAGAAATAAACAAATGCAACATCCTGGGCAACGCCTATCAAGATGAGGATGAGGAATCTCATCGGCAACCCTACCGAAACATGCACCTTTTCCGTTTTGCCATCCTGCTCTTGCCAAGCATCCTCAACATCTATTTCCTGGTTTCTCCTTATTGCGGCCCACGGAGCAGACTCTGACATCAGTCTCCACGCAATTCCCAGAGCAATTAAGGGTGCAAAGAAGAGAAGGACTAATGCTATCTCATTGGAAGCCGCTGAGAATCCTAAAAGGAGGGGAATGAACGTTATTGCAACCCCAATGTTTCCAAAATTCTGGACGATCACAAGAGATTTCCCTCTTGATTTTGCAGGAACTGCCTCAGCCATCATGGAAAGCACAGGTGTTTCAAGTCCAATTGCAGCCATTCCGATAAGTATGAATGAAAATATCAGTGTTACCAGATATGCTTCGGATGTTCTCGGGAAGAATTGACCTACAATGTAAATTGCAATACCAACAACAATCATACCTGATGTTATCATGAAAGATCCTTTTCTTCCTATTCTGTCAGCCAACCCACCTGATACCAATGCGCCGACACCACCTGCTATGTACGGAAGACTCAATCCGAGGAAAGCATATTTTGCGGGTATGATACCCCCAATTGCAAATACAGGCCCATAGCTTTCAGCAACGCCATATACTAGCATCCCCATCGCCAGGGCGACAAAAACTGCCCAAGGGTACTTCATCCCACTCGCTTCACCAGAATTACTGTTAACAGAAGTCAATGGTTCTTTAGCGGGATTAGAATTATCAAAGCTATTTTCTTGAACCATCATACAATGTATCACTGTTGTTATAAATACGTTTTCTTGTAATAAATGTCAAGAATTTTGGCGTCTATTTTACTACCTAAATGACCTATGGAAGCTCAATATTATATAACGTCAAATATTCATCTGTCATATATTTTATCTGAAAGTGTGCATAAGGCGTATTAATCATACAATTTTATTTAGGTAGAAGCTATCCTAAAGTAAATGATTAATGCGGTTGAAATAACCAATTTTTACTGGAGGTTTCCCACATTCACCGGAATTAAAAAAGAATATACTCTGAGAAATGTAAACTTGAAAATTAGGGAGGGTGAAGTGTTCGGTATTACTGGCTCTACCGGCTCTGGTAAATCCACCTTATGTTACGTAATTGCTGGACTCATCCCCCAGCAGCTGAAAATACCGCTGGATCAATTGAATGATCACGTAAGCGGAAATGTCAGGATACTTGGGAAGGATATAATTAAACCTGCCAGGTCGGGGAAAGGTAATGCATTCACTATTAGGGCAATAGAGGAGGGAAGGGTAGGTTTTGTAAAACAGGACCCCCAGAAAGATTTCTCCCATGGGACGGTAATGGAAGAGTTATCATACAACCTAACCAACCTTAATCTAACAAAGAAGGAAAGAGATAAGAGAATTCAGGAGGCACTTGAAGTAGTCAAGATGAAGGGCATTTTCAAAGTTGCATCCAAGCTGAAACCACATGAACTGTCTGTCGGGGAACAGCAGAGGCTAGTTATTGCGAGTTTCCTTGCCCTGAAACCGGACATACTGATTCTAGACGAGCCTACGTCAGATCTCGATCCTGTTGGAAAAAGCGATGTGATCGACTCAATACTTGCAATGAAGAAGGAAAGCGGTATCACCATAATACTGGTTGAACAGGACCCAGAGATATTGACGAGGCTATCCGACAGAGTAGCTGTGATGAACAAAGGCGAGATCGTTGCCATAGACAGTCCTGAGAACATATACTCACGGAACGATATTAAACGATTCATAGAGGTGCCGGAATTGATGGACCTTATAGGGCCGACCGGGGAGATTGGGGAGAAGCTGGCTCCGGAAAGAGTAAAGGGATTCAAGGTCAGTAGAAGAGAGAAAGAGAAGGGAAAGGTGCAGCTCCAGATAAAGGACGTGGAGTATTATTACGAGGATGGGACGAAGGCTCTAGACAAGCTGAATTTACAGGTCCATGAAGGGGAGTTTCTATCTCTTGTTGGGTCTAACGGTTCAGGAAAGAGCACAATATCAAAAATAATTTCTGGTAATCTGTCAGGATGGATTGGCAACATAACGTTCGAGGGGAAGGACATCTCCAAGAAAGTAGGGCAGGACATAGTTAGGAGATATGTGGGATACGTTTTCCAGAATCCAGACCAACAGGTCCTTCAAGGGACGGTCAACGATGAAATTTATTCTGGTCTAAGGAAGGCGAATCTGGATAGATCTAAATTCGAGATTCTAGCCGAAGAGGCCCTCAAGCGGGTCAATCTATGGGAAAAGATGAACGAAGACATCAACTCTTTGAGCAGGGGTGAGAAGAGAAGACTGGCCATAGCCAGTGTCATTTCTACGGGTCCAAGAATGCTCATTGTAGACGAACCTGCAACAGGACAGGACTACAAGGGCTCAACTGAGATAATGGATCTTCTCTCAGAAATCAATAACAGTGGCGTCACTGTTATCATCATAACACATGACATGAGGTTGGTTGCGGAATATACGAGAAGGGCTATAGTAATGAAGGAGGGGGCGTCAATATTCGACGGAACACCCGAGGAACTTTTCCAGAATGACAAACTGATGGAAGAATCGTCTCTAGTGCCTCCTCAGCTTGTAAGAATCTCAAGGAAGTTGAAAGACTCGGGGATACTGCAGGATATACTCCTTAATGCCAAGGAATGGCTAGAGTTATTCAGGTTTGAGAGTGAAAAGAAGAATTTTGAGGCGCTCAAGTTTGTGGATCTAAAGAGGTACGCAAGGGAACTGGCAGCCGATATCATCAGGAAATTTGGGAGGCCTGAAAGCATAGTTTACATTGAAAGGGGTGGCATGGTGATTGGCAGGCTTCTGAGCGATTTCCTATCAGTCAGAAAGGTCTATCCATTGAGGGCCAGCTACTACACGGACGATGGAATTCCGATGACCCATGTTCGCATCTCCGACTTTGAATTTTCAATTTCCAAGAACCAGGGGTATATTCTGCTCGTGGATGACATAGCTGATACCGGCAAGACTCTTAAAGCTGCCAAGGAAGAGCTGGGTAGAAGGACTACTGCAAATATCATCACTGCTACCGTTGTATACAAGCCTCAATCTGTATTCAAGCCAGATGCCTACGTGTATGAGGTAAGCAACAACACGTGGATAGTATTTGACTATGAAGAAATAGAGACTCTGTCCAGATTCATGAGGAAGGATAACAAGGAGGGGCTGAAGTTCATGAAGGAGAATTTCTAGTTCGACGTCACTTTACCTGAAAATTTTACCCGATGGCTACATAAAGATAAAAGTAAAAGAATCAATTATGGCATATGCCAGAGTTAAAGGGAATAATAACACCTGCTGTTACTCCATGGAAGGGGGACAGCATTGACTATGATGGGATAGACGCCCTGATGGATTTCCTTGGAAATATAGGCGTCCAAGGCGTATTCCCCATGGGATCATCGGGGGCCTTCCCGATTATATCAGTTGAGCAGCATGTAAAAGTTCTGGAATATTTCATTGATAAGAAGAAACCAAACATGTATTTTCTAGGCGGAATAGGTAGAAATTCAGTGGATGAAACGGTGACAATGGGACTTTACGCAAAGGAGCTCGGAGTGGATGGGGTGTCCGTTGTAACTCCGTACTACCTGAGAATGTCTCAGGAATCAATCTACAGATATTATGAGAAAATACTGTCCCAGATAGACATCCCTGTTTTGATATACAACATACCTCAGAACACAAACAACAACATAGAGCCTCAGACGGTTTTAAAACTTAAGGAGCAATTCAGTCAGGTAGCAGGCATAAAAGACAGCAGCGGCAATTTCTCAAATTTTTCGACGCTCATTGACGTGGTTGGCAAAGAGATAAAGGTAATCCAGGGACAGGACGATCTACTGCTACCTTCACTTATGATGGGAGCGGCAGGCGGCATAAACGGAACTTCAAATTTCTGCGATCTACCTGTGAGAGTATACAACGAATTTGCTGCTTCCAATTTAGCAAAAGCAAGAAAACTGCAGGCTGTTCTGTCGGAACTGAAGAAGCTCACAAATTCACTTGAATTTCCACAGGGACCCATGGCTGGCTTCATAGATATGGTCTATCACAAGGAGACGGAGAGTCCATTCCCGCTGAAGGACATTGACCCAGAATCTAGGAAGAAGTTTGGTGCAATGGCAAGAGAGATATTGAAAAAGATTGAGACGTAAGTTATAAGTCAAAGTTTGGATATTAGAAAACATGGAAGCATACGGTCAGGCTGATAGGGTAGAAGACCTCCGAACCCTCAATTGTGGGGAACCGTACATTTACATCAAGGGAGCAATAAGGCTCGCTTCGAGGGAGCTTAAGCCCGGACAGACGCTCATGCTGATAGTGCCAAAGGATAAATGGGTCCTTCAGGACGAAACGTTCAACTCTTTACTGGAGTCCAGCAAATTCGAAATTGTGGAGAGCAAGTATGACCTGAACGTAGTGCATAAGCTCAGGAAGTTGTAGAAATGAGATGTTTCCTTTTCATGATCAGCTTCTCCGTAACCGATAGGTCCACGATATGTGTCCTTGAGGAAAATATCAAACCTGCGCTTGAAGAATTCATAAATGTCGATCCTTCAGACAGATGGACTGTTGAAGACCTCATTTCCAGATACGCAAGGAAGGAGACTATAACAAAGGACGATGTTACTGTGGGATATGTTCTGCTTTCAGTAGCAGAGAAGAACGTAGAGGTCAGTCTGAGTGAAGGGGGCACTGAGAGTGCAATTGCAGAACTCAGGGAAATAGCTGAAAAACACGGTTTCAAGTTTGTGAAATGAACATTTCAAGCAGCTCATCGTAGCTGTTTGCTGTTCTGTAATCACTCTGGAAATCAAAATCGCTTTTCTTACCCAGACCAAAACTTACCCAGACAGATCTTATCCCTACCTCGTCTGCGCTCTTTACGTCACTTGCCCTGTCACCTATGTAGTATATGCGTCCAGGGTCCATTCCAGATTCCTTAATTATGAGTTTCAGTCCTTCTGCCTTGTTTTCTATCGGCCTGTCCCCGCATATAATGTACTTGAATTTTACCCGGGGAAAGAATTGTTTTGCAATTTCTAGGGTCAGATTGAGATTCTTCAGGGTAAGAATTCCAAGTTCATGCCTTTCCTGAAGTTTCTCAAGAATGGTCTGCGAATTCTGTATCGGTCTTGTGTCTTGCATGAAGGTGTTCAGGTAACATTCAACATACAACTTCATTATCTCTGGCAGGTCCCTGTCAGGAACTCCATTCTTACTCAGAATTTGAGTCAGCTTCAGAACACCTATGTACTTGGACGCATTACCGATGGTGTAACCAAGTTTACCGGCAGACTCCCGAAAGCATCTAACTATGGATTGCTCCGAATCTATCAACGTGCCATCCATATCAAATATCAGCAGGAGTCCCATAATACGCTATTATTTTCTATCTTATATTCATACTTGTATCTATCTCTTGTACGGAAAGGTTATTAACTTTACTATAATAACCTGAAAAGGTGGAAATAGATGGCACTGCTTAAAGATAAGGATAAGGCATACCTAAGAGACGAGTTCAAGAAGAACCTCAAGAACGAGGTAAAATTATACGTGTTTACCTCTGAAGAGGACTGCCAGTATTGCGATCAAACAGTGGAAATTGCCCATGAGTTACAGGAAACGTCCGATAAAATAGAGGTGGAAGTACTTGGACTGGACTCTGAGAAAGCGAAGAAATGGGGTATTGAGAAAGCACCAACTACTGTTGTTACAAACAACGGCGGAAGTGAGCATGCAAGGATAAAATACATTGGAATCCCAATGGGTTATGAATTTTCCTCACTGGTTGAGGATATAAGGAGAATCTCCAGGAACGATCCTGAGATAGAACCTGAAGTGCAGAAGAAACTTGAGGAGGTAGACAAGCCTGTGACGATCAGAGTCTTCGTTACTCCTACCTGCCCGTACTGTCCAAAGGCAGTAGGCACAGCCCACAAATTTGCGCTAGCTAATAAGAATATCACAGGAGAGATGGTAGAGGCTACGGAATTCCCGGCGTGGGCAGATGAAGTGGGGGTCTCTTCAGTTCCGCACATAGTGATCAACGGAGACGTCCAGTTCGTAGGAGCTTACCCCGATGAGAACTTCGTGGACTACGTTCTCGAAGCTTACAAGAAGCAGAGTAACTAGGTAAGACAAGAAAGAAATCGCAAATTTTTAATCCTTCGGAGCATGGAGAGAGAAGGGGGCCGTAGCTTAGCCCGGTAGAGCGCCTGGCTCATAACCAGGTGGTCGTCGGTTCAAACCCGATCGGCCCCACTACTCTTCTCACTCGTTTTCTTAAATATAAAAATATATTCGTGTTTAAATACAAAAAATCCTCCCGCAAGAGCCCTGTATCGCCAGAGCTCCTTCTGGTCCCTCTTAGCCCTAGTGTCTTCGAAATTCTTTACTATTATGCCCGTGAGCTTGTATCCATGTTTCAGGACCTCCTCCATCAAGTAGAAGCCCAATGGAATCCATTCCCCGTTCTGATATTTGTCCCCTGCAACGAGGACTAGATACCTGCCGTCCTGCAAAACGGAATAGGTACGGTTGACGACTTTTCCAAAATCTCTTATGAAACTTTTCAGTGATGGGGCATTAGATAGATCTGTTTTGCGATCACTGAATTTTATTATGTCGAAATACGGAGGGTGCATTATCACAAGTTGAACTTTTGAAATTCCATTCTCTTTGAGAAGACTTGAAAAATTCACTTTTGTACTATCTCCCACTTCCATCAGCCATTTTATATCCCTAGGTTTCCGTTCTTTCTCTATCGTGGGCTTCGCTCTATTCACCGTATTCTCATTAAGCTCTACGCCTATCGAATTTCTTCCTAATCTTATACTTTCAATTAATGTGGTTCCGCTTCCCGCGAATGGGTCTAGAACCCAATCACCCTTACGAGTGAATCTAATTATGACTTGGTGTGGAATCTGAGGTACGAAATTCCCCCAGTACCAGCCAAGGTGTGATCCAGAGGTATCTCTCCTGTCGAATTTCCACAGACTATCTGTGAGAACGTCGTCGTATTCCTTCCAACGGTAGAGGTTAATGTCATTGATACCGTTGGTTCTGCTTTCGGTGAGGGCTTTCATCAATCTCCTGACATAATATTTCCCCCTAGTCAACGTTTCAGATTCCAGGATTTGATTAATGTCTTCCATAAGTGGTGAATATTCAGTTCCTTCAGTCGCATTCACCGGGATATCTGGGTTCTCCTGGTTTACTAACTTGCTGACCAACTTCTTCAGCTGATCCCTGCTTTTCGACCTGAGTGCTTTCTGCAGCAGATAGATCATGTTAGTGATCTCAGATTGTTCCATTGGGTTCCCACGAACATATCCAAAACGGCTTTGATCTGAAATAGAAGACCTATCTCGCATCTAGTATTTCATAGTTTATTTTGCTATTTTTGCTTTGTCAATTCTCTTATTGCATATGTATCAATTATCGTCAACTGATGAAATCCGAACTAAAACTTATTGCAATACATATCATCCATGGCCCACTTTTCAGTCACATTCCCTGCAATCTGCGAATGGTTCCTTTACACTCTGACAGCTATAGAAAAGTATGGAGACCAGTCCAAGTCACACATTAAGAACCTGCTCTATCCTAGTATTTTCTTTCTGAGAAAGACGCCGCTGATCGGGCTTGAACCGATGACCTCCCGGTTAACAGCCGGGTGCTCTACCAACTAAGCTACAGCGGCTAAAAGGCTTATGAGTCGCTGATAATAATATTTTCCGATAAGTCAGGCCTTTATCAGTAGCTTAAAAATCATCGTAAAGTATTCATGCACAATAGGTATTCGAATTTGAGGAGTATAAATGACTGAATTAAACATAGAGCAATTTCTTTTGGACAATGGCAACATAAAGTTCGGTAAGTTTAAACTTGCATCGGGGAAAGAATCTGATTACTATGTAGATGTAAAGAGTGCACTTCTAAACCCTCACTTTCTTAAGGAAATATCGAAGAGAGCAGCATCTTTCATAACAGGGGAGAGAATAGCATGCGTCGAACTGGGGGCAGTCCCTCTAGGTGTCGGGGTTTCGCTAGAGACTGGCAAGGAACTGATTATAATCAGAAAGGAGAAAAAGGAACACGGCCTTGAAAAACTCTTTGAGGGAAGGGTCGAGATGGGAGAGGTAATAACATTCGTCGAAGACGTAACTACAACAGGTGGAACGATTTTGAGGGCGATCACGAAACTCAACGAGATGCATCTCAGAACTGACAGGGTGGTCGTGGTAGTGGACAGAAAAGAAGGAGCAAGAGACGCTCTGGAGTACGCAGGAGTCGAATTGATAAGCCTTGTTGATATCGATAAGCTCCGCTGAGTAAGTATTTAAATATTTGGTTTTTCTTATTCCCTGAGGACAAGTGATGGACCGAAGACAGGAAATAATTGGTTCGATCAAAAGATTCGCGTCAAGGGGAGGTTATACTACTATTTGCACAGACGAGAGTCTGTCTTACACATTCGACCTGATCCTTAGAAATGAGGACCAGATGATAGTCATAAAGGTCATGAACAATGTAGGTCTCCTGACAGAGGAGGCTTCAAGGTCTGTCTTGGCAATTTCCAGGTTTCTGGGAGCACATCCCTTGATCATAGGTGTGACCAACAGGGACGAGAGAATAGAGGACGGAGTGGTCTATAGCAGGTATTCCCTTCCTATAATATCCCCGCAAACATTAATATCGTATCTTAGGGAAGGGGAACAACCAACAGTAAGAGCTGGACCAGGCGGTTTCTACGTTGAGATTGACGCGGATAAACTCAAGCGAATCAGGGAGCAGAGGTCACTTTCGTTGGGCGAGATAGCCAGTGCCATTGGCACGACGAGAAGAACTGTTCTCATGTACCAATCAGGAATGTCCGCCTCTATAGACATAGCTCTAAAGATGGAGGAATTCCTGGGGGAAGAAATTATGGAATACGTAACGTTCCTATGGGACGTGCAGAGGGAGGAGTTCAAGGTAGGATTCAAGAAGATGAGAGAATTTGAAAGATTGGTGAACCAGGAGATCACCAGAAAGGGGTTCGCCATCTATCCGATCAGAAGGTCAATAGTAAATTTCCTGATGGAAGATTCAGAATCATCTTACCTTGGAGGCATAGAGGAGGAAATGTCCATGGTAAAGAGAAAGATCGAGTATCTCAGCGAGCTCACGCAGATGAGCAACAAAGATGGAATATTGATAGTAAAGAGGGAGATTGAAAAGCCTGAGAGGTACAAGATTCCTATCATTTCATATTCTGAACTTGAACAATTTCAGGACAAGGAAGAACTGAAGGGAGTAATCAAGGAGAGAAGGAACAGTTGAAAGCTGAATTCAATGGGCAATACCAAATTCTTTTGCTAGGAATAAACAAAGCACTGAAGGATTCCGGAAAGCTCGTTGAACAAGTTATTGAAACGGGCAACTTCGAAACAGTAATGTTGTCCATCACTGATGAGGAGGTCCAGGGCCTCAGGGAATACATAAAAAATCCAGTAGAAGTTGAAATGGATGATCTTGAGATAATATACGAATACTTCATGAAGAACTTCGGGGAGACTTCCATACCACCTGAGGCTTATATATCTGCAATAAGAGAAGCAGACAAAAGAGGACTGGAAGTAACTGGGATCGACATTCCTTCAGGTATGTATGAGGACATATTCGTTGTTAACGTCCAGCTCTCTGATATGCTTCTGCTGAGTCTTAGAAGAAGAAGGCTCCTGAGAAGGAGGTGGAACCTCTCAGATCCAGAATCATTTGCCTGTGAGTGGGACTCGTACCTCAACAAGGGAGGTTATTTGAAGGTGGAGCGGGAGAGGGCAAAGCACATGGCAGCTGAAATTGCCAGCAAGAAGAAGGGCAACACCTTGGTAATAATAGAGACGGAAAGGTTCGAAGACGTGGTCAATGACCTGAATAATACTCTCCAAGGATATAGACTTCAGAAGAGCGAGGAAGTGAAGAAGGCGGTTTCGTCAAGAAGACCCTTCTGAAATGTTTCTTGAATTCACTCTTCAATTCCTCAGTTAGATCTCCCTGCAGTGATTTGACAAGTGCTTTACCGTCTCTAGTCAGTACATGCTCGCAGATTTCCAGCACTCTCTTGGCAATGAAATAGGAATTCGCCTGATCCCTGGACCGATCTCCGCTTGTGTGCATCAAGATGTCTGATAGCACAAGATCAAAACCATCCGGGGACAGTTTAAGCACTTTAGACCAGATGTCTTCCTGGAAAATGTCCCCTTTGATGAAATAAACATTGTCTATCTTTCCCATGGGAATCATATCAAGGGCTACGTTCAATCCCCCTTCATTGACAATGGACGAGTACTGGCTCCACCCTCCTGGAGAGGCACCAAGGTCTAGTATCCTTATTCCGCTCTTCAATATGAAAAACTTTTCGTCCATCTGCTTGAGCTTGTAGACGGCCCTGCTCCTGAATCCCTCCTCCTTTGCTCTCTTGTAATAGGCTTCGGATCTTCGCCTCTGAATCCAGGACATCTGAATTTTATTTGGTTATTTTCTCGTATGCATCCTTGTTCATCAGGCGACTTACTTCTGATGGATTACTCATCTTGAGTTTAACAATCCAGGCATCGTAAGGATTCTTGTTGATTTCCTCGGGTGCTTTCTCCAGCACCTTATTAACTTCAATGACCTTACCCGTTATGGGAGAATAAAAATCCTCTGCAGATTTTACACTTTCCACAGTCCCGACTATCTCTCCCGCCTTTATGCTGGCTCCAATCTTGGGGAAATCAACATAAACAATATCAGACATCTGATTCTGGGCAAAGTCTGTTATGCCTATGGACGCTACGTCACCGTCAACCTTCAGCCACTCGTGGGTTTTTGTATAGAATAGACCGTCTTTCACGATCATGCTTCTGAGATGCAACAGAAGGCAAAAAGTTTTGCGGAAGTTTTTGTTGAAAGTTTGTGAGAAGCTTCGTTGCAATTAACCTTCCACCTAACGAGATCCTGACAGGAATCATTTCAGAAAACAAGCACTTTGGTAAGGTTGTAGAGGGGAAGAATCTGCATCTTACCCTCAAGTTCCTTGGCGACATCAAGGATGCTGACCAGATTGGAAAGCGTCTTGAAGCCATTAGGTATCAAAAATTTGTTGTAACCCTCAAAGGCCTTGGAGCTTTTCCTTCTCAGCAGAGCGGCAGGGTTCTATTTGTTAGAGCTTTCCCGGAGGCACAATTAAAGGAACTGGCCGCAGAAGTAAACTCGATGACAATGGAGATACCTTTGGACCATCCATTCACTCCTCACATAACGCTACTCAGGGTGAAAGACAGGAAGAATTTTACCGATTTGATTGAAAAATATAGTGAAACTGTATTCATGGTGCAAGAGGTTTCTTCGTTCTGCCTGTATGAATCAAAACTCACACCGACTGGCCCGATCTACAGAGAAATTCGGAGTTATCAGCTGATGTAGTTTAGGTTACCTTTCTCCTGATTCTCCTTTTCCTCGTTCTGTACTATGACGTCAATGTACAGTATAGTACTGACTGGGATAATCCTTAATTTATCCTCATTATTTTCTCCAATATTCAGAAGAATTGCAGATTCTTCTCCCATTGTGAGGAAACCTTCGAGAATACCTTCAGAGATTATGTTCTCTTCTGTTGAGCTGGCCGAGGCTATCCTATATCTCGATCCCTTTGTAAGATGAGTCATCATTGTCATTTCACTCCACCATTGCCTGGATGCTTTCCACTCTCTTCCTGTAGTTATCCATCGCCATCTTCACATTTGATTCCACGAAGTTCCAGGCAAGTGAAAACGAATTATAACGCATGACATAGCCTTTTTCCTTTCCCAGTTGAACTTCCTGGATTATATCCAGCCCCTTTAACCTGTTTAGATGCCTGTACAGTGTAGGCTTTGTTGTGGCAAGATAGGTCATCAGTTCGTTCACGGGCCATGTCTTATCAGCTCTCATCAGAAACACTTCTTTGAACAATTTGAATGGAACGCTCTCTTTTACAGTTTCTAGATTGAATTCTCCTCTTTCTTCCAAGTATCCGATGTCAAAGAGAAATTCAGACAATAGCCTATCTATATCGTTGCTGACTGAAGGATTCTTGAGTTTGACCTGGAGCTCAAACATGAAAGCTCTATCTTCTTTATACTCTTAGTTTTTTCTTGGGAAGTTTTTTTACGAGCGCTGCGTCAAGGCAGAGATTTCCCGTCGTGCTCATTACATAATTCTTATATAACACGTTTTTCTTCTCTTTCTTGACCTCTGAGGAGGATTAGTTAAATTTGACCGAAGGAGAAGGTGAAGATTCGGACCCAGGCGGCACGTCCGTTTTACGTGTCACTTGTATAGAGTACATGTTCGGTCTCAGACAGGTTTTACAACTGTCAAATGGACTGGGCATACTGAGCACTGTTGAAGTAAGAGAATCAAATCTGGGGGAATTGCATTCCACTGTTACCGAAATTGAAGGGGGGGTATGATGGTCGAAATGGAAAGGGCCGTTATATTGGCCGAGAAAGTATTCTCGTCGACATATGGAAAGACTGCCCATGGGTTAATTAGATTTTCTACAAGGTACAAGATCGTAGCGGTAATAGATTCACAGCTAGTAGGCATGGACGCAGGAGAATACCTGGAGGGAAGAAACAAGGGGATACCTATTGTTGCCTCGCTGGAAGATTCACTGCAGTTCAATCCGAAGTATCTCATCATAGGGGCGGCTACAGACGGAGGGGTACTTCCGCCTGAGTACAGGGAGATCGTAAAGAGAGCCATAAAGAATGGATTGAGCATTGTAAATGGTCTCCACGATTTCATTTCAGACGACCCCGAGCTCTGTGGTCTGGCTCAGGAGAAAAATGTAGAGATCATTGACGTCAGGAAGATATTCAGGGACAGGAAGATTCCATTCACCGGTGAGATTGAAAAAGTCAAGTCATTCAAGGTTGCAGTACTGGGAACAGACAGTGCTATTGGGAAGAGGACAACCACTATAATGCTGATGAAGGAGTTGCAGAGAAGGGGGTATACAGCTGAGATGATAGGAACAGGACAGACGTCATGGATGCAGGGCATCGAACACACTGCAGTACTGGATGCAACTATCAATGACTTTGTCGCTGGAGCGATAGAGAACGAGGTAGTGGAAGCCTGGAGAAAGAGTACTCCCGATTTCATATTGCTCGAAGGACAGGGATCTGTTGTTCATCCAGCGTATCCAGGCAGCTTTGAGATCATTGCGGCTGGAAGACCTGATGCCATCATCCTGCAGGATGCCCCGGGAAGAAAATTTCTCGACGGATTCGAGCATTATCCAATGCCTGACCCTGGTAAGGTAATTAAAATCCTGGAACTGCTGTCTGGCAAGAAAGTGATTGCTATTACCATCAACACACAGAACTTGACAGCTCAGGAAGCTCTCCACGCATTACAGGAGTATGAGTCGAAATATCACATCCCTGCGATCATTCCGATGCTGGACATTGAAAGATTAGGAGAACTGGTGGTTGATCGTGCAAGCCAAAGGCAAATTGTTATCGATTGAAAAAATAAGATTGAAGGAACCGGAACTCCGGAATGATCTTATTTCTATGAAGTACCTGGTTGACGGGGAAGAGGTTCAGCTGGCCTACAGCTATGACTTCCCTATATCGATGGACAAGCAGGACCTCAGGCTGCTTTCTCTCATTCCTCTTGTGAACTATTCCCTATTCACGGAAGAGATAGAAGCTGATTTCCCGATAACGAAGCAGGACTATGACTTCATCGAGAAGATGATGATTATAAACAGCAGGGAGATCTACGTGAACAAGTTGCTTAAGAGGAGAGAATTCTACAGGGAAGAATATATTCCAAAAATACCAAGCTACGAAGAGGCAAGTTATTCCCCCAGGATCAACATTGACCTAGAGCAGAACGCCAGAAACCCATATCACAACGATGGAAACGGTTCGGTTGCAATCATGTCCAGCGGAGGAAAGGACAGTCTTCTCACTTATGGGATCATGAAAGAAGTTGGTGCAACCGTATATCCGATATTTGTCAATGAGTCTGGTGGTCATTGGAAAACTGCAAGGGTAGCATACGATTATTTTCAGGCAAATCACCAGAATACGCTCAGAATCTGGACGACGGTTGACAGGTTCTACAGGAAGATGGACTCAAAGGTCAAGGCACTCAACGATAAGGCACTTACAATGTGGTCTGACACCTATCCGGTAAGATTATTCATCTTCCCGGTATACATTTTCTCTTCCCTTCCATACTTCTTGAAGTATGGGATATCCGGGGTGATGAAGGGGGATGAATTCGATGACCCGAGGTCTTTCGTTCCGGAATATGGAATCAATCATTACTATGGAATCTACGATCAAACTCAATCATTTGATCTTGCCCTCAACAGTTATTTCGAGAGCATAGGGTATGACCTGAAATTCTATTCTGCACTTAGGAGCATAACAGGCCTCGTCGAGGAGAAGATTCTATTCAACAGATATCCAGAACTGGCAAAGCTTCAGAGATCGTGTCACAGTTGTCACGAAGAGAACGGCCAGATCATCCCCTGCGGAAGGTGTACGAAGTGCGATGGCATATTACTGTTCCTGAATGCAAACTCCATAGACCCCAGGATAATAAACTACAGGGAACAAGATACTGCGGACTTCCTCAAGACGTATCACGAAAGAGTATTCAGGCTTGACAAGGACGAGTTGGACCACGCTAAGTTCCTCATTTCTAAAGGGGAATACGGTAAGTTCAATGAACACGTGGAGAAAATCCATGAGGATAGTGAGTTCAGTAACATTCAATTGATCGATGAAAGGTGGAGAGGTAAGATAATGGACATACTGAAGGAGTACACCAAGGGTTTCACCCACCTGGAGAATGGCGAATGGAACTAGACGTATAGTTTCTCTATTTCCTTGATCTCGGAAGAATTTTTTGCCTTTGAGTAGTCGTTCAGCGGGTTTTGATTTAGGTTTATGAACTGGATCCCCCACGTGAACTTTCCGAGAAGGCTGAACGCAACATCCTTTTTCCCCATTATATAGTAGGAGGCAGCGATAGCTTCAACCGTAGACAGTTTGTATGGTTTTCCGTAATTCACCGGATTGGCTGCAAGCATATATGGGAGGGACCTAGCGGACTTTAAAGGGAAGTGGTAATTGTCTATGTTCTCCCATGATACATCGATGGCAACAAGATGTTGGAGAGATGAATCCTCTGGGGACAGCCTTACAGACGAATCAGGGTACAGAACAATGCTGTTGGATGGAATCCTGCTGATGAATATGGCAAGCCCGAATCTTTTGAGCTTTCTCGCAGTACACTTCTTTGGGTCATCTTCCCCTTTATACAGGATCAGCGGAACTTCCCCTACCATCTGATTTGAAGTGTGAATGAAGATAAATCTTTATTTGCCGCGCTCATCATCTAATATGCAAAACTCAAGCATTTCTGGATTCTACAAGCTATCTGTAGAGGAAAGAAGGGAGATTGTTAAAAAATTCAGCAACCTTAACGATGAAGAAATGTCGCTCCTGAGGAACATGGGAAGTCTGGGAGAGTCGACTGCAGATCATATGATAGAGAACGTGGTATCTGTAATGGAGGTTCCAATAGGGATAGCGGTCAATTTTCTTGTCAACAATAAGGATTACCTTATACCTATGGCAATAGAGGAACCAAGCGTCGTGGCCGCCGCATCAAACGCCGCAAGGATGGCCAGGGTTAAGGGAGGTTTCAGGTCAGTATCCACGGAGCCAATCATGATAGGGCAGATAGAACTGACAGGCGTATCAGATCCATTTGGGGCAAAGTTCCGTATACTGGAAAGGAAGAAGGAACTGCTTGAACTGGCAAATTCCCAGGACCCAGTGCTTGTAAAGGTTGGAGGCGGTGCTAAAGACCTGGAGGTTAGGATCATAGACGAGAAGGAACCAATGGTGGTCGTGCACCTGCTCGTAGACGTGAGAGATGCAATGGGAGCAAACGCGGTCAATACTATGGCGGAATATCTGGCCCCGCATATATCCGAAATATCCAGAGGAAATGTAAGGCTCAGGATACTCAGCAATCTCGCAACTTACAGAATTACCAGTTCATATGCTATCTTTGACAGGAAGACGATCGGCGGGGACGATACGGTACAGGGTATAGTGGAGGCCTACAAATTTGCAAGTATAGATCCATACAGGGCCACAACTCACAATAAGGGTATCATGAACGGGATAGATTCCGTGCTGATTGCAACGGCTAACGACTGGAGAGCTATTGAGGCAGGGGCACACTCATATGCAGCCATGGAGCACTATACATCTCTGACAAGGTGGGAGATCAATGAAGATGGAGATTTGGTTGGATATATTGAGCTCCCTCTTGCAGTTGGTATAGTGGGGGGTGCAACAGCAACTCACCCTAAAGCCAGGCTGATGAGAAAGATCCTCGGTATCAGCTCTGCAAAGGAGTTTGCCAATATCCTGGCTTCAGTAGGACTTGCACAAAATTTTGGAGCTATACGGGCACTTGCTGTTGAAGGGATACAGAAAGGTCACATGGAACTCCACGCCAGGAACGTCGCCATATCTGCTGGAGCCAAGGGAGATGAGGTGGACAAAGTTGCGGATATGATGGTAAGGGAGAGGAAGATAAGAGGTGATGTTGCGGCCGAGATGTTGAAAAAGCTTAGGGAAACAAACTAGCTTGATGCGTTGAACGTGTTCTTGTCTTTTTCATCCCAGATATTTCTTTCTGAAATTAGGTAGATGCCATCCTTCGAGTCTCCCCTGAACCTAGATGACACATTCCAGTACCTGTCCCAGAGCAGGAGTATGAAGCTCTGGCCATCAACCTTTCTGTTGTCTGGATCTAGTCTTATTTTTTCAAGGAATGCATCATCCTCTATCGTATCATCTGCGATTGAATCAACGTATTTTTCCATCAATGCTCTAAGTGCAATTCTACCATAAACAGGGTACTTCTTTAGAAGTTCGAGTTCTTGCGGAGTTTGATCGACGATTTCGTTTATGTAGACCTTTCCACCCTCTATCCTAAGTGTACCCACTTCCCTGTCTGATATTACCAAGTTTACCAGCCCATCCTTCCTTTCCGATTCTATTGTGCTCAGGAGTCCACCGAATGATTCATTTTCGTACGGCTCCTTGACAGAGCTAGAGATACCCTTATAGAATATCTTTCGCTCTTCGTCGTTTGTTCCTTCCATTCTACTAGGGTACTCCAACCTATAAATAAAGGTTCATGCAGCGAAATGAGCTAAAACATAAACAGAAAATGTTAATATAGCGCATTTATCACGTTTGATTGTGATGCAGAAACTAGGCGAAGTCGACGTTTATCACGATGGGGAGACATTCAGGGTAGTCATATCCTATTCAAATGGAGACGAGCTTGTGCTCGAAGGAGACGATTTGGAAGAGATTTTAGAGCAACTGGCTACCGAGATGTCTGATAAATACGGTAAGATTCAGCGGGGATAGCCGAGCGGTAAGGCGACGGCCTGCTAAGCCGTTTCCCTATGGGAGCGGGGGTTCGATTCCCCCTCCCCGCGTTCCAATCTGTTTTGCTGTTAAGGAATAGAAGCTTTCTATTTCTTGCGTTTTCGAACAGTTTTTATCAAGGCTTCCTCTGCATGTTTTACATCGGATTCCACTGATTTCATTCCGCCAAGTTTCGCAGGGTTTTTACTCCTTTTCGCCTCTTGCTGTAGCGATTTAATAATTGCCTCTTTCTTCTTTCTTTTGGTATATCTAATTTCATCCTTCTTCTCTTCTTTCTTTATTTCCCTCTTCCAACCACTCAAAGTTTAGCACCCCTGAAAGGAAATTGAATCTGATGTCACACAAATAATTTTCATAAGAAAGGTCTCTCAATTTTTTTTGAAGTGAAAATCACTCTTCATGACCATTCCAACAGAAGTCATCTTATTAACGTTTCTTTTTGGAGAGCTATAACCGCAAAACAAGAATGCATCTCAATCTATTCATCCATCCTTTGGTATGTTTCAAAGTTGTCAAATCAATTCAATGATTGAATTCATCATACAAATTGATTAGCGTCTGAAGGGCCTGAATTGTCATTAGATACGCAAACCTAAAGTAACATTAAATCTATTTCATTATGATGCCATCTAAAAAATCAACAAAGAAAGCGGCACCCAAAACAAAGTCAAGCGGAAAGATGGAAAGTTCTAAGAGCACAAAGAAAGCCGCACCAAAAAAGAAGAAGTGAGTGTAAGAAAAGAATCTAGGAAAATGGGCATAAATTTATTAGGGTTCCTTCAGGGAACCCACGTTTATTAGATCACATTATCAAATAACAGAATCTCAATCAGTTATTCGCTCAACTGTTAGAAAGGAGATATCAGAAAATACAAATAATCACAACCAAATGACTATATATGCCTAGTTTAAGCAAAACCATTGAAGATAAATTTTCAAAATTTCATTCCCAGAAGTTGGTCATTCTCAAGATTCTTGAATATGGGCTTAGGATTGATAACGGAAAGATTCTGTGCAACGACATCGCAGTCGAACTCAAATCTCTTGCAAGGAATTGTCAGGTGGATTCAAGGGCAGTTAAGGCAGCAATTAGCAATATAGAGTCTGATAAGAAACTCTCAAAGATATTCAAGAATCTGAGGTCAACAATGCACCTAGGCAAGGCAGCCCCATTCCTCGGTTTAGGTGAGATAGTGATAGAACCTTATGATGCCAAGGATTATGGGATAATTTATCAGACAGCAGAGGTTCTATGGAAGCACAAGATCAGTATCAGGCAGGCTATAGGAGACGACCCGGAACTTGTATCCGATCCTAAACTCTACATAATAACCGATTCACCCATCTCAGCTTCAATCATTCCTGAATTGAAGAATTCCAGTAAGATAAAGGGTGTAACAATCTACTAACGGAAAGATGGAGAATCATTAGTCTCGCATCGACAGGAATTATTTTCAAAGAACCACAAGAAAGACCACAAGAAAGGAAAGACACGTATCAATAGCGATCGATTTTTTCGACTTTGTCTTATGATCTAATGGCTGAATAGTCACATGTCCTTCTTTGACAAAACTAACACTGGGAAAATTGATATAGTATAATTATTTACCATGATGTTGAAATGATAACAATATTGCAACAAATTAAACGGTATCGTGAATTTGGTGCCTCAATCCATGTGGAATTTATGTCAATCCACGGGGTGAAACGTTTACCATGACGAAGTCCAAGCTTCATACAGATGCAATTGGACTGAGGAATGCGTTACTGCAGGGAGTGGCAAGTGCGGCTCCAGCAGGTGCGGCAGTGGCAACCCTTACAGGAGCAGCCCTGTTTGCACTGGGTGCCCTTCCATTAACTGCCTTGATTGCATTTTTCGTGGTTCTGCTAAATGGATACATCATCAGCAGAATTTCGCTCAGGGTTTCTGGCTCAGGCGGATATTACGATTACGTTAAAGCCGGGCATGGACCAGCAGCTGCACTATACACTGGATATATGTATATCTTTTATCAGATAATGGCAATAGCGTTTGTGGCATTAAGCATAGCTGTATTCGTCCCTGCTGCCATCTCATATGTTTTCAATATCAACATTTCTACCATTTACATGATTCCCCTACTTGCAGTCACTCTCCTCTACGGTTTTGTAGTTTCAGTAAGTGGAATTAAGATATCGACATCCTACACGATGATCATGGCTATCACTGAGATCGCAGTGATAGTAGGGATGGGGCTCTTCATCCTCATATCCCATCCACAGATCAACAATGCTGCTGTTTTCACGCTCAAGTACTCGTCAAAAGGAATCACAGGTGTTGCACTTGGCGTTCTGTTGATGTATACGGCCTTTGCAGGATTTGGCGCATCGACGCCCCTAGGTGAGGAGACAAAAAAACCAAAGGAATCTATTAGCAAATCTGTAATTTACTCCGTGATAATACTCGGCATATTCTTCGTATTCTCGTCATACGTCTTTACAGTTGCATTTGGACCAACCAACATGGCTAGCTATGCCGGAGAGCTCGTCCCTGGTATAACTATAATGGGAAGCTATCTTGGGATCGGAGCCGCAATAGTAATCACTATACTCTTCATAAACAGTCTACTCACCGGTCTTGTTGTCTTGACAAATGCAACATCCAGAGTCCTCATGGCCATGGGAAGGGACGGTTTAGCACCGAAGATGTTTTTAAAGACACACTCAAAAAGGATGACTCCATATGTGGCAGCTGGGATAGTAGCTGTTTCAGCTTTTCTCATATCATCAGTAAGTGCAGAAATACTTGGGGGATTTACGGCATTCATTGTAGCAGCTATTGGTGCAACCTTGGGAACACTCTTTGTTCACATAGTCATTAATTCGGCATTTCCTTCTATCAACAAGAGATTTTCGGGCAAGTACGGAATCAAGAATATTGCTCTGAGCATGGTTTCAATAGTCATCTTCCTGTTCATTATAGGGTCTACCTTTATTGGTATCAGCAGTCCAGTTGTCATAGGAACAGGCGCATTCATCGTTTGGTCAGCTGTCACATTCGTGTTTATGTACATCAAGAGAAGGAGACTGAAAGAATTAAAGACATCTGTCCCAGCAGAAATATCAATGGAGTCTGCCGTAAAGTAGTTTTATTTTTCTTTCAATTTTCTTTTTAACATCTTCCGGTATCACGGCAACCGGCGGTACCTTCCTTGTGGCAAAAAATGTGACTCTTTCTTTCTCTATTTCTATATCTGTTTCAGGGTTTAGACGAGTGGCAATTACCCAGCCAATCTGTTCTGGGTCCTGTATGTCTATATCGTCTGGAACTACAACGTTGACCTTTTGATGCTCATAATCACTTTCGTGCGATATAAGGACGTTTCCTCTTCTTGTTTTCAGGATAACTCTCCCTTCCTTTGCTTGCTTTTCTACTTTACCACTATTACCTTTCGTTACGAACACGATCTTTCCAGTCTCACCTTCCTCATCCCTCGTAGGGTCGGAACTTATTACATAAGAGCCGGAAATTCTTGTCACGTTTCGTTCACTGTACTCATTTTCCTGTGCAAGATTTGCCAAGGCTGTTTCAATATCTAAGTCAGTTTTTCCTTCATTTATGAATACCAGTTTATTCCAAAGAGGATCGCAACCCAGTATTGAAATACCCAGTTGTTTTGCCAGTCCCGCTTCCGGTTCATCCACGTATCCAAATGAAATGAATCTTCCTCCGTAATGTGGCCACTTTACCTGGTAGGCAGGACCTTTTGGTAGAGCCTCCCTTACGGATTCCATCACCAAAGATGACCTTGGTATAGAGAACAGGTTAACATGTTCACCGGAATTAGAAGGTTGGATATCGTAATATATAGGATTCTTCTTCGTCAAAATTGACTTTACCTTTGCGACAAATTTTGTAGAATCATATCCTACGTAACCCGCATATTCTGCGAACGGTCCTTCATCGAAAGTTTCATTTGGCAAGAACTCCGTTTCTATTACTATTTCTGTGTCACAGGGTACGGGGATATCATTCAAATATCCACTGCAGAAATTGATGTTAAAAATCTTACTTGCCTTTGCATATTCATTATCAATGAACGACGCGGCCAGCAGATAAAATATGGGATTGGGTCCCAGAAGAATTGTCATCTTTAGTCTTTCTCCTTTTTCCTTCGAAATATTCAAGTATTTCCAGAGATGGCCGTGGCTACCTGCATCGAATGCAAACTTGTCTTTCTCGAATGGCTGAATCCTCGCAAAGCTTAGATTAATAATGTCATTGTTTTCCGGATCTTTGGTCGTTGTCAGTCCGGAAGTTATGTATCTGTTATATCCGGTTTTAGAGCCGTCAGTACTATAGTGAGCAGGTATTGGAAGATTGAATAGATTCAGCTCTTCACCTTTGACCTTTTTCGGGAAGGCGTTTTTACCATGATTGAAAACTATTGGTTCAGCCGTCAATTCATTTGCAACAAGAGACCATTTTTCTATAACCTCTTCAATGGAATTGAACCCTGCCAGTGAGGCCAATCTCTCCTCGGATCCGAATATGTTTGTTACGAGTGAGAAATCACTGTACGCTTCTATACTGTTGAATAGCAGTACCGGATTTTTCTTCCTCAGGCTCAGATAGAACGCAGTGGGTTCATAGTTCAGATTGACTTTCTCTTCAATCTCTACTATTTCACTGCTATGGTATCTTTTGAGATTGTCTATGTAAGTCCTTATAGAGAAAGCAGCTGTTTTTGCATTCAATGCAAGGTTTAATTCTATCCGGAATTAAACCTTATGCAGTGCAGCTGCACAGCCTATCAAATCAAAGTTATGCGGCATTCCTGTCTGATGTAAGCTCCATATGAATGTCTATCTTGACGTTATCTCCGACCATGAGTCCTCCCCCTTCAAGGATCATGTTCCACGTCAGGCCAAAGTCCTTCCTTGCTATTGATGTAGTTCCATCAAAACCAATCCTGTTCTTGCCATACGGATCAACTATTGGTCCCTCTAACTCTCCTGTGATTGTAATCTCTTTAGTCACGTCTCTGATTGTGAGCTTTCCATTGATTGTTATTTTCTCTCCAGACTTGGTAACAGATGTACTTACAAATTCTACCAACGGATATTTCTCAATGTGAAGAAAGTCCGGAGATTTCAGATGCTTGTCTCTATCATTTTCGTTAGTAAAGATGGATGCAGAATCTATCCTCATCTTTATGGACGAACTATCAGCATTATCCGGGTCAAAATTCACGTCTCCATCAAAGGACAGAAACCTGCCCCTGACGTTGGATATCATCATATGCCTAACCACGAATTCAATGTTGCTGTGCGCCTTGTCTATACTCCATATGTGCGAAATTTCATTTTTCTCCATAGTACGGAATGTTAACTTGATATATAATAATAACTAACAGTAGAATATATAGTGTAAATAGTTAAAAAAGAGAAAAGAAACAATCACTTAATGCCGAGCTTGGTGGTTATCTTCACCATTAAGAATATTACGAGTGCAACTATAAGGAATGTTACCAGTGCACCCAGGAACGAACCTATCAGGAACGTGCCTGCATGAATGTTCTGCCAGACTATCCCTGGAAGGACGATATCAATTATGGGCATGATTAAGCTTGTAACCAGTGATTATACCAGCGTTCCCAGATACAACCCGAGGATAAATGCTGCCGCCATCCCCATTACCTTGTACTGCTCAAGAAAAGTTTTGAACTCTTTCACAAACCCCTTGGGAGGAGGGGGGGGGCAGGAGGCGCTGGCTTTGGCTCCAGCAGTGTCCTGACCTTCCTCAATTCCTCAAGCATTTCACTGTCGTTTCCGACATTGTTGGTCAGAGTATGATCTACTGTCATAAAACAGCCTCTAATTATATAAAACCCAGACTACCTAAAAATGTATTCGTAATACTGCGGACTCAGAAATCTAATTGATCGGGACCTTTCTAATCATCCCCTGAATATAGGTCTCTTTGAGAGCGATGTTGAAAGAGAGAGCGGTCCCTTTGGCATGTTGCCTACTGTTTTGATAATTTCTTGAGCAAGCTCTTCTGCAGACATTTCTTTCTGTTTAGGATTTCCTCTGATTCTCACTGCAAGTTTACCAGATTCCATCTCCCTATCGCCAATCACACATACGAACGGTATCCAGTTCTGCTCTGCGTTCCTTATCTTCTTGTTGAGGGATGAATCCGTATCGTCCACATCGGCTCTTATTCCCTTCTCTTTCATAAAACCTGAAATCTCTATGCATTTATCCAGATGTCTGTCAGCTAGGGGAACAAGTCTGACCTGGGTTGGTGATAGCCAGAGTGGCAGTGAGGGAGTCTTTCCATCTTTCTCTGCTTCAGCTGCCTGTTCCAGCAGTGCATATATAACCCTCTCAATGGCACCGCTAGGTGAGTCGTGGAGTATGATCGGGAACTGTCTGTTGCTATTAGCGTCTATGTACGTCATGTTGTACCTTTTTCCGTTCTCATGATCCATCTGTACAGTAGAAAGTGCTGTGGCCTTTCCCATTGAATCAACTATATTGAACTCGAACTTTGGATCAAAATAGGCATACCTGAAGTTCCACATCTCAATGAGAACCGGTTTCCCGAACGTTCTTACAAGGAATTTTATGAAATCGCTGTTCCCCTTCCAGAATTCTTCCGTCATTCTTATCGCCGCTTCATAGGAACCTTTCTTGATACCAATTTCATCTAGTACGGACATGCAGAAATCGAATTGCCTCTTGAACTCCTCCTTTGCCTGGTCCAGGTCGGCGCACATCGTGTGCATATCGGGCATTGTGAATGCCCTCAACCTCTTCAGTCCAGTGAGTTCTCCACTGAGCTCTCTCCTGAAGCTGTACCTGGTTATTTCGTAGAACCTGAAAGGAAGTTGTTTGTATGAAACAGTTGCGTCACTCATCAGCAGGAACTGCCCGAAATCGGCAGAGAACCTGAGAAAGAACTCCTTATCGTCTGATTTCACTATGTAGTGCCTCGATGGGAATCTGTTCAAATATTCCTTGAGGGCCGGATGGTCATAGTCGTACATTATAGGCGTTTCTACCTCTATTGCCCCAAATGCGACCGTTCTGTCAGTGACATACCTCTCTAAAAGGCCCTTAATCAAACGCCCGTTTGGATAGAAGCGCATATTCCCCTGGTCAGATCCTGGTTCATAGTCTACCAGCTGGAGCTTCTGCATGAGTTTGATATGGGGTGGAACTTGCTGGTAAGTCCTGACCTTTGTTATTTCGTAATCTGCAAATTTCTTCAAATTTTCATTGCCGCTGTCGTCATATTCTGACCTTGGAACGAGGTCCCCATCTGGAGTGAGTATGTACCAAGTGGACTTCACCTTCTCCTCCTGTTTTATGGCATCTGAAATTTCCTCCTTCCCCCTACCTTCCTTCTCCTTTCCTGCATGAGATGACACTCCAGCTTCATCAGCAAAGCTCTTCAACTGCTCTGCCAGAGGATGTCCCTTTATTCTAATGCTCCACTTCTTGTTCCATCCGAATGGAGCTTTTATGGTATCGCATTTTTCTGAAGCATATTTACTCATGAAATCAAGAAGTTCCATAGCTTCCCTGGGGGATTCAAGATTTCTGCTGAGATGGGCAAACGGATAGATCAGTAGTAATTTCCTCTTCTGTTTCTGCATGAAGCTTGTAGTTTCATCAACTGCTCGAGTGGCAATTTCCTTGTTGTCTCCCTTCTCAACGGATACAAGCATGACTACCGCATCTTCTACCCTGAATTTCTTCTCCTTGCTGTCTTCGTAAACACTTGCCTCCGGCTCCATGAGTTCGTATGACATTTCCTCCACGTCAAGTTGCAGAACCTTCATCTATTCACCCCAGACTTTCCATATGATACGCCAAAGGGATAAATAACCTTAGCCAGAGAGTTACCATTTCACAGAGTCTTAGATACTTAAATCTAAAGTCTCCACTGAGACTCTCTCTGGAATAGAATAACATCGCCTGTAGTGGCATTTATCTCTATCATCGCCTTGCTTTGTTTTCCACCAGAAATGAACTCTATATTGTATCTCCAAACTTCCCTCTCATTAGTCTGATCCTTTTCCTGCTTCGCCATGGTGATGTTGAAATCCTCTATATTAAATGCGAGCTTCATGTGCTGCTTTATTTTCTCTACTCCCTGAGCAAAGTCCAACATATTCAAAGATTGATAACAATTAGCCTATTGTTTTTTTCGTGTTGGGCTTACTGGTGATGATTGTAATTTTAAACCCTTACTCTTTAGAAAGGTGTAATTACAGTTAAATGGATTAGGGTAACTTAAAATACCAATTTTCTATGCATTCACCTATGTCAACTGATAATCTTTTCAACTCAATAGACTCGATAGAATTCTATGTAGGCTCAGCCAAACAGTGGGCATATTTCCACGAGAAGGCAATGGGATTCAGGGTCATCGGCTATTCCGGTCCCGAGACGGGAGTGAGGGACAGGATATCCTACCTTATGAGGCAGGGAGATGTCAAGCTTATGTTCACAGGTTTCCTGTCAAGGTCATCTGAAATATCAAGGCACGTGGAACTCCACGGGGATGGAGTCAAGGATGTTGCAATGGATGTAAACAATCTGGACGACACGCTCTCATTCATTCGGGAAAACAAGGTTGTTAAGCCCGGGGAGGTAAAGAAGGTCAAAGGTGAGAATGGAACGCTTTCCAAGGTAGAATTGAGCACATTTGGTGAGACTGTCCATTCCCTCAGGGATTATAGTGAGTGGGAATCGGACCTGCCGCCAGGTTTCAAAGAAATAGAATCCCCTGAAAATAATCTTGGAGTAAGGAAAGTGGATCATGTAGTCGGGAATGTCGAGGAAAACAAGATGGACCCTTGGGTTAATTACTACGTGAAGGGCTTGGGCTTCAATCAACTGATGAGTTTTGATGACAAGGATATAAGCACGCGGTATTCTGCCCTTAAGAGCAAGGTCGTGGAGTACGGAGGCAGGAAGATAATATTCCCCATAAATGAGCCTGCACTGGGGCTAAAGAAGTCGCAGATACAGGAATACCTTGACTATTATGAAACGCCTGGGGTACAGCATATTGCCCTCGCCACCGACAACATAATTGAGACGGTCAGAAAGATGAAGAAAAATGGAATTCCTTTCCTTGAAACACCAGGGACATACTACGATGAGCTAGAGGATAGGGTGGGAAAGATTGACGAGGACCTGGATACCCTGAGGGACTTGAACATTCTTGTTGACAGGGATAACGATGGTTATCTCTTACAGATATTCACGCAACCAATAGGAGATAGACCGACATTCTTCTATGAAATAATCCAAAGGAAGGGAGCCACTTCGTTTGGAAAGGGTAATTTCAGGGCACTTTTTGAAAGCATTGAAAGAGAACAAGAGAAGAGAGGGAACCTGTAGTCATGAAGATAGCTCGGATGAACGTCGATGGAAAGATAAAGACAGTGATAATGAATGGTGAGGATAGGTACTTACAGATAGATGATTCTGTCAGTTTTTACGATATATCAGATGCAAGCATCAGCGGACAGAAGCCAATGAATCTGAGCCTCAGGAACAGTGATTTACTTGTCCCTCTACCGAAAGTCACGTCAATCAGAGACTTCTACACTTTCGAGGACCACGTGAGAAAGGCCAGGGAAAGGAGGGGTCTTGGCATGGTCCAGGAGTGGTATGAGATTCCAGCCTACTATTATTCAGGCACATCCATGATATATCCTTCAGGGTCGTCTGTCCCATATCCAGATTTCACCGCTGAATTGGATTATGAGATGGAGATTGCCGCAGTTATTGGAAAAGATGGAGTCAACGTCAGGAAGGAGGAAGCAATGTCTCATATCCTGGGATTAACGCTTGCAAACGACTGGTCTGCAAGGGATCTCCAGAGAAAGGAGATGAAAATTGGCCTTGGTCCATCGAAATCTAAAGATTTTGCAACAAGTCTCGGTCCATATATTACCACTATGGACGAATTAGAAGAATTCATGGAATCAGACTATAGGTTAGATATTCCTGTTGAAGCATACGTAAATGGAAAAAGATACTCAAGTGGTAATGCAAGAGACATGCACTGGTCCTTCACCGAACTTGTGGAATATGCTTCTAAGGGTAGCAGGCTGAGAAAGGGGGATGTCATAATGTCAGGTACAGTTTCCACTGGCTGCATTCTTGAATTGGGGCCGGAAGAATATGGCTGGCTGAAAAAGGGGGACGTTGTATCAATCAGGAGTCCGGTACTAGGAGAGCTTACCAACGAGGTGGTATAAACGGTATACTACGTAAAACAGGGAAGGGTGCCTTCAACTAGGCATACCTATGAAAACAGAAAGAAGTTGCTGAGGGAGGAACTGTTTGGTGAGGAGAGTTTTGATGGTTCATATTCATTGCTCTACCACAGAAATGAGCCCACAAGGATTAGGGAGATAAGGGAACTGGAGAAGAAAGATCCAGGATTCAGAGTTCAGAGTATCCACAAGCTAGTCAACACGGACGGAATTAAGAGAGATGGTGATTTTATCACTGGAAGAAAGCCGCTTTTCGGAAACAACAATCTCATCATATCTATCCTTAAGCCCTCTAAGAGGTCAGTTAATTTCTTCAGGCACGGGATGCGTGATCAAATCATATTTGTTCATCATGGTAATGGATCATTCAACAGCATATTCGGCAGTATGACGTTCAAGAGTGGGGATTACATGTACGTTCCAAAGGGTACAGTCTACAAACTAGATCATGCAGAGGAATCAGAATTTCTTCTCATAGAGTCAAGGGATAACATTGGCATACCCCAGAGGTATCTCAACAGGTATGGACAGATAAAGGAGGGTGTTCCCTACTATACGAGGGACATCAGGCACCCAAAACTGAAGGTAGAGAATCACAGGAAGGGGGAGTACCACGTATATGTTGACTTTGATGACAGATACGTGATAGAAACAAGGGACGAACACCCATTCGACCTTGAAGGGTGGGACGGATATCATTTCCCGTTTGCTATTACTGCTGTTTAGGTATGTACCATCTCTTTATGCAGACCTGGTAATAATAAACCTTAAATTTAATTACCTCTTCAT
>JBMFVV010000007.1:0-68362 GCA_049965815.1 Thermoplasmata archaeon | reverse complement strand
AGTACTCCGTTTTCTCGACGGGAATACACACAAAGATAATAGCAGGATTTTCAAGCACGGACAACCATTCCATAGGTGAACTGAGTCACTTCCCTACCGTCATGGCACAGACTGCGGAAATGTGTCCCAGGATGGAGGTGATGCTTGGTGATGCCCTGTACTCAAGCAGGAATGCATGCTCCATAGCGGACTCATATGGAGTGAGACCGTACTTCCTACCGAAGAGCAATGTGACATTCAAGGCTAAGGGTGTTGAATCGTGGAAGATGATGCTCTACGGTTTCATGGATGATACACAACAATGGCTTGAGAACTATCACATGAGATCAATTTCAGAATCCGTAAATTCAATGCTCAAGAGGAAGATGCCCTTCAAGATAAGAAAGAGACTTCCATATAGGAAGAGGACGGAAGAATACCTGAAGATCAACATGCACAACCTCAGGCAGTTCAACTACCTGAAGCACACGAATCCAGAGTTATTGAAGAGTCCCAAAGAAATCAACCCTAAGTAATTTTGTCCCAAAGCGAAGAAGTTAGCAATATTTTAATAAATCATTTTTCTTCCCCCAAACGGTGGAGGTGCGCCAATGTCAATCAAGAGAAGACCTGATGATGACGAGGACGACGATGAGGACGATGATGATTTCTGAACCTGGTCCTGAGAAGGGGTTCAATCAGGGACATTGAAAATATATCCAAGGTAGAGAACAGGGCATTCGGAGTCCATGCATATGATTACCAGGCATTAAGATATATGCTAGGTATAGCCAATTCTGTTACCACAGTAGCAACACTTGAAGGAAAGATAATTGGTTATGCCACCGTATTCTTCAGGAAAAAATCGAAGATATCACATCTTGAAAGCATTGCGGTCGATCCAGATTTCCAGAACGCAGGTGTTGGGAAGGCCTTAATGGACGAGGTAGAAAAGATATCTTTAGAGATGAACTGTTCTCTGATAGTTCTGGAAACATTTGAGAGAAATGTGTCAGCTCTGAAACTTTATGAGAGAAGCGGGTTTAAGGCAACAGAAGTTGTCCCTGATTATTATAATATTCCGTTTGATGGGTCCAGGAATGCCATAAGGTTTGAGAAGAAGATAAAGTGAAATCATTATTTAGGCATTTTAAATTAGGTAGGGAATGATCCGAGTCCTAGCAACAGGTGTTTTTGACATACTCCATCCAGGGCACGTGCATTTCCTAACTGAGGCCAAAAAGCTCGGAGACGAGCTGGTCGTTGTTGTCGCAAGAGATTCCGTGGCACAGAGGATGAAGAGGCTGCCTTTCGTACCAGAAAACATCAGGGTCTCGATGGTGGGAGCGCTCAAACCTGTGGACAAAGCGATCCTCGGAGTTGAGGGAAATATCTACGACATCCTGCCCATTGTCAAGCCAGATATTGTCGCACTTGGATACGATCAGGAATTTGATAATGATGAGATCATAAACGAGGGAAAAAAGAGGGGAATTTATCTGAAAGTTGCCAGGATATCCAAATACTCTGATAGCGAGTTTGACGGAACTCGTAAGATCATAAAGATGCTCAAGGAGAGGTCATAGGTCGGGCCAGTTCTTTATTGACGACATCCTCTCTCCGATGAATTTTATTGCCACTTCCACGTTTTTTCCGTTTTCAAAAGCGCTGAGAACACCTGCATAGTCTGCTTCCCTGAAGTTATTCATGTTCTTGAACGCCCTCTGGACATCATCTACTATCGTTATATCACCAAATCTGGCAGTTCTAGACAGGGGATTCAGGTCGATGGCTATGACGAATTTTCCCATTTTCTTCAGTGCCTCCGCCCTATCTCCATCCTCAAGGGGGATGACAACCGTATCTGCTGAAAATATACCTTTGCTTTCGCAACGACCCCTGTCGCTCTCAAGACCAGGAATGTGAGCGTCCTGGTTCAGCCCCAATATTTCCATCCCCAGACTCCTGAAGTATGAAACAATTCCCTCTATCCTTTCCTTTGACCAGTAGAATATGTTGGCCTCGACAAGTATCCCGTATCTCCTGGCGAACTTCACTATCTCCTCGCCAGCAAGTGCTGCAACATTCCCATTCACTGATATCACAGCTCTCTTTGAGTTCAACAGTTTCTCAAGCGCAGCCTTCTCCGCATTCAGTGAGAAATTCTGGCTCCTCTCGCCTATGAGATAGTCAAAAGCCTCTCCCCTTCCTTGTGATATGAGACCGGAGACTGTCACTATGCCCTTCTCGTAGAAGTCCAAAAGAGCCTCTCTCCTCTTCAGACTGTCATATCTTGGATGGTTCCTAGGTATTTCCAAGCTGCTCTCCCACCGCATCATTGAGTCTCTGAAGGAATTCCTCCTCCCTGTCAAATGCAATCTCCCCTCCTGCAGCTATGTTGTGCCCGCCGCCGTGTCCCCCCACCTTCAAGGCTGCTTCACCAATAGCTTTAGAGAGATCCAATCCTCTTGATACCAGCTCTCTAGTGGCCCTAGCAGATATTTTCGTGCCGTTATTCTTGTACAATGCCACCACGGGCTTATCATTATTCAACAGATATACCATAAGCACACTGGCAGTAATACCTGCAAGATATGGATTTTCAACATACACGAAATTAAGATTCTTCATCTCCCTCCTTGATACAAATGACTTCTTCACCTGTTCGAGTGCCTCCTTCCTAAACCTTAACGACAGATCGTCCATCTCATCCAAGGCATAATCGTTCCCCATAAACCATGAAGCTGGGAGACCCATCCTTCCGTTACGTCCTGCGGCATCAAAATAATCACTGAGCTGATTTCCCGTCATGCCGATGCTCCTGAAATTAAATACATCAGAAACAAGTGCCTCGTATCCCTCTCTAGCCACATTTTGCCTGATGAGTTTAAGGGTGAGAGCATCAACAATTTTCTCCTTTTCATCTGTCGTGAGATTCATCATAGGCGAATCGGGGTCTATAGACATATTCTGCAAAAAGTATCTCGACTCTTCCATGTTCCCGCTCAGCTGGTCAAAGTATGGCTCTAACGAAAGATGTATTGCTTCTGATATCGTCTTACCAGTCAGGTTGATCTCCTTTGATGAAGGGTATCTGGGCTTCATTTCATCTATAATCTTCCCGTTGATTCCATTAAAGCCGCCAATGTCTTGCTTATCTCCTATGACACCAGCAATGAATGCTGGAAAGAGGTCATAATTGGAGTCGTCCAAGATCGTCGACAGGAGGAATGCCACAGTGCTCGAACATGCCTCCTTTGTCCCATCATAACCAAATTTCCTAGGATTGAGATTGATATATGCATCGTCATTTGATCCAGCGATCATATGGTGGTCTATGATTATAACTTCTTTGGAATTCAGGTCGCCAGGAACGTCTGAACCCAGATCACTGAGAATTATGGGATAATCAGTGGATTCCTTTATCACTTCAATCTCCATTGAGCGGAGGAATGAAAGGTGGAAACGCTTGTTCAGCCTCCTGAGAGTTTCAGCAAGAATCAGAGCAGATGAAACACCATCTGCATCATAGTGACTGAACACCCTGAAAAAATATTTCTCTTCTATTAGTTTCTTGGCCTCTTCAAATTTTGATGTGTATGTCCCACTTAACGATATCATTTGATGTTTGACTTTGAAGCTGCCCTAGAATAATTCCAGCTTGCGGGAAGTTTACTCTTTCTCTTGTAATAATCGCTGAGTCTCTTGATCTTTGCCTCTACGAGTGCCAGTCCCCTCTTGTTCTTAAGGTCCTTCGGATTGACACCGAGATGCTTGTTCAGGCTGACTGCCCTGTCCATCAATGCCGCAAGGTCTTCAGGCACCTGATCCTTCACTCCACCATTCTCCAGAATCTTGGATATCCTGGCACCCCTGATTTCCTTGACCTTGGGGATGCCATACTGATCTCTTAGGATCATTCCAAGTTTTGATTTGGTGAGACCCTCCTTTTTTAGCTTAATTATGAGTTGGTCCAGTTCGTCATTACCCATAGTAACCCAGCTGGGCTTTCCTTCTCGAACTGGTTTCTTTGATCCTGCTCTTCCTCTCTTCCTGGTATGCATCCTCGCCATTATTGCACCTTTCCTGTCCATTCAATTTTAATACTTAAGTTTTAATGGGTTCGGGTGTATGATGCTCTCGTGATAGGCGCTGGACCTGCTGGATCTAACGTTTCCTATCAACTCTCGAAGAGGGGATTCAAGGTAAGGATGGTAGATATCAAGGAAAAGGTGGGAGTCCCCAATCACTGCTCAGGGCTGGTGGATAAGAGAGTCGTAGATATAGTCGGCGAGGATCTTGTCACAGACAGGCCGTCCGCCGCAGAGATATCTACTCCCGTCGGTTCATTCCGTCTAAAGTCCGATAGAATGCGAGTCGTAGACAGAGTTGCGCTGGACCAGAAGCTCGCATCGATGGCGCAATCAGAAGGGGCAGAGCTGTCGCTGATGACCATGTTGACCGGATTCCAGCAGGGAGAGAAAGGCGTAGTTGCAACACTTAAGTCCAGGAAAGGGTATGAAACAGTTGAATCCAAATTCCTGATAGGAGCCGATGGACCAACTAGCCCCGTTAGGAGAAATCTCGGCATAAGAGCTCCAAGACTCCTCGCTTCACTTCAGTATGACCTGCTGCGGAAGACAGACAGGGTAAAAATCAATCTAAATCGCAAGATTACTCCAGATTTTTTCTCGTGGGAAATACCTAACGGAAACGAGGTGGAAGTAGGTGCATCGGGAACAAATAGCGAGGAAGTTGTGAAAGGTATGGCTGGGAGGGACGCTATAACTCTCAAGAGGGGGGGATTGATACCTATCGGTTCCACTGAACTGGGAAGAGAAAGATGCTTCCTGATAGGAGATGCTGCAGGACTCAGCAAGGCCACAACTGGAGGCGGCCTTTTTGCAGCTCTCGACTCCGGAAATGTACTGGCCAGCGCAATCGAGAAAGGAAATGATGTTCTTCAAGATTACCAAAACGGCTGGAAGAATTCCTTTGGTACGGAGATAAGGAGGGATTACAGAATACGGAAGCTTCTTGACAAGTATGAGAAATATTACGATCTGTGGGTACCTCTTGTAATTTCAAGCATTCCTGGGATCAATAGGGTCGGAGACGTTGATTATCCTTCGAAGACGTTGCTCTACATGCTTTATTCCATTCCTATAAGGTTTCCCATTGCCATCGCTGATTTCATCTCAAACCTGACACAATAAATATTTTAAGAATGTGGGGGTTCGTTGTTGTTAGCGAACCTAATCTATAATCGTCTGGAAAACGATATGGGAAAAAGTGTTCTCAACTCCGGAAATTCCTCTGATCCTGTTCACAACCTTCTCACCAAGTTCTCTCAGATTTTTTGCCCTTACCTTTGCGATGATGTCAAATTCTCCCGCAATGATATGCACTTCCTCCACGCCTCCCAGTCTGGAAATCATCTGGGCCAGTTCCTCCTGTGTCATTTTGCCGGCCTTCTTAAAAGAAATGAAGACGAAGGCAAGAACATCCAGTCCCATGGATTCATAATTTAGCTTTACTGTGAATCCCCTGATTACACCAGTTTTCACAAGTCTTTCCAATCTCTGGGCCACTGTCACTCTGTTAAGCTTCAGCTGGTCAGCAATCTCTGTAATTCTGTCTCTCCCGTTGTTTCTCAAGTAATCTACAATTTGATTATCAATTTCGTCCAATTCCTTCATAATGTCAATATTAAGTTTAAAATTTAACATTTATCATTCATCATGTTAATATTTCTTGAACCAAAAGTAATATGATATTAATGATTGAAGTGTGTATGGCTGAAGAAAGTCTGATAGATGAGTTCATTGAGAAGGACAAAACTAAGCTACTGACAGGGACCAGGGTTAACACCATAGTAAGGGGAAGCATGAAGCACTACCTGGACGAAAAGGGATTTCTTGAAATCAACCCAGTGATTATATCCCCGATATCTGACCCACTGAATCATCCGGTGGACGACCCAGTTCTAAGTTACTATGGCTACAAGTACAGATTGACAAAATCTATGATTTTTCATAAACAACTTGCCCTTATTCATTTCAGCAGGATATATTCCTTTTCCCCCAATATAAGAATTGAACCCGTGGAAAGGAAGAGTACGGGAAGACATCTTGCGGAATTCACTCAGCTTGATCTAGAAGTGAGAGACAAGGACAGGGAGTTTGTGATGGGAATAGCAGAGGAAATGCTGAATTATTCAATTTCTAAAGTAAAAAGGACAATCGAACCTGATCTGCTCAACCCGTACCTGAAAAGGTATTCAAGACCATACAGAAGGGTCAGATATCTTGACGCAGTGAGTGCATATGGTAAAGACTTCGAGTCAATAATGAGCTCTGAAGCAAGGGAACCCTTTTGGATTATAGACATCCCGCTGGAAGAAAGAGAATTCTATGACAGAGAAAAAGACGATGAGAAAGGGGTGCTCATGGATATGGACCTCATATACCCTCACGGGTACGGAGAAGCCATAAGCGGGGGAGAGAGAGAGTATCTATACGACAGGATTCTTGAACGCATAGCGAAGAAGGGACAGAGAAAGGAAGATTATTCATTGCTTCTTGAGGCTTCAAAGAGGGGCATACCCCCCTCTGCAGGGTTCGGAATCGGGATTGAAAGACTTGTCAGATTCATCGTAGGGTCCAAAGATATATGTGAGGTAGTACTCTTTCCAAAAGAGATAGGCAAGTATGTTCTCTAGTCATAGATGCGGAGGATCACAATACTCCAAATATTTGTGAATTATGTTTATTAACCAGTTTTCCATTTTCGTGGGACGGTGAGCTATATTGAAGATGTACGTTTATGTGATCAGAAGATTGCTTCTTCTAATCCCCGTCATACTAGGCGTAACGGTAGTGACGTTTTTTCTCGCCCACGCCAATATGGCATTACTCATTGATGGTTACCTTGGAAAGGTAAGAACACCCGCTCACATTGCCGCCGTCAAGGCGATGCTCCACCTTAATGGACCTATTTTTACTCAGTATTTTTACTACCTAGGTGCCCTGTTTACTGGGAACTGGGGAATACTATCTCCTGCCGAGCAGGCTGATGCCTACACCCCAGTGGTCACAGAATTTATGAGGAGGTTCCCGCCTACGATTGAGCTTGCGGCAATTGCCATCTTGCTGATCATTATAATGGGAATTCCTCTTGGAGTTTTTAGCGCAGTCAAAAAAGACAGACTAACTGACCAGGCCACCAGAGTAGTGGCAATGGTTGGAGTCTCAGTTCCCCTTTTCTTCGTCGGACTTCTGGTACTGATGGTCATGGGACCTGCCTCTGTGCTTCCCGCAGCTCTCAGGCTGCAGGGAACTGGGCAGATACCGATTGCCTATTACTATATCCCAGGCACCAACACGCTGGAGCCCTGGATAAACCCCAATGTTAGCGGGCTTACCAGGCCAACGGATTTCTTGCTCATAGACACCCTGATATACGGAGACTGGCGAGCATTTCTGGCAGGACTGTGGACGGTCTTCTGGCCGGCTCTTGTTGTGGCGTTTGGTACTTTCGGCGTAATAATCAGGTTCATGAGAGGCAGTATGCTGGAAGTAATGGGACAGGATTTCATAAGGACTGCAAGGTCTAAGGGAGTTCCGGAGTACTTCGTGATAAGGAAGCACGTCAGGAGGAATGCACTGGGAGCGACCACGACAGTGATGGGACTGACATTCGCAGGGTTGCTGGGAGGCGTTGTTCTCACCGAAACCGTATTTGGCTGGCCCGGCATGGGCAGGTGGGCATACTACGCTGCCGTTGGAGGAGACATGGCCTCCATAATCGCTATAACATTTGTATTCACACTGATAATCGTAAGTGCCAATTTGATAGTGGACATACTTTACTCTGTGCTTGATCCTAGGGTGAGGCTGGAATGACAGCTAGCTCAAACTCAGCAGGCTCCAATGTAGCCAGGTCGATCAGGATTAGGTTCCAATCGTTCGCTAAAACTTTCTATTTCTATACCAGAAGCCCAATTGCCACTATCGGCCTGACTGTCGTGCTCTTCTATGTACTGGTAGCGATCTTTGGACCGATAGTTCTTGGTGGAAACCCGTGGAAAATGACGCAGTTCTTGTCGTTCCATGGACAGTATATATATAATGTCCCTCAACCTCCGTCAAGGTATTTCCCTTTTGGAACAACTTTCGAGGGGTATGATATTTTTAATGGGGTGGTGAAAGCTGCAAGAATAGACCTAATGGTCGCAGCAATAGTAGTCCTGAGCGGAGCAGTCATAGGAACTTTCCTGGGTAGCATAGCAGGGTATAAGGGAGGACTGACGGGAGAGGTGATAATGAGGGTTACGGACATATTCCTTTCAATTCCATCGCTTGTTTTGGCTATTGCTTTCCTGGTCATCTTTTCAAGAACGCTGAACGTAATGGTTCTTGCGCTCATAGTGATCTGGTGGCCAACATATACCAGGATCGTAAGAGGCCAGGTCCTATCAGTAAGGGAACTGAAGTACGTTGAAGCTTCGGTTGCAGCAGGCTCTTCTTCAGTCAGAACGATACTAAGGCACATAATTCCAAATTCCATATACCCAATATTTGTACAGGTATCCCTTGATTTTGGAAATGTGATTCTTACTATGGCTGCACTGTTTTTCCTTGGTGTTGGATTCGCTGGTTACTGGACACCAGAGTGGGGAAATATAATTTCGATTGCCACTACATTCAGTAGCGGGATCCCTGCCATAACGCATTACTGGTGGACGGTCGTGATACCCGCACTTGCAATTTTGATACTTGTCGTCAGCCTGAACCTGATGGGCGATGGCCTCAGGGATGTCACTGATCCGAGGCTGAGGAGGTAAATATCATGGAAGATGTACTGGTCGTTAAAAATCTTAAAACACAGTTCTTCATATATGAAGGAGTCGTAAAAGCGCTTGAGGACGTTTCATTTTCCGTCGGGAAGGGAGAAGTTCTGGGCATTGTTGGAGAAACGGGCTGCGGCAAGTCTGTCACTGCATACAGCATTACTCGCTTGATTCCAGACCCTCCTGGGAGAGTCGTCGGCGGGGAGGTAAGGCTGGGAAATCTTGATTTGATGAGGAACATAAAAGATGAGGCAAGATTCATACAAAAGAAGAGAATCAAGATAAAGCACAACTACAAGGTCATCAGGAACAATGAGCTCTTCTTTAACACCATTAGGGGCAAATACATATCTATGATCTTCCAAGAACCCATGGCAGCCCTGAATCCTGTATACACCGTGGAAGATCAGATCGCTGAAACACTCCTACTTCACAACAGGACAAAGCTTCTAAAGATAATGAAATCTGCGAGCGAACACCTATCAGAACTTGAGAGATGGAGAGATGGAGGAGAGATTGAGCATATTGACGGTGAACTTGGTGAAGAGATAGATAAGATAAAAAATACAGCGAGAGGGGCAGAATCCATAAAGTTCCACCAGGACCTGTTGATCGAGGGAGCAAAGGGATTCTTAAGGAGAAAACAGAAGTATGAGGAGATGCTCAAAAAGTCGATCGAACACGATGAACTAGAGGATAAGCTGCTCACAGACCCTAATCCTGCCACGCAGCAAGAGATCATAAAAAGACTGGCTAAAGAATCCAAGAAGATCAACCTCATCAAAATGTCGAAAGAGATGAAAAGGAACAAGAAGGATCCTCTGCTCATTGAAGCCAGGAGGGAAAGCTTCAGCCTGCTGGAATCCGTTGATATTCCAAATCCTAGAGGAGTCCTGAAAAGCTACCCACACGAGCTATCGGGCGGGATGCTGCAGAGGGTCACCATCTCCATAGCACTGGCAAACAATCCTAAAGTTTTGATAGCGGACGAGCCGACAACAGCTCTGGATGTCACTATCCAGGCGCAGATACTCAAACTCCTCAGGGATCTTCAAGATGCCATCGGAACTTCAATTATTCTCATTACCCACGATCTTGGTGTTATTGCGGAGACGTGTAACAGGGTTGCCGTAATGTATGCCGGAAATATAGTTGAGATGGCAGATGTCAAGGAACTCTTCAAGAACCCAAAGCATCCTTACACAATCGGTCTTCTCCAATCCATACCGAGAGTGGACGATCCCAACAAGACATTGAAAACCATCCCTGGCAATGTGCCGAATCTCATAAACCCCCCGCAGGGATGCAGGTTCCATCCAAGATGCCCATTCGCATTCGATCGCTGCAGGGTTGAGAAGCCGGTTTCGATAGAAGTTTCTAAGGGGCATACGGTAGAATGCCACCTGTTCAGTGGAAAGGTGAATGCAGAATGAGTAAGGTACTGATAGACGCAGTAGGCCTCCGAAAATATTTCCCTATTAAAGGAGGCGTTGCTGGAAGGACTCTGGGATATGTTTATGCTGTTGACGACGTAAATGTCAAAATCTACAAAGGTGAAACGGTTGGACTAGTGGGTGAATCAGGATGTGGGAAAACCACATTAGGCAGGGTTCTTCTGGACCTGACTGAACCCACTGCAGGAGTCCTTTTCTATAATCCGGAGGATTCCATATCAGATAAGGTTTCAGAGCTTTACGAGAACATCAAGACAAACAAGCCGTCCGAACTGAAGAAGGAAGAGAAGAAGCTAGTTGATGAAGCGAAGAAAGAAGATGTATACAGGAACAAGAAAAGAAACAGAGAATTCAGGAAAAAGGTACAAATAGTGTTCCAAGACCCTGTCTCGTCTCTGGATCCGAGGATGCTCATAAAGGACATCATAGCAGAACCCATAATCATCAACGGGGTGCCAACTGAAGATGGCAAGAGAAAAAAGATAAAGGGAGAAGAGCTGCACAATTACATTAAGGATATGATAAGCGAAATGGGCCTGAACGATGACCATCTATTCAGATTTCCGCACGAGTTCTCAGGGGGTCAGAGACAGAGGATCGCAATTGCCAGGGCAATTTCGATAAGGCCTGAGTTTCTTGTGCTTGATGAGCCGACATCTGCTTTAGATGTTTCAGTCCAAGCCCAGATTCTGAGCCTCCTTGAACATCTTCAGCAGAAATACGAAATGACCTATCTGTTCATAACACACAACCTGGCTGTCATCAGGGCAGTGAGTGATAGGGTAATCGTGATGTACCTAGGGAAGATTGTGGAGGTGTCAGGTACGGAAGATCTGTTCGCAAACCCTATGCATCCATACACACAGGCGCTCCTTTCCGCAATACCCGTTCCGGATCCCGAGAGAAAAAGAAACATAGTCATACTGAGCGGAGACGTCCCATCGCCAGCAAATCCACCTGCTGGATGCAGATTCCACACAAGATGCAGATTTGCAGAGGAGATATGCACGAGAGAGGAACCGAAGCTTGTGGAAGTAAAAGAAGGCCACACAGTTGCCTGCCACTTTGCGAAGGAGATACATTTAGGACAAAAGAAACCAGCCCAGGCACCTAAATTCTCAAATTAATACAAATGCCTTTATTCGATAAACTTGAAGGGGAAGAGAGAAAGAAAGCGATTGAAGACCCAGGAAAGAGCTGGAAGAGGTGGGCCAAAGAGGACTTTGCAAGATACTGGTATAACCTTCTCTGTCTGTTCATTGATGCATTTTTTGTCTTGCAATTTGTTGAGGATTATTCAAAGTATGGCGGGAATGCAAACCTAATCATCATGATACTCTCAGTGATCGCTCTCATCCCAATTATCTATGTTGAGTTCCTCGTTTACAAGCGCCTATTTCCAGAGAGATTTTAGTATCTAGAATTATGGCAAATGAAGGTTACCAAAAGTCATTAGTTTTGCCTTATGAAGCTTGCAAATTGAGGAAAACTTAAGTATAGAGGTTCATTGCAATAGGGAGGTCATATGACGCAACCACAAAGCACAGAGCAGGCCCCTTCTCCACCAAACCCGAAGAAGAGTTCTGCTTGGAAATGGATCGCTGTGGTCGTGGTTATAGTCGTAATAATAGCTGGAGTGGTTGTACTGACATACCACCCGACGACTACACCAAAGACACCAACGAAACAAACACTATCGGTAACACCTATAACATCAGGAGTTGCAACTGCAGCAGGAACGCCCACAACATTCACTCCGAACATACCATCAACCTTCAAATGGACAAAACTTGTGTGGAATTTTGGTGACGGAACGACAGAAACATTCACCAACGGATCAGGTGAAGCGACACACACTTACGCCAGTCCTGGATCATATCTTGTAGGTATGTACGCAGTAGGACCAAGTGGTGTTGCTACCAGTAACTCATCCCTACTTGCTATAACTGCAAATGCACCCATAAGCCCGAATCCAGCACAGATTTTCGGACCGATTTATGTTCAAGGCACATCAAATAACGGCAACACAACAATCGGGACTGGAGGATGGGTAAATCTGACATTCGCTGGACTGCTAGCTGGAATAACAGTAACAGTAGGTAGCCCCGTCTCAGGAGCACCAGGCTATACTGTCCAATCCTTCTCCTGGAATGTTGACAATGGAACGCAGGTAATTGCAGACAACAATACTGGAGAGCCAGAAACAGTAAACCTTACATTCAAAACACCAGGCTTCCATGATGTTTCACTCACGACTGCAACCGAAGGGAATGGAGTCACTGTTACAGGAACTTATACTCTGACAATTGCCGTCGGAAACTACTCTGTTGCCAAGCCGCCAACAGGAATATCTACGAACAAGCAGGAAATTGTGAATGCTGAATATGTGCCAGGTGGCCCAAGAACACTGGACCCTGCAATTGCTTACGATACTGTGAGTTATGAGGTACTTTATGAAATATACCAGCCACTGGTATACTATAACGGAACTTCTCTTACGGACTTCCACCCAGTATTTGCAACTAACGTCCCAAGTACCGCAAACGGTGAAATAACCACTTGGAACTGGTTCGGGACGGGAAGTACCGCTGAAAACATTACGTTCTATGTAAACCAGTCAGTGACATTCTCGAATGGAGACCAAGCTACGGCCTACGACGTCTACGTATCCTTCTTGAGGACTCTCCTGTTCGCGAACGATGCAGGAACGCCCGGATGGATTGTCGCGCAAGCGCTTCTGCCTGGATCCTCAATTTATGGTCCGTTCAACAACAGTTTCTTCTGGGTACACCACGCAATTACGTGGAACAACACCACCCAGTCAGTGACATTCCACTTACTTCCATCTGTCCTGACATGGCTACCGAATACTAATGCCACATACGCTGGAGTGAATTACGGAATCTTGAACCAGACTTACCTTAATTACTCAGTGAATCAAACTCAAAACTACAAGATCTGGAACTTTGGTTCCGCAGGCATTTTCTTCCAGCTCCTAGCTGGACCAGTAGCATCCTATATTATGGACTACAAATGGTTGATAGCTCACAACAATTCCGCCCCCGAGCCGACCCTTCCACAAAACACGAGTGCATCTTATGCAAACTTTGAGCAATACGGAACAGCTGCAGAATTCAATTCGTTCCTGATTTACAACACTATGGGAAGCGGACCGTACAAGCTTTCGTTGTATGAAGCGGCTGCCCTCGTTTCGCTGACACCCAATCCGTACTATGTGCAGTCGAGCAATCAACTCCCAGCCCCCTCGGCCCTTGTACCCAAGGTAGAGCTTGAGTACCTTACTAACCAGGGAACGGCACAGGAACAGCTACAATCTGGGTATGCGCAGTTCGCTGCGGGAGCTTACCCTCCAGCATCAACACCACAGGCAAAGGCCCTGGAGAGCCAGGGTATAATCACAGCAGTAACTGCTACTGAAATGTCTAACTTCTTCTACACCTTCAATCTGGCTATCAACGTGACAGGGGCCAAAACCTACCTTTCGGCCACAAACATATGGTCCGGATTCTTTGATAACCTATCGATAAGAAAAGCCTTCAGCTATGCTTTCAATTACTCATACATGATCAATGTCACGGAATATAACGACGGGCAATACTTTGCGAATAGTGAAGTTGGCATGCTACCGCCGGGAATTGGAGATTATCCAGCGAACATCACTCAACTACCGGGTGCAAATCAGTACAATCTACAGATGGCATCTTTCTACTTCAATCAGTCAGGATATAACAACGGAACCTGGATATTCCCTGCGTTCAATTCTCAAGGACAACCTGCCCAAGATGAAATGTTCACGGTATGGGAAGCGGCTCTTAGCCAGATGAGTGGCGGAAAGATAAAGATGTCAACTGTAGACGTACCATTTGCATACACAGTAGCTTTCAGCACGGTACCTTCAGGCGCAAACATAATGCCTCTCTGGTTCTTGGGATGGATAGATGACTATCCTGGCCCGACTGACTTCATGGCACCTGAATTGCAGCAATACGGCATATACACGCTTCCTAATGGAATAATAGAAGCAAACAGCACCGCATACGGGAATACTTCGTTCACACAGCAAAAGTATCCAGACCAATGGGCAATGATAAAGCAGATGTGGAATGATATAGTATTTGCAAACGAACAGAATACAAGCGCGGGAGCTACAGCCTACTATTATAAAGCAGATAAGATAGCTGTTGAACTCTATCTATACGTAGGAGTGTTCCAGCCTATCGGAGTAGTCTATATGAGCACAGCGCTTAATCCCGCAGGATTAGTTCCAAGCGAAAACACAGCAGTAGGATTGTCTTTCCTGTTGTACTACCCGATGACGTACAGCTAAACAACAATTTCACTTTTTTTTATTTTTTTACTTTCTTCCAATTTTTAAGAGGTTACAATTCCCAATAGCGCTTATAATTAGCTCATTCGCCCCAGATGTCTCTCTTTATCTGTTCGTCCCCGATTCCTTCAGATTTTAGCTCCTCAACGATATCCTTCACGAACTTTATGCCACCGCATAAATATACAGTGCTGGAGGCAAACTCTTCTACATGATTTTTAATCATTTGCACGTTGATCCTGCCCCTTTCGCCATTCCAGTCGCTATCCGCAGGGTCCCTTGTGACGGTATATACAAGTTTCAAGCCAAGTTCTGCGTATGACTGCAGTTCGGAGGGATTGACTATGTCATCCTTGTGTTTTATACTGTAAAACATATAGATATTTCTTTTCAGATTCTTACTCTTGAGGTATCTCAGCATGGAGAAGAAAGGAGCGATGCCAATTCCAGCTGCGAGAAACAGATCACTGTGCTGAGCGTCTGGCTGATATGTGAATGCACCTCTGGGTTCTGAGACAAATATTTCGTCACCTACCTTGAGATTGGCAAGCTGGCTGGTGAACCTGCCATTAATCATCTCTATCATGAATTCCATGTGATCTTCATCAGGGGAGGATGCAATGGAGTATGAACGGAACAGTTTATCGTTTGGGTTTAGGAACAGGGACGAAAACATCCCCGGGACGAAATCAAATTTATGCCCATCGATCGGTCTCATCTTGAAGCTCACGATTTTCGGACTGTCTGGCTCTCCATGAGTAAGCTCCTTGATTTCATAGATCGAGAATGACTTGAGACCCATCTTTCCCAACATCAGGGCGCAAGTTGTATACCATTTAAATAATTTTCTTGAAAAATTACTTGTGCATTCCTTTTTAAGCCTTTCAGCATCCACTCCCTGAATGCGAGCAGGGTCAGATAGGGAAGTGGAGGAAAAGTTGCTAAATGTCCTCAGAGAGAGGGGTTTTAGTGAATTCACTGAGCCTCAGAGAATTGGCATACCTGAGATTCTGAAGGACCATAATGTTCTTCTTACCTCTCCGACTGGCAGCGGTAAGACAGAGGCTGCGGTCCTTCCTGTTTTTTTCAAGCTTAGTGAGATGAAGGATAGGATACAGGGATTCGGAGCAATATACATAACTCCTCTAAGAGCCCTCAACAGGGATGTACTTTCTAGAATAGAATTCTATGCCAAGTCATTTGATCTTGAGGTTGGAGTGAGACACGGTGACAGCAGTGAGAGCGAAAGAAGGTATCAGCTTCTTCACCCGCCTCAGGTGCTCATAACGACCCCTGAAACACTTCAACTTATAGTGAGCGGGAAGAGGATTAGAAACCACCTCAGGACAGTCAGGTATGTGATAATTGATGAAGTCCACGAGCTGCTCAACGATGAACGCGGATGGCAACTGATGATAGGACTCTCAAGGATGAGGGAAATAGCTCCAGACTTTAAAATAATCGCAATTTCTGCAACAATTGGGAACCCGGAGGAGGTATCAAGAAATATATTCTTTGACAACGACTACAAGGTTCTGAAGGCTGGTATAGCAAAGAAGTACAAGATCAACGTTTCTATGCCCAGTGGAGCTCTCCCCTCTTTCAAGGACGCCATCGGATCTGATGAGAATTATGCACAGATAGTCGATTACATAATGAAATTGTACAATTCAAACAGACAGTTTATAGTTTTTTCCAACACAAGGGCAACGGCGGAAGATATAGTGATGAGACTGAGGCTTGTTGACGAAAATATACTCGTGGATGTGCATCACGGCTCCCTTGGCAAGGACGTGAGAACAAAGATTGAGGATGACTTCAAGAAGGGGAAGCTGAGAGGTATAATATGTACATCAAGCATGGAACTGGGCATTGACATAGGAAGCGTTGACTTCGTTGCCCAGGTGAATTCACCGAGGCAGGTCATTAGACTGGTGCAGAGGGTCGGGCGCGGAAAGCACAGACTTGGCGATATCTCAAAGGGAGAGATAGTCGCCATGAATGAGATTGAATCAGAAGAAGGATGCGTCATCTCGAAGTTCGCGGAACTGGGTCAGATAGAGAAAGTCAAGATCAGGGAAAATCCTATGATCGTTGTGGCAAACCAGATAATGGCCCTGGTTCACTCAGAAAAACAGATTACTCTAGAAAAAGCATACGATATATTCACTCGTGTCAACAATTTTCGCAATCTTACAAAAGATGACCTGGTATCACTCCTGACTTTTCTATCATCAATATACGTGATAAGGTACGATCCGGTGACTCAGGAAATACGCAGGAGTGGAAGGACATTGAAATACTTCATCGAGAACATATCGATGATACCCGATGAGAAGAGATATGTTGTTAAAGAGTCCAGTACGGCGAAGATCATAGGATTCCTGGATGAAGGGTATGTGGCAACAGAGATAGATATAGGGTCTACGTTCACGCTTAAGGGGAGCACATGGAGGGTTCTTGGAATAAAGGACAGGTACATCTACGTCGATTTCATTCAGGGCATTTCAGTCCCTCCAAGCTGGTCTGGCGAAGAAATACCAGTACCGTATGAGATCGCAATGGAAGTTGGAAGGGAGAGAAGGGAAAATGTTCTGGACGATAACCTGGATGAATACACCAAGGATAAGATAAGTAACTTCAGGCACAGCGCGGCGAACGATCGTTTATTGAAGATAGAGAAGGAAGGGGTGACTACAGTCCTACAGCTTACTGCTGGGACTAAGGCCAATTATACCCTTGCACTTATCATCACCTTCAGGTTATCTGAAAAATATGGGGAGTCGTTCCTTTTTGACAATTCGCCATACCACATAGTGATCAGCGGGAACACGAGATACAGGGTGGAAGAGATAGTGGATATACTTGAGCATCTGAAGGATGAATTCGAGAATATAGACAGGTTTGTGGAGAAGTCAAAAACGTTTCAGTACAGCACGATCAATGTTGCAAAAAAATTTGGGGTTATATCCAAGGAGAGCGATTTTACAAGAATCAGGATGGACAGGATATTCTCATCACACAGGAACACTCCTTTCTTCAATGAGGCACTGGCGAAGTTCAAGTGGGACTACCTGGATATTGAAAACCTCTCCACCATCAGTGACATGATTTCAACTGGAGAAATGACAATCAAAGTCAGTAACGCATTCTCCAGTTCATCGAAGCTCTATATGAGCAGCCTTAAGGAAAAGATGATGCCCATAAGGCCCACGGCACCCATACTCTCTGCAGTGAAGAAAAGACTTCTATCTGAGGAGATGGCATTCTACTGCCTCAGCTGTCACAGGGTTTTCAAAAGCAGGGTGCAGGATCTGAAGGATAGAAGGTGCATATTCTGCAGCAGCCCGAGGATCGCACCAATCAAGCCTTACGAGATTGAGAACACACAAAAGATGTCAGCTGAAACTATGAGAAAGATCAGAACTTCATATCATCTTTTGAGAATGTACGAGGAAAGGGCGCTGATAGTCCTTGCCGCACATGGTATTGGCCCGGAAAGCGCATCGAGAATCCTTGAAGTTCCCATAAAGACAGAAAATGAGCTGCTTGAAAGAATTCTGATAAATGAAGTGGAATTTGCTAAGAACAGAAGATTCTGGTCTTAGGTCAGTTCCTTCCTCAGTGCCCCGAGAGTACCGTATTTTTCAGCATAGGCATTGTGCTTATGTATTGTCTCATGACTTTCGCTGGTGACCCGGACAGAAACGTCATCCGGCATCTTCGCGAATTTTTTGACGATGAGTTTCATAGCGTCTCTCACAACATCCTCAACAAACTTTGGGTTCTTGTGGGCTTGGAGAACTAACATACCCTCCTCTTCCCTTTTCAGGAGCTCGTAGGTAGGAGCACTCATTGATTGTTCTGCTATGTCTATGAGCTCATTCACTTCAACGTCCCAGCCATCTGGAACCTCCATAGTGATAGAAACGTCATTCCTCTGGTTGTGTGATATGTATGGCGGAGAGTCATCCTTCCTGTTCATGAGTGTTGATACAGTTTTCATCGCTGATGGGCACACTGTTATACCTGTTGCTGTTGCCCCCACATACCTTCTCGCTCGTTCTCCGTCCTTCTTTGTAGCCATTCCCTTTATCAGGTATCTTTCTGTCGTCTTTCTTCCTTTTGGATTGGCTCTCTCAAGGAAATAATCGGCAGTCAGTTCTGCTTCTGCGGAACTTGCATAAGGATGCCTTGCCAGCAGTTTTTCAACTATAAGCTCAGCTACATATTCTATTCCCTTTGTTCTCCCTTCTACCTCTCCCTCCACAACATCCTCCACTGCCTCTATGTCCCTCGACAGGTCGCTTCCCTTCCTTGATGGTGGGAGATCGACAAAAACCCTGAATGTGGGTATGAGAGTTATTGTCTTCTTCTTTCTCTGAACAGTAATCGGTCTCATGACATTTGTGAGACCCACTCTGTCGAGCCTGTAATTGCTTTCTGGTGCCTCAGACTGGACGTCCTTGAATTTTTGCATGGCGGTGTAGTGCTCAAATATTATCAAACTTTTCTTTATTTTGTCAACAAAACTAATGAGAGGTAGCTTTCTTCTTCACGAATTCCAGAAGTTCCTTCGAGAAAACTTCCGGATCCACCGGAATTTCCTCTCTATTATCCGGATTGATTGAATAACCTATGTAGAACCCCTGAGGGTGAAAGAACCATCGGTCCAATCCGCTACTACTTATTGCCGCTACCACGTCCCTGAAATCAGACAAATCTGGAGCCTGCAATTTTGCTGACCTTGTGACAGATATCCCCCATTTTGATACCTTCACAAGGAATTCCGGCCCGAACTTCTGAAAGATGACATCCTTCGGGAAATCACCTTTGACTGTGAGCACCTCATTTCCGTTACTCCTGAAAATTATGTTTTCTTCTATTTGGGAAACTACCTTCTCGTCCTCTTGAAATTTGACTATCATCGCATCAAAAATCGTCCTGAATATGTCATCAAATTGTTCAGGTCTGTAGCCAGCAACCATCAAGCTCTTAAGGGCCGTATCAAGTAGGTTATCCATTCCATCCCTCCCTAGAGAACGCCACCCTGCATTATCCTGCCAGCAGACCGCCTCTGCAAGTCTCCTCTCAGCTTTTCCCAAGTTGAAGTATTCTACCACCTTCATAGCGGAACAGGTCCATTCCCTGGTATCGTGGTGGTCAAATCTCATGATTCGCACTTTGCCGTGAGGTGAATCAAGGATGTAATCAGCTTCAGATACTTCTATGACGTTATGATCGAGATATCTTACTTCCACTTCATCCCTTAAAGCCCTCCTTAGGAGGTATACGGACGCAACTGCGTCTAGGTCAGGTGGACTAGCTATTGCAAGAACCTTTCCCATCAGAACATCAGTTTTTTCTTATCAATCTTCTGCCAGTCATCCAGAAATCTCTTGAGCCCTTCGTCTGTCTTCGGATGGTTTATCAACTTCTTGAAGACTTCAAAAGGCATTGTCGCAATGTCTGCCCCAATGAGTGCCGCATCTCTCACATGAACCGGATGCCTGATCGATGCAACAATAATCTTAGTCTCAATCCCGAAATTGTCGTAGACTTCCCTGATATCCTCTATCAGGGACATTCCGTCCTCACTGACGTCGTCCAACCTTCCAACAAAGGGGGAGGAATAGGTCGCACCGGCTTTTGCAACCATCAGAGCCTGATTTACTGAAAAAACTAAAGTCGCATTGGTTTCTATTTTCAGTGATTTCAATACCTTAAGCGCCTTCAGACCCTCCACAGTTGTGGGTATTTTCACAACCACGTTGTCCCCTAGCTTCTTTAACTTCTTTGCCTCTGCTATCATTCCTTCAGCCTTGACAGAAGTGACCTCAAGAGACACAGGACCATCTACCAAATCAAGTATCTTTTTAACAAGCGTCTTGAAATCTGTCTTACCTACCAGTTCCCTTGAAATCAAAGTTGGGTTCGTTGTTATACCATCCACACATCCCCAGGAAACACCTTCCTCTATCTCTGTAATGTTTGCAGTGTCCAAAAAGAATTTCATGTCGTCACCTTCATCATCTCTTCCACGCTATTCACGATTCCCATGGGATTCAATCCATATTTGTCCATCAGCTCCCATGATTTACCAGACTCACCGAAAACGTCATTTACACCCAGCCTCCTCACCAGTACAGGATAACTCTCAGCAACTACCTCGCTGACCCTGCTGCCAAGCCCATTATAAATACTGTGCTCTTCAGCCGTTAATATTTTCCCCGTTTCCCGAGCTGCCTTTATGATTGCATCGCGGTCGATTGGCTTTATAGTTGACATATTGAGCACCCTTGCCGATACGCCATTTTGTTTCAGATACGATGCAGCAACCTTGGCCGCAATGACCATTATGCCTGTTGCGATTATTGTGACATCGTCTCCATCCAGTATCGTTTCGGCTTTCCCAAACTTAAAAGTTTCTGAGGTGTGTACTACTGGAACCTTTTCTCTGGAGAGCCTCATGTAAAATGGGCCCCTGTTTTCGTAAACATATCTTACTATCTGCTCAGTCTCAAGTGCATCTGAAGGAACTAGAACACGCATCCTTGGAAGGCCAGTCATAAGCCCTATATCCTCAAGCATTTGATGCGTTGCCCCATCTTCCCCTACAGTGAGACCGGCGTGAGTGGCAACTATCCTGACATCACTGTCCGCATAGCAGACGCTCTGCCTTACAAAGTCGTACGCCCTTCCCGTTGCAAATATTGCGAACGAGGAGACGAAAACTTTCTTCCCTGTCCATGACAGTCCCGATGCAACCCCCATCATGTTGTTCTCTGAAATTCCGACATTGAAGAACCTGTCTGGGTATTTCTTCTGGAACATGGATGTGTGAGTGGATGTTGATAAATCCGCGTCCAGTACAACGACACTTTTATCGGAACCAACAGAGACCAGGGTCTTCCCATATGCTTCCCTCACACTCTGTTTCTCCAACCTATTTATCAAGTCAGGGAGCCAGTAGAGTTCATTTGACATCATCATCTACTATGCACCCTCTATATCCCTTAATGCTTCCTTCAATTTTTCCTCATTCGGGACCGGTTTCCCGTGATATTCTGGATTGTTCTCCATGAACTTTACGCCCTTTCCCTTGACTGTTTTGGCTACAATCATCTTTGGCCCTTCTTGCTCCTTAGCCCACTCAAGTGCCTTTGCTATATCTGAAAAAGAATGACCGTCTATTGTGATTGCCGCCCACCCGAACGACCTGAATTTGCCTTCAAGATCGCCAAGGGTCAGTATTTCTTCCGTGAAACCATCCAGCTGGATCATATTCCTGTCAAGGAAAACTATCAGGTTGGAAAGCTTCAGATGAGCTGCAGATAAAGCAGCTTCCCATATGCTGCCTTCGTCAGATTCCCCATCTCCTATCATTGCAAAAACTCTATAATTCTTCTTATCAATTCTGGCCCCAAGTGCGAGACCAATAGCGTTACTGAGACCCTGACCGAGTGAACCTGCTGTGATATCCACCCCAGGTACGTGGTTTACTACGTGACCTTGAAGAAGTGAATTGATTTTTCTGAATCCGTGGAGTAGGCTCTGATCAAAGAAACCTCTCATTGAAAGGACTGAATAAAGCGCAGGCGTTGCGTGCCCCTTTGAAAGAACGAATCTATCTCTGTCTGGCCAGTTAGGGTTTGCGGGATCAATATTCAGTTCCTTAAAATATAGGTAAGTGAGAATTTCTGTGGCGCTTAAAGATCCTCCTGGATGGCCACTTTTTGCCTCGAATGTCATTCTGACAATTGATTTCCTGACTTCTTTTGCAGTTTCTACTAGATTCTCCGATTCCACGGAATCTTGCACCTTCCCAAATCACCATCGTTCTTATTCAATTTTTTGTTAACTCCGCTTTATATAATTCAAGCCTATAAGAGATTCAGATAATGTCCCTCTTTTATATTTAAGACTGATTTATCGCCTCCGGACCACTTGAAGGCCACCATCTGATTTTTCATGTCGTTCTTTGCCATCATTGCCCTAGGTTAAAAAGAGGTTTTGTTTATCTATTTAATATTTCGTGAAAAAGGGTAATAATTCCTAAACAATTTAGGTAGGTGAAAACGAACGAGGATAGGGAAAAATATCTCGAATCCATCGATCATTTCATAAAGGAACAAGGATACGCTCGACCTCTTGAGATTGCTGAGTTCTTGAAAGTGACACCTGCCTCCGTATCACAGATGCTAAGCAAACTTTCTGATGATGGACTGATAAACTATCAGAAATACAGGGGAATGACGCTCACAGACAAGGGGAAGAAGCTTCTTGAGAACTTGAGCAGGAAAGAAAGTTCCATTTATGAGCTGCTGATAATGATGGGTTGCGACGAGGAAACTGCTAAAGACAGAGCTTGCTTCTTTGAACACTTCATAGACGAAGACCTAGCAGAAAAGATGAGGACATTCACAAATAAAATAAAGGAGAGCAAGTTAAAGCTTCCCGCATAGGAGTTCAATCTCCCATAAATGAGGCAGTTTAATCGCCCAATGACTGTACCTTAGAGTAAATTTTATAAGGAGTTACTTGGCTTGGCTTCGCCATTAAACTTTCACGGGTAGTCCATTGTGGGTGATGAATTTCCAGCACCTCTAATTACCAGTTAAAAAGGGTAAGTTAACCTAACATTTGAACAATATTTTATAATCGTTTATGCTATTTATATTTGTGATTTAAATGATGAATTCAAAACCTACTATCAACTTTGGGCTTGATGGGATTTATGTTGATGAAAGCTCTATATGCAAAGTAGATGGTCAGAACGGAAGGCTCTGGTACAGAGGATATGCAATAGAGGATCTGGCTGACAAATCCAATTTCGAAGAGGTCGCCTATCTGCTGATATACGGCAAACTGCCTACGAGAAAGGAGTACGATGAATTCGATAAGAAACTTAAGGACAGGATCGAGCTACCCAAGGAAGTAATGGATACGATAAAGATAATGGCACCATCAGCCCATCCGATGGATGTGATGAGGACTGCAACGTCTATGCTCTCGATGTACGACAAGGACCCCATGAACAAAGAAAGTGTCAATACAATAGACAAAATTATTACGATTCTGGCAAAACTTCCGACTATAGCCGCAGTGAATGGAAGATTCAGGGATAAAAAGGCATATGTCCCTCCTGACCGCTCTCTGGGGCTCACAGCTAATTTTCTATATATGCTAACCGGAAAGAAGCCCAACGATTTTGAGAAGAAACTGATAGACCTCATGTTTATCCTACACGCAGAACACAGCACAAATGCGTCAACATTTTCAGTTCTGGTTACGGGATCAACGCTGGCAGATATATATTCGGCCGTCACAACGGGGATAGGCACTCTGAAGGGACCTCTCCATGGCGGAGCGGATGAGGCAGCACTGAAGATGATGAAGGCAATCGGACAGCCTGACAATACGGAGAAATACATTGAGGAAGCCCTGGAAGGCAAACAAAGAATCATGGGGTTCGGTCACAGGGTTTACAAGGTATACGACCCCAGGGCAAAGATCGTAAGAAGATACCTGGAAGAGAGCTTGACGAAGGAACCATCTAGTGAGGTAGAGACACTGCTGAAAATTGCCCTTAGAGCTGAGAAAATGATGGTTGACAAACTTGGCGCATCAAAGGGAATCTGGCCTAACATTGACTTCTTTGCTGGTCCCCTGTATAGGGTTCTGGGAATTGAGAGTGAATTATTCACGCCAATTTTTGTGGCATCAAGGATGTCGGGATGGGGAGCCCATATCCTGGAATACTGGACTAACAACAAACTGTTCAGACCTCTTGAATACTATACGGGATCTGTGGGTCTCAAATACACACCAATAGAGGCAAGATAAGTAAGGTCGCAACCCAAAGAGTAGAGTAAAAGGGTAGTCGGGGGATAGCCCAGCCAGTAAGAGATTCCATCCCTAAACAACCACCCTTTATTCTGTTCGTACCACTGGATAATGGTAAAACAGTCGTGATAGAACACATTATGACAATCAATTATTCATTTTCGGAGTTTCTAAATAAAGACTTTGTCAAATATTCCGTTGATATTTGACTTCCTGCCATCTGCTCCACGTCTTTTGACTGCTTCAGCTGGCAGGCCTTTCTCCCCATCTCTGGATAGACAGCGCTGCTTACGCTGTTCCTTTATGTCAGGTTATTCTTTATTGCAACATATATGGCAAAATTCACCAGGATTGTGAATTATGCCATCAGTTCCAGTACATCATAAGATGGTGTATAGCGCTGTGTCAACGCCTTGTATGCCACTACTCGATAATATTGATTGCATTTACTAAAGAAGTACTATTCTGTACGAATTTCAACCTAAACCTGACATTCTCTGAATAAAGAAAGTTTATAAAGTCTGTAGAAATTGTTAGAATATGATCTCTATAATAGGCTCAGGAAGAGTAGGAGCTACTACTGCGGCCCTATTCATGGTAAATGAACTAGATAACAACATAAATCTGGTCGATATAGTGGAGGGCCTTCCTCAGGGAGAAGCACTTGACCTAAATCACACAGCAGCTATTCTTGGAAAAGACGTGAAAGTAAGAGGATCAAACAACTATGAAGACATAAAAGGAAGCGACATTGTTGTTATCACCGCAGGCCTTCCTAGAAAACCTGGGATGACAAGGGAAGAACTCGCGGTAAAGAATGCGGACATAGTATCACAGACGGCTGAAAAGGTGAAGATGTACGCACCCAATGCAATCGTGATAATAACAACGAATCCCCTTGATGTGATGGTTACGGTACTTTACAACAAATTGAAGTTCCCCAGGAACAGGGTCATCGGTTTCAGTGGTGTCCTAGACTCGAGAAGAATGGCATTCTATGCATCACAGTACATTGGGGTTTCACCTTCCGCAATAACACCACTTGTTCTTGGACAACACGGTGAAAACATGTATCCTGTTCCAGAACTATCATTTGTCTATGGGAAGAGTCTAAAAACCTATCTCACCGAAGATCAGTATACGAAAGTTGTCAAGGATACTATAAGTGCAGGAGGAGACATAACAAATCTGAGGAAGTTTAGCAGCAACTGGGGTCCAGCTGGCGGGCTCTCAGTGATGGTAAATGCAATAGTGAATGACAGAAGGACTGCCCTAGAAGCAAGTGTTCTCCTTGAAGGGGAGTATGGAGTAAATGGGGTATTCGCAGAGGTCCCTGTGATCCTTGGGAAGAATGGCGTTGAAAAAGTTGTAGAGGTAAACCTTACAGCAGAACAAAAGGAAAAGTTCATGAAAAGCATAGAAGCAATCAAGAATAATCTCAAACAGGTGCCAGATTCATACCTAAAGTAGTCAGTTTTTTGACTTTTCCTTTTTTTATATTCCATTTTTATGACTTAGTCAATTCAATCAATCGTTGAAATTCTGTCTATCCCTATAACAATGACATTTCTTTAGTTTATTATTAGTAACTTTTTCATCCTCCCTAGTCTTCATGAGTAGTGCAGATGGAAAATGCTCGCAAACGTTAAAACGTGTTAAGCATTTCCAGTTGAAAGGGCGCATGGCCTAGTTTGGATAGGGCAATGGCCTCCTAAGCCATAGGTCAGGGGTTCAAATCCCCTTGCGCCCGTAGGTATCGTAGCTCCACCCGCATGTTTTTGAACCCTCCATCATCTCAACCTCCTCGTTGCGAAATAATGCGTTATAGCGCTTCCTCACTTCTTCAACCACATCTTTCTGCGAAAGATAGGTATAAAACAAAAAAACAGCTAGAATTATTGTAAGCACGGATAGATAAACAGCAAAATAGCGGGGATATCCCTATACCTTCCTTTCATCGATATACTAACTATGTTTCATATTTTAAGGAGCCGATTAATTTTACAATGTGGATGGAGGCTACACCCCCTGTCTTCGGAGGCCAAATAAGTACAGTAATATTAATCATCTTTGGGTTTAAAAATAAGCTAAATCAGAGGAATCACGCTAACGATCTGATGGAACCCTTAAATTCTGGAGAATATATACTAACTGACCAGAAATGGCTTCTTTGCAGACCAAGAATGGTAATATGAAATGAATAATGAGTGGGCAGATATTATAAATCGATTCATAACTCAGGCAGGTACTACTGACTTGAAAACTTCTGCTTATCCCAAAAAATGGGAAGACCTCAAAATGAAGGTCTCATTCGGACAAGGTGCTTTAGCACGAGTACCGTGGATTGCTTTTACAGCTCCAGAAATACAGGTGAGCAAGGGGTATTATCCGGTTTATTTGTATTACAAGGAAGAAGGGACGTTAATACTAGCATATGGAGTGAGCGAAACCGCAGAATTTGATAAATCCTGGCCCCATTAAATTACTAGCTCGACACAAACTATCAGTGCATATTTCAACAAGGATGTTCCAAGGTATGGTGATTCCTTCGTTTTCAAAGCATATAAAATAGATAAGTCCTCTGGAAGAACCTCAATCTATAGAGACAAGACTGACATTGTTGTTAGAGCAGAAGAACTACAGGCTGATCTTAAAACCATTCTAAACTACTACAAGTCTATTCTTTTGTTGCCAGGGTCAGTCTCTTCTCAAATAGAAAGCCAAGGACGGTTCTATATGGAGAAGACTTTGGAGAACTTCATAATAGAAAATTGGGATACGACTGAATTTGCTAAAAGATATGAACTGATTTATGAGGAAGGGGAACTAGTAAGTCAGCAGTATAAAACCGAGATTGGGCCAATAGATATTTTGGCAAGAGATAAGAGATCTAAGAACTATGTTGTAATAGAACTCAAAAAGGATCAAACAAGTGATGTACCGTAGGACAGATAGCTCGTTATATGGGGTGGATAAAGGAAAAGAAACACGACGAGGGTGTCAGGGGAATTATTGTGGCTGGACAATTTGACAAAAGATTGGATTACGCATTAAAAATGATCCCCAACATTGAAGTGTTTCTCTATGAAGTAAATTTCAAGCTGAGAGAGTTTAAGCCGTGAGACAAATCTTCAGGCTGGCGTTAATAGAGCCCATTTTATAAACACTTCATGGATATGATTCTAGGCCTTTTTACAGTATATTAGGACGGCTAAGGAGGCTTATTCTTCCTTCTGACCCCCTCAAGGACTGCTCCGAAAATAAACCCTACGAACAGGCCTGCAAAGACACCTATAATAACGCCCCTCTGATAGAAATCGTTGATTGTTTGGTTGATAGAATGCATGAGAATGCTGGCATTAGCGGAAGATAAATTAAAAGTTATGTATACCCGGGGGCTTTCTAGGGTAGTACTGTGAGGAACACTATAATCTTAGTAAACGAAGAGTGCAAGCAGGAGGAGGATAACCATTATTACGATCGTAACCTTTCTCATCTTCTCAATACAGATTTTCAATTTGACTATTAAGCGTCATGGAAAAATCTTCTACTGGAATTCGGACAGAAGAGACAATGTGGAAATTGCCTCTGGAGATTACTTCTAAGAAAATGTCACTTCATTTTAACTAATAGATTCAGATTTTTCTAAGAGTAGAGAAAGAAGAGATATAATATGAGGTCAACTGACCTGAAAATAGACCAGTCGATTTTTAGCGATTTGGAGATATAACTGTTTAAGGAAATATAATTGCAGTTTCAAAACACGTTAGTTAGCTAATTTTGATACTAGAGATTCTAGCACCTTACTGGAAAGGTGAACATGGAAGCATATCGCTTCCATTGAATTTGAATTTGATAAAAATAATAGATAATAATTTGGAGGTTGCTTCCTTCTCCCGTAGCAAATACTGGCCCAACTATTGCAATTACGATGATCACAACTACGATTGCATATAGTGTATGATCTGTGTTTTGCTGCTAGCGGCGCTGACTTGTTTAGCTGCAATTGATGATGTTACAGATGCCCACTAAAACGTTCAACGTTCCTTTACTGTTTGGAGCTTGTATATCAAGAAGGCAAATGGACCATATATGCGTACGTTCCATCAGGTCCATTAAAAATACTATTAATTTAGAGCAAAGTAACATTTACTGAGTGGCCATTGAGTGTAGTTCGTGTCAATATTATTGACCAGAATGTTACATTCGAGATGCCAGCATAGCGTTATGAATTATGTGATGCTGTGATGGTATGTTAAGAGGGGAAGTAACTCTCTTCATACAGGAAACACGAACTCGTATGGAAGGTACCTTATGCCCCCATTAGCCTAATTACGCATGGAATATTGAGTATATTGGATGTGAAATGTGGAATGTTCAGATATAATGCAAATATTAATTAGGCTCAGTTCGGTATAATATATCCAGAGTTAAAAATGAAAGCACAAAGAAGGACCAAAACACCTACCAGAAATAGGGCTGAGCACTCAAACAGGAGCAATTCTAAAACATTAGAAACCAGATACCCTAAGAAAGAGCAGAAAAAGAAGAAATAGGAGGAGGGGCAAAGAGATTAACACTCTTACCTAAGAGAGAGTTGTTCTGTAGTCTTATAGGGTGAAAACCTTATCATTTCGCTTTAAACTTTTCTAAAGACGGTGCTCTGTTTAATGAAGATATTGTATCTACTCTCCCTTAATTCACTGATTTCATGGGAAATACTACCCTTCTGTCACCTCTTCAGGGCAACTGTCGCATGTTTCTCCCCGTATTCCCTCATCTCATCATATACCCAGAACCTCTGATACCCTTCCGCTAACAGCCCTGCAATCGATCTTGAAACTGTATTCTCACCGAACTTCCTCTTAACTGCTGAGAATATGCCCTCAGTACAAGGCCACCTCATCCCGTAGTTGTTCTCCCTTGCCCATCTCTCATACCCCATCATCTTGTATTCCCTCACAACCCTCCTCCTGGACTTGCTTCCCCTGTATCTGTCTGCAGAAGCATTCTTCCTTATCTTCACAACAGGCTCCACACCCATCCCATGAAGCCTGTTGAATACGGGGGACTGGTCGTATGCACCATCGCCATAGAAGCTCTTGATCTTGATACCTTTCTGCGAAATTGATGAGAGGTGCTCCATGGCTATGGAAGCCTCGGTATAGCCCTTCCCCTCTATTCTCACGTCAAGTGAGAGAAGCTTCTTTCTTTTCACATCTGCCGTTATGACAACAACAAGATGCTTCTTCTGTTTCGCTTCCGGATCGCCATACTTGAATATCCTGTACTCCCCTGCATTCCTCGTTTTGAGGCCAGTGCCATCCGAGCCCACTTCAGCATCCTTGAATGAGGGAAGGGAGATTTCAGGCGTTGAAGAATGGATCCTATTCCATATAGTTGAGAAATCAGGGAACTCCGGGATGAGGCCCAGGTAGCTCATCTTCCTCGCTATTCCTTCCAGTCCCCTGTAATCAAGGAGCTGTTTCCATACAATGAACCACCTCATCAGTGATTTTGGAAACTTGTACTGCCCTCCCCTCTTGTTCCTGTTCATTGCTTCCAGCTCATCACCCCAGCTTTCAACAAAACCCAGGTCCAGATAGAACTCCCCCCTTATCACCAGCTCCTCGTTGTATTGCTTCCAATCCCTCCTGTCCTTGAATTCTTTCCCCCACCTTGCCATCATGACTGTTATTGCATACAGTCATATATTTATATCCTAAGAACAGATGAAAGGAAGGTGAAGGGCACACTGATCGTATTCAGGGTGGAAAGATCGAGTGAGGGTGTAACAGCTGCATCCTACTCCAGATTCTACAGGAAGCTCTACGGATACAACAACTACTCCCACTACGGTAGATACCACTCAAGGATACCTGGATTCCTAGACGGGATAAGGCACATAAAGTATGCAAACGGAGTTATAGCTGTGGATACAAAGAACAGCAATAAAGTGATAAGATTCCTCAGGTCCAACAAGGCAAAGGTGCACTCATGGTCAGTAGACCTCTCGAAGAAGGAGGAGGATATTCTGAATGGTAGTGATAACAAGGGCACGGATTAGATTATTCTAATCTTCATTAAACACAGCATCCCTTCCCGAGATAGTAGGGGCAATACTGGCTGGAATATTGCTTGGACCGGCAGTATCCGGGATAGTACTTCCTTCTTCCAACCTTACCACTATCAGCACACTTGCCCTCTTTTTTATTATTCTCCAGATAGGTGTAGAAGCTTCTTCAGACATTTTCTCGAAGAACATAAGGTACGTGACGGGATTTGCAGTCACCTCGTTCATAGTCCCGTTCGTAGTTATGTCCGTAGTTTCCATTTTCATGTTTAAACTCCCTTATCTAGAGGCGGTGAGCACCTCCCTTGCAGTAAGCATTCCCTCCATTTCAATAACATCAGTGTTGCTCGTCCAATCTGGCCTCATAAGAACTGAAGATGGTTTCCGACTCCTTGGTGGGGTTGCAATGAGTGATGCGGTTGCATTCATAATCTTGGTCTCGTTTCACAAGGCACCTTTAACCGTAGCTCTGGATTCTGCTCTACTAGCGGCTTTCGTGATAGCACTGTACTTTCTTGATATGTACTTGAAATCAAAGTCAGAGCTCCTGATTCGTAGATTTGATATGTTCAGTAGGAAAGGTAGGGAGAGTATTATTTTTGCAGGAGTCATATTGATGGGACTCGCTGCATCCGTGCTTTTCGAGTACATAGGCATAACTTTTGTCCTTGGGGCCTTCTTTTCAGGGTTAATCATCCATCAAAACACTTTCGGGGAGCATACCTATGGAATTCTCAAGAGAACTTTCCAGCGCATTAACAGCAGCTTCTTTGTTCCTCTTTTCTTCAGCATATCCGGTCTCGAAGTATCAATAATCCCGTTTTACACTGTACCATACTTGATTGTGCTTTTAGTGATCACAACAGTCATAGGCGGTTTTGCAGCGTATAAGTTTTCAAAAAAGTACATGAAGAGCATAAAGCCCACAGTGTCGCTTGGAATTTTCGGTGTAAGAGGTGCTGTGGGCATAATCATAGCTTCTATAGCACTGTCAAAAGGCTTCATAAACAACACATATTATTCAGTGGCTGTAATTGCAACAGTGATAATGGCAATAGTATTCACATTCGTCTTTCAACGGTCCCTTGATAGCAAAATCGAATATTCATAAAGGTCGTTATACGATTCTGGATGCATAGTAGTGATTGCTTATCCCAATTAAGGAAATTGCTCCTTAAAATCTCACAACATTTATTTGGAAAGAATTTCACGTAGATATCCCATGGGACACCCTCCACAATCTATCCTATTACGGGAAATTCTTGGGCAAAAGCTATTACAAATTAGACCTGTCAGTTTAGTCATCTCCTCCTTACGTAGAAGGTGAGAAATTAGGGTATTTCTATAGAAGGATCATGGAAATTGAGAACCTCGTAATTTATCATTTAGAGTGAGGAGTGTTATTTCCTGTTTTGCTGCAGTTGAGACAAAACCTAACTTCGCCCTGTTATATCACTACACTTTTCAACTGAACTAGTATTTTACTGTGTTTGGTATCAAAAAGGCTTATACAGAGTGTGATGTCATAATCATTACATGACCTTCACGAGGAAGATAGTGAAGAATGGCCACACCTACCTGTATGAGGTGAGATCATACAGGGAGAGGGGAAGGGTGAAGCAGGCCGTAAGGTACCTTGGAAAGGAGGTGGAGAGAAACGGGAAGAGGGAGGTTCTTCCACCTAAATACAGGAGGGAGATAAGGAAGGTGCTGGACTCATCTGCCTACATCTTATTCCGTGTTGCTGAAGACAATGGTTTCACCATGGAGTATGAGGATGCCCTTGTTGGGTTGACCAGCATCCCCCAGGCAGCAATGAAGGTAGTGATGCTTGCTGCGGAATTCATTGCAGGAAGGGAGCATTCCATCCACATCCATACTGGAATACCGGAACTGAAGGAGAAGGAGGTGAGGGACATAGTGGATCTTGTTGGCAGAAAGGATCCTGACATCGTATCAATACTCGAGAGATCAATGGCTCCTCCGGGATAGTTTACGACCTCTCCGCCATAAGATACTACGGAGCGGAGAACGATCTGGCCAGGTACGGTCACTACTATCACTTGAATGGGGAGAACAGGGAGATAAACTTCGTTTTAGCTGTTACCAGGAAGGGAGGAATACCGGTGCACCACCGACCCCTTGCAGGGAGCATTCCATCAGTTGCAACGATAAGCACCTTCACCATGGAGCTCAAGGACTTCGGGATATCCTCCATACTGATAGTCATGGACAGGGGGTTCTATAGTAGCGAAAATGTGAAGGAATTGAAGAACTACGGTGTGATAGCTGCTCTCCCATCCACCGTGGCAATGCACGATGAACTCATACTGGAGAACAAGGACATAGAGAATTCCCGCAACTTCTTCCAGTACGATGATGAGACCATATTTCTCAGGGAGAAGAGGATTAATGGTTACAGGTACGTGGTGTTCTTCTCCCCAAGACTCAGAACAAGGAGGCTTGAATCCTTCTATTACAATCTCTCTGAGATGGAGAAGAATCTCGATGTCCTGAGGGGGAAGAAGTTCCAGTCACAGAGCGATATGGCAAAGACGGTGGAAGAGGAACTGAAGGGTTTCTCGAATCTAGTGGATGTGAAGTATGATTTCAATGATATGAAATTCTCATATGAGCTGAAGCACAAAGCTATTCAACGAAAGACAAACAGGTTCGGGTATACAGTGCTGATAACAAACACAGGCATAGCTGCAAATGAACTTCTCAGGATATACAGGGAGAAGGATATAGTGGAGAAGGCGTTCTCACACATCAAGCCTCACCTGGAACCATTCTTCTCCAGATCAGAGGGAGGAACAAGGGCAAGGCTTTTCTTAACAATCCTGGGATACACCCTTGTTGCGATGATATCTGAGAAGTGCTGCATTTCATACAACCAGGCACTGAAGACAATATCTGGGATAATGGAGGTTGTGTATTCAGATGGCTCTCATTCACATGCGGAATACACGAAGGAGCAGAGGGAGCTCCTGGAGAAGCTCAAGATAGAGTTGTAGTGATAAAACAGGGCGAAGATAGGACAAAAGACAAATCAATAAAAAATGGAGGTAATAGTTTAGATTACCTCTCCTGCTTTCAATCCCTAATTTCCTTCTCAACAAGATAGTATGTCATCAAGAGAAGACCTGCTGCGAGAGCTGCAAGTGCCCCCAGCCATCTTCCTTCCTGAACCCATTGAGAAGAGGTCAAACTTCCGTTTATGATCACTGTCCGTATTGCTTCGGCTGACCAGGATACAGGATTGTATTGGGCGATATTTCCAAGCCAGTCTGCCATCATCGCCCTTGAAAACATAGCATAGCTTACGAACATAAGCGGCAGGTTGACCAGGTTAACGATACCGAATATTGACTGCATATTTGTCATTCTGGTGGCAATGACACTGAAAATAGACGAGAATATGAAAGCGATCAGGATTATTGCAGTTGCCATGACCAGGACATCCACTATTGTAAATCCGTGCACAAACTTCAACCCATTTGGTATGAGGTAAGCTGCTACCACGAGAATCACTACCTGCGGCAATATTCTGATTACTGACGATATGATTTTGGAGAATACTATGGAACTTCTCCGTATAGGGGACGAAAGGAATCTTCCCATTGGACCCAGTCTCCTGTCAAAGATTATCTGCGTCCCTGCAAACATCGCTGTGAAGAGACCCATCGTCGTCAAAACACCGCCAACTATGTAGGTTATGTAGTTCGGGGCGCCGTCGAGTAAATAACTTGCTGCCGCACTGCCAGAGGGACCTGATAGGAATTTCGTGATATCGAACGCACTTCCGAAGAGGGCGATCCAGAATATTGGCTGGATAAGCCCCGTAAAGAAGAATGTTGGATTTCTTACCCACTTCTTTAGTTCCCTGACTGTCAATGGCCAAAGACCACTCATTGTCTTGCCCTCCTCATGTTCATTGCATTCTTCATTCTGTCCATTCCTCCTTCATCATCCCTTATTGACCTGCCAGTATACTCCAGGAAGACCTCATCCAGAGATGGTTTTTGAACTGTGAGCTTTATTGTTGAAAGCTCATGCTGCGATATGAAATTTATAACTCTGGGAAGAGCTTCATCGGCATCTGCCACTTTTATCTTGACTGAATTAGGTCCTGCATCCACCACTTCAATCACATCAGGGACAGTCTTCATAAGATCTGCTGATTTCTGGTCCGTCAGTGTCATCGTTATTATATCGCCTTTAAGAGAAGCCTTAAGTTCTGAAGGGCTACCAGTTATCAGCACCTTGCCGTGGTCTATTATGGATACCTTTCCAGCAAGCGCATCTATCTCCTCCAGGTAATGTGAGGTTAGTATTATGGTAACATTTAGCTTCTGTTGGATCTCACGAACATAGTTCCACATCTGTGTCCTGGTCTGAATGTCCAATCCTAGTGTTGGTTCATCAAGGAACAGTATCTTTGGTTCGTGTACCAGGCCTATTATTAGCTCAAGCCTCTTTCTCATTCCACCAGAATATGTTCTTACAAGCCTATCTGCAGCATCTTCCAATTCCACTAGCTTCAATAAACTTCCTATGTTCTCTCTGGCCTTTGCCTTTGGCACATCGTAGAACTGAGAAACCATCATTATATTCTCCCTGCCCGTCAGGTCCTCGTCCGCTGTGAAGTCCTGTGGTACAACACCAATCAACCTTCTTACTGCAAGTGAATCCTTTACTATATCAAAACCACCCACAATGGCTGTTCCACTCGTAGGTGCAATCCTTGTTATGAGCATGTTGATCGTTGTTGTCTTGCCAGCCCCGTTTGGTCCAGCTAGACCGTATATCTCCCCCTCTTTTATGGATATATTCAGTTCAGATACCGCTTTTATGTTCCCATTATAAATTTTTGTCAGATTTTTTGTTTCTATTATTGTTCCATCCATTATTTCACCTCTTGCACTTGAACTAGTTTTTCTCTTTCGTCTCTGAGGATCTTTAGCGTCCTTTCAAGCTCTAGCTCGTAGCTCAATAAGAACGCCTCATACTGCTTCTGATTCTGAATCCCCTGCTTGATGCTCTTCAGGTTTTCCACCAAGGAATCTGCTGCGTGTTGTGCGGAGATGAGAATAAATCTAGTCCTTTCCTCTGGACTCATTGAATCCATCCACAACTTTCCCATGAACCTTGATATTGGAGATCGCTCAAAGTGCCTCTCCCGGATCTTTAAAACAAAGTTCCTCCCCTCATCTGTTATTTCATACATTACCTTGCCATCTTTTTCGTGTTTTCTTATCAGGCCCTTTCGACTCATCCCGTGGAGAATAGGATAGATGGAGCCTGCACTTGGCTTCCACGCTCCTTCTGTTTTTTCATTGATAATGTTCGAGACCTGGTTTCCGTAGATCGGGCCTTCATTAGCCATTGAAAGTACTATGAAAAAGAGGATACCTCTATTCCATTTGCCCTCTTCAGGAGCCATACTCGTAAGTGCACCAGTACATATAACGATATCGGTTTCGATAACGATACAAGATTACCCACTTTTTTCATTGGCCAAGTGACCAACCTAGTTTCTTTCGGTCACTTGAACATCACTCCATCTTTGAAAATTTCAATTTTATTCCATTTTGATTAAACGTGTAACTTTTTAAAATCACGACGTTTTCAATTGGAACTTAAGAGGCACTGCCGAATAGTCAACTGTTTCAAGATTATACGTTAAGAATATGCGATTGAGAAAATTTTAAAGGAAGATTCGGTTAATGTAAGGTGCCAAATGACCCAGAATATCCTCGAATAGAAGACCATGGCGTTCTTTTGAATAATAGGACCGCAGCACTTGTTTCAAAACAAGGTGAGGTTGATTTTGCTTGCTTCCCCAATTTTGACTCTGAAATGGTTTTCTCATCCATACTTGACAGGAAGAAGGGAGGTTACTTTAGTATTCGTCCAGTAAACAGAAATCTTGAATCCAGGCAATACTATGAGCCTGATACAAACATCCTTTTCACGCTGTTTTCCAACAAGAAGAACAGGGTACTTTCGATAATGGACTTCCTCCCTATGAGCTTTGAACACGCAGTATATTTCTCGGAGATTCATAGGAGAATAGAGACGTATGCTGACGTTGATATCGAGATCGACTTCAACCCGTTCACTTCCGGAAGCAGAAAATCAATTGAAAAGATAGATTCCAAAGGCTACATGGTTTATTCTGATAAATCCAGCCAGTTCCTCTCTACTGATTTCGACCTAAAAGTTGAGGACAACTGTGTAACTGGGACAGTGACGCTGCCCGCAACAGAGGTGAGGTGGCTTGTGACGGCACACAATCTAAAGAAGGCCTATCCACCCGAACTGTTTGCAAGCGAAGACAGACTATGGCAAACAAGGAGGTTCTGGAAGGAATGGCTTATGAAATCCAAATATCAGGGGATCTTTTACGATATAGTTAACAGATCACTCCTGACTCTCAAGGGGCTGTTCTTCGAACCGAACAATTTCATGGTTGCCGCCCCAACAACGTCTCTTCCTGAGGCAATTGGGGGGGAGAGGAATTGGGACTACAGGTTCATGTGGGTTAGGGACACTGCCTATGTGATAGAAGGGCTGGTACAGCTAGGATACATAGAAGAGGCAACTAAATTCTACCTCTCCATAATTGACAGATTCGAGAAGGATGGGAAACTGACTTCTATCTATAAGGTGAGCGAAGATTCCATATTAGAAGAGACAAGCCTAGATTTAGCGGGATACATGAATTCTGCGCCAGTCAGGATAGGAAATGATGCGAGTAGTCAACTGCAAATTGACCAGTATGCTTCCCTAATCATTTCACTGCGCATGCTTCTGGAGAATTCTGGGTTTTTGAGCATACATACTCTGGAGAAGGTATTCCTGATTGGAAATTCTCTACTCAACATCTGGAGAGAGCCTGATTCATCTATATGGGAGATCAGGGGAGAAAAGAGGAATTATGTGTACTCAAAAGCGCTGGCTTGGAAGGCAATGACTGATCTTTCCTGGCTCTATTCCAAGATGGGAGACGAGGATCATGCCTTCTCTATAATGAATGAGGCTAGGACACTGCGAGAAGAGATATATGGGAATGGTGTTTCATCCAAGGGATATTTCAAACAGAGCTATGAAACAGATGATGTTGATGCAGCGCTGTTGAGATTACCTCTATTCGATTTTTGCACTTTAGCAGATAACGTTTACAGGAATACACTTAGTGAAATAGAGGATCAATTGATGGCCGAAAAATTCCTCTTCAAGAGGTACACCCTCCAGGATGGGCTGAAGGGGGAGGACAATGCATTCCTGATGGTTTCATTCTGGTACATCAGGAACTTGATACAGAATGGCCAGCTGCAGGCAGCTCACGACGGGATCATGTTGATCACTGATCTGCTGAATGATGTGAATCTTCTGCCAGAGGAGATCGAATTCAAAACCCACAGGTATCTTGGCAACTACCCTCAGGCTTTTAGTCATCTTTCGCTCATCACTACAATCATAGAATATAACAGGAGCATCAAGAAGAAGGATTCTTCCCATTTCCATGTCGGTAATTTCATATGAAAGTTCAATGGTAAGTAAGTGGGTAAATGCTCCTTTTACCTTACAAAAGCAAAACAGGAAGGATCATACGTCTTTACCATTTTTGACCGGTGATGTTATACATCAGCAAGGTTTAATAATGTGAAATTAATTACTACTCAACAAGAGGTTGTTAACCGAAGGTGGTAAACATGGTAGGTAGAAAGATAAGAAAGAGAGATGACGATTTCTGGGATGATATCCATGACTTCCTGCAGAATAGCGACAGAGAATACAGAAAGTTCTTTGAGAGATGGTTCGATGCATTCGACGAGATTGAGAACATAAAGGATCAGGACCAGCCAGGCACTTATGTATATGGATTCACCTATAGACTGGGACCTGATGGGAAACCCGAGTTCAAGGAGTTCGGCAACATTCCCCGAGAATATTCTGATGTTCCCAGCCTTGAATATCGTGAGCCCATTACAGACATTCAGAACAGAGAGGGGGAGACGGATATTACGATCGAGATGCCGGGTGTTACCAAGGACGAAATTTCAATCGAAACCAATGACAATATCCTGATCATAAAAGTGGACAAAGAGGGCAGAAAATACTACAAGGAAGTGGAGCTTGAAGATGAGGTCCTTCCTGAAAACATAAAGGCTTCCTATTCAAACGGGGTCCTGGATATAGTGGTGAAGAAACCACCAACCAAGAAAAAAGAAGGAAAGAGGATTCCTATAGAGTAGCCATGTCAACTGACCTGCTGGACCTGATTGACAACGACATCAGAAGAAGCATACTTAGCATCCTTTCCATTAGGCCCTCGTACACATTCGAGCTTGCCAGGTCTCTTGGGAGTTCACAGCAATTGATTGCGAAACACATCAAACTGCTAGAAGACAGCGGCCTGGTATACAAGGTTGGCAAGATCGAATCAGACGAGGGCCCCCCGAGGATTCTCTACAAGGCAAATTATCCGCTTCTATCACTCCTGCAGTTCATAGAGAGCATCTCTGTCTTCGATAAGAATGAAGAGGAAAAGGAGACGATGGAAGGCACCCTACAGGAACTCATAACCCAGCTGAAGGACATAGACAACAAGATAAGAATGCTTGAAATAGATCTTAAGGAGTTAATATCTTCGAAGCAACGGGTGCTCCTAGCCATAAACGATCTACTTCCGAACACAGATACTTCGTTATTCTACAGAATGATTAGGGAAGCTTTTGATAGCGGCAATTTTGATTTATTCTTTGACGCATTAAACAAACACACAGTAGAATGAGAAAATAAAGGAGCAGATCAGATCGCCTGTCACTCATCATGTTCAGTTAAGGCTAAATTCATCACACTGCCCCTTCAATCTTATAATGTAATAACCTACATTTGAATAGCTCTTTTCATACTTTACTAATGAAAATCACTAAATCACTTCTTCCATAGTGAAACGAACTTATACAGATTTATTTTGAATTGATGTAGGGTTACCTGTCAAGACTAATTCATAAGAAAAACTATTGCCCAAGATAACCACAATGACAATTGCAATGGCACTTTTTGGAACAGTTTCAGTGCTTGGGGCATTTTAGGCTCATTATGTTGCATTAGACAGTTCTCTTTCACAAAACGGTGTAATCCTATTGCCAGTAGGGATAGTTCCAGTAATGCTCAATGTAAATAGCTGGACCATTTCTTATCTACCCAGTGTAAACGACGCGTCAAGTGTGTAACATTGCCCTGTTGCTATGGAGAATCTATTCAGCAATGATGATTACTAAAATAACATATATGGGATTACGATTGTAAATGGTGTATTCTAGACGAGGCGATTCCGGAGAAACTGATACTGCTTCGGGGAAGAGACTCAAAAAAGATGACCCAATTATCGAATGGGAAGGAACTTTGGATGAGCTGATTGCCAATTTGGGATATTCAAAGGTCCAGATACCGTGGAATGACATCAGGGATGACATCTCCCAGGTTCAGATGGACCTATTTCATCTAGGGGAGGAAATACTGACATCTGGAAAAGGACGGAAACTCCGTGACGATGGAGTATCATGGATGGAAACTAGGATAGCTGTTTACTTGAAGGAGATCGGGGAGATTAAGCTTTTCGTCGTCCCAGGTGGCTCACAGGAGGCGGCAAGTCTTCAACTTTCTAGAACTGTTACTCGGAGGGCTGAGAGAAGATTGGTTGAATTGAGCATGGTAGAAAAAGTCAACCCGTTGTCTTTGCAGTACCTCAATAGGCTTTCTTCCCTTATATTTATGATGTCACTTGCAGCAAACAAGAGAAAAAAGATAGATGAGGTACTTTTCCCATGGCCAAACCCAAATAAGGAAAAGATGTGACCACGTTAAATAGAAAATTGCAATACGTGAACATGACTCAGCCTGTCGTAAAAGAAGCTTCAGAGGTTGAAGAGCTGGACCTGGATGGCGGGGGGAAAATTAGATGGCTTATAACCCACAGGGATGGAGCAAAGAATTTCTCTATGAGACTGATAACAGTTCCAAAGGGCAAGTCAACCCCAAATCACAGCCATGATTACGAACATGAAATATTCTTAATTGAAGGAAAAGGTGAAGCAGTACTGGATGGTAAAAAATTTCCAGTTGATGAAAATCATTTTCTTTTCATTCCAGGGTGGGTAGAACACACCATTTACGCAAAGGAGGACATGAAAATGATTTGCATCGTTCCCATAAGCGCAGCGATAAAGCTACTTGGGCCCTGACTTTATACTAACAGTAAACCTTGTGAAATCTACAAAATTGAAAAATGTAAATCTGAAAAATAAAAAAAGGAAAGAGAATTAATCTGCCGTTGCGTACTTCTTGTTGAGTTTTTCTGGCCTGGTAAACTTGAAGAACTGGTCGAAAATGGGGTCTGCAGTACCCATTAGTGTCATCCAGTATATTCTTGCCATCGTCATCTTCATCATGTGCTTGAATCTCGTAGGCGGGTATGGCGCAACTGGATTGTTATAATCAGCGATCACAAATGTCGCCTTCCCGTACGCGGTATCGAATGGGCAGTTTATTCTTCCATTGAACTCTGAATACTTGCCCTGAATGATGTCTGCAACAGCCATGGCTTCTAGATGGGCTGTAACGCCAGTTTTAGACGTAGGAAGGGTATTGCAGTCGCCAACTGCAAATGCATCGTCATATCCAATGATCTTCATAAGCTTCTTGTCAGCCTTGATGAATCTGTCCTCATCCTGAACCGTCTCTGGGACTATTTTTATCTTGGTACCCTTACAGGGTGGAACTATTATCGGAAGATCATACTTTAACGAGTCTCCTTCGAGGGATGTTATGGTCTTCGTCTGTGGATCTATTGTATCCACATCGAAAAACGGCATTACCTCAATTCCTCTCTCCTTCACCATTGGTTCTACAACCTTGTTCATTGGTTCTGCTGGATACGCCCTCGGAAATGGAGTGAAGAATACTATCCTTGACTTTTCCTTCAAACCCACTTCCTTAAGGTGTTCTTCAAGCTGGAACGCACCCTCAAGCAACGAAGGAGGGCACTTGCACGTCGGAGAAGCTTGCCCTATTGCAATGGTCCCACCCTTGAAATTGCTGATGCTGGACCACAGCTTCTGGGAGTTCCAGACGTTCGTGTGATAGTCCCCATATTCATCGTAAATCTGTCTCAGCCCAGGGATTGAGTCTGGGTCTGGATTCGTGCCTGTAGCTATCACCAGATAGTCATAGTTGTAGATCCCCTTCCTTGACCCGTAGACTTTCCTCTCGTCCAAATTGATTGAAGAGATCTCGTCTTTCACGAAATTTGCACCAGGTTTGAGCAACTCGCCCATTGGTCTGGAAATTTTTCTCTTGGAACCCTTGAAGGCGATGTAAAGGAACCAAGGTTGATAGAAGTGCAGATCGCTCTTGTCAACGACAGTCACATCGTATTCATTGGTATCTAGATGGTTGGCTAGGATTAATCCTCCGCCTCCGCCACCTATTATCAGTACCTTCTTCATTGTTATCGTCAGCTTATCTCTTGTTTATTTTAATCTTTATAGATATCTTTTCCGGATCTTCCTTCACTTCTAGTATCTCGTTACCGGTCTTTGTAGCCCATGATTGGGCATCCGCTTTGACTCCCTTGTCAGTAGCCCAGAGCTCAAATATATCCCCAACCTTTGAGTTTCTGTAAGCCTTTGCAAGATCAGTTATCGGGCCGGGGCATGCCGCCCCCCTTGAATCGATTATCTTAACTGCATCCATTTTTATCACCTCAGATGAAGAGCATCTGCCCGTCTTCTGCTTGCTGAAGGAATGTTGCAGCACCCACCATGTCGTCCACGATTGGATCCAAGTCTTCTCTCTTAATGCTCATCACACCGCACGCCATGGAGCAGGCGTAAACCTTGGCTCCGAATTCCTTTGCTTCCTTTATCATGTCGTACCACGAGCTAACTTTTTCCCTCTTCAACCCTTCCATCAAAGCAGGTCCCATGCTTTCGAACTCTTTTGGAAGAATCATCTTCTTCTCTCCTTTTGTGAATCCCAACAGACCCCAGAAAGTCACAAAAAGCCTGACCTCTGTGCCCATTGCAGCGGCTGCCTGTGCCAAAACTCCGACCGAAAGCAATTTGTCAGTGGTTCCGCTGAAAACGACAATAGATAGTTTACTCATAGGTCTCCCTGTTCGATATTACTTTTCTGAATTTAATTTCATGCCAAAGGATTCTAAATGGACTTAATAATCCTAACTGTAGTTAACTCTTGATTTTCTTATCTAGATTTTGATTTACCTCGAAAAAATTGAATCGCTAGCACATTTTAAAGATATATCTGTTGATGTGCCAAGACATATTTAAGCTCTCATGCATTGGATGGCTTGACGGTCTCCGCAAATGCAGCAGCCTGTGTTTTTGCGCTTATATATAGAACCTTTTTTTCATAGCAGTTCCTTCGCATCATTTTTCCGTCGCTTTCAGACTTGTAATTATCGGAGAGTATGTTTATGACAGCTGAAATATTGCCCGCTCTTAATAAATCTATCGTATTAGGGTTCCCTTCATAAATTTTCTTTATTTTGACTGTGGTTATGCCGTATTTCTTTAGTCTCTCATGTGTTCCTTCAGTGCTGTATATTACCCTTCCTGAATCGTATATAATCTTGGCTATTCCAAGGAATTCGTTCATTTTCTTGGAAGGTACGGAAAATATGACCCCTTCTTTGCTGATGTCATATCCCGCTGCCCTGTACCCCATCTTTATGGCTTCTTTCAGGTCTTTACCTAAGCCGATGACTTCTCCTGTGCTCTTCATTTCTGGGCCTAAAACTACATCAGAACCCTTAAGCTTGTCAAATGGGAAAATTGGCAATTTTACCCCGACAACACCGCTTCTTGTCTTGATACCCTCTATCTTGTCGCCAAGAAGAACCCGTGTTGCAATATCTGACATGTTTATTCCCGAAACTTTGGAAACGAAAGGAAAGGTCCTTGATGACCTCGGGTTGATTTCTATTATGTGAACTATGTCATCCTTTACTGCAAACTGAATGTTCACAGGCCCTATTATGCTTAGTTTCCTGCAGATCATTTTTGAGTATTCCTTCATTGTAGCTTGCACATGATTTGGTATATTGACGGAGGGGAATATGCTGGTTGAGTCTCCGGAGTGGATTCCTGCTTCCTCGATGTGCTCAATTATTCCAGGGATCAGAACATTTTCTCCATCGGAAACTGCATCAATTTCAGCTTCCACTGAGCTCCCGAGATACCTTTCAACTAGGAATTCTCCTACAAATCTCCCATGGTACCTTAGATATTCTTCCGCCTCTTCTACAGAGTTCAAGATTGCCATATGCGCCCCAGAAATGGTATATGATGGCCTCACTATCACAGGAAATGAAATCTTCTTCACATCTTCCAGGAAGGAATCAGTGTCCGTGAACAGAAATTCAGGGTAAGGTATCCCCATCTCTTTCATGAGACCTGCGAATTTTTCCCTGTTTTCCAACATATCCACAGTTTCCACACTTGTTCCGAGTATCTTTAAACTTTCACCAAAGTGTTCCTTTATCTTACCCAGAATATTTATCGGTCTCTGTCCCCCGAACCATGGGATGAGTGAAGTTACTGAAGAATTCTCCACCACATTCTTCACCGTTTCAAAGTCGACCGGATCAAAGACCAGGAAGCTGCTCTCGTCAAAATCGGTGGAAACAGTTTCTGGATTGTCGTTGACCATGATTACACCCAGCCCCCTCTGCCTCAACAAACGAGAAACATGGACGCAACTGTAATCAAATTCTATCCCCTGTCCGATTGTGATGGGACCCCCGCCAAGCACCATAACGTCCCCTCCGATTTTCTCCCCTGGATTTGAGGAGTAGAAATACGGGGTTTTAACGTCAAATTCCCCTGCACAGGTATCTACCACAGAGAATCCACTGAATGGATATTCCTGCTCAAATGCTCTCACCAGCTCAGAAATGAATAGCATTTGCCAGCCCGTCATTTCTGATATCTTCTCAAGGGTATACCCCTTCTTGAATGCCTCGAAAATCTGCTTCGGTCTTTCTGGATTTGGTGACGAAAGAAGTGCTTCGTTGAACGTTACCTTCCTATTCATCATTCCTGAAGACCTTATCACCTTCCTGAAGGCTTCTGCCACATTCTTCCCAATGGCCATGACTTCTCCAGTACTCTTCATCTGCGTCCCCAGTTCAAAATTTTCTTCAGGGAATTTTTCCGTAGGCCAAACGGGACACTTTACTACAACATAATCAATTGCAGGTTCCCTTGCTGAATTCTTTTCCCCTGTAACAACGTTCTCTATCTCATTCAGGTTCTTCCCCAGTGCTATGAAAGCGGCAACCCTGGCTATAGGGTAACCGGTTGCCTTTGAAGCAAGTGCTGATGATCTGGAGAGCCTTGGGTTAACTTCTATGATGAAATATTCTTCGGTCTTGTTATTGAAAGCAAATTGAACGTTGCATGCCCCTACTATGTTTAATGCCTCAGCTATTTTTAAGGCTGAGTTCCTTATCCTCTGGTAGTTCTTGTCATTGAGTGTGAGAAAGGGAACGACAACTATACTGTCACCCGTGTGAACACCCATCGGGTCAATGTTTTCCATTGTACAGACTGCAATCTTGTTTCCCTTTGCATCCCTGACAACCTCCACCTCAAGTTCGTTCCAACCTATGACTGACCGTTCCAGCAGAATTGATCCGACCCTGGAAAGGTAGAGTCCCTGCTCCACGATAGATCTCAGCTCTTCGACATCCCTTGCAATACCCCCTCCGGTGCCCCCCAAGGTGAATGATGGCCTAACAATTATGGGAAAACCGATCTGTTTTGCAAATTTCACCGCCTCCTGCACAGATGAACAGTAGAATGATTCAAGTACCGGTTCCCCAATCTCTATCATCTTATCCCTGAATTTCATCCTGTCCTCCGCGATTTCTACAGCTTCTGGACTTGTTCCAAGAACCCTGACATTTTTGGACTCCAGGTATCCAGATTTCCATAGGGAAACCAGAATGTTCAGTCCCGTCTGTCCTCCAAATGTACCTAGGATAGAATCCGGCTTCTCCCTCTCTATGACCTCTTTCACGCTTTCCTCATCCAGAGGCACCATCACAGGCTTCACATTTTCCCTAACATCTGTTTGAATTGTAGCAGGATTGGAATTTACCACCACAACCTGTATTCCTTCCCCAGCCAGTGCCTTCAAGGCCTGGTTGCCTGAATAGTCGAATTCTGCCGACTGCCCGATGACTATAGGTCCGGAACCTATCAGGAGGGTCTTTCTTGGTGAAGAATCAGCGTTCATTCATCATTCTCCTGAATTCTAAGAAAATGTTAAGTTCGTCAACCGGCCCTGGACCGCCTTCTGGATGAAACTGTGTTGTAAGAAAGTTCTTCCCTTCTATACCTTCGTTCGTTCCGTCATTCATGGAGCGGTATCTCTCTATCGCCCCGGATGTTCCATCAAACATAACGGTAAATCCGTGATTGTGTGTTGTAATGCCCACCTTACCGGTGGAAAGGTCTTCCACAGGGTGGTTGATACTCCTGTGCCCAAATTTCATCTTTTCTGTCTTCATTCCTAATGAGAGAGACAATAACTGATGCCCCAGACATATCCCCAAGGTTGGTTTTTTCTCAATTACTACCTTCAACTTCTTCACAAATTCAACTAGGTCCTTATGTGTCGGATCGCCAGGGCCGTTCGATATCAGCACACCATCCACCTTTTCCAGCATCTTCAGATTAAACTTATCATATGGGACCAATGATACTTCGTAGTCCACAAGATGATCTAAAATGTTCCTTTTGTAGCCGAGGTCTATCACGAGAAGATTTCCTTCCAGTTGTTCCCTGTTTTCTAGGTTCTCATTAATGAGATTTGACCTGTATGGATCGACAAATTCATCCGTCCCGAAAGCACCCAGCTTATTCCCTTTCGTCCTGACGTAGTCCACTATTTTACGGGTATCCCTCGTTATCAGGCCAGGTATTCCCCATTTCTCCAGATAGTTAGATAACTCAGGCTTTAGTAGTTCCGGAACATGATTTAACACCACCCCCCTGACTCTGGGCCGCTCACTTTCACCTCTTTCGTCAATACCATAGGAACCGATGAATGGAAAAGAGAACACGAGTATCTGCCCAGAGTAGCTCGGGTCTGTCATGGATTTTATGTAGCCTGATGGTGATGTTGTAAAAACAAGCTCCCCCTGAGAAACGACGTCTCTACCGATGGATTCCCCCTCAAATACGCCCAACCCATCTACGTACAAATGCCCCGACTTCACTCTGACCTTTAGCTTATATCGACTCTGAATAAAAGCTTAAAGGTCACTTAATGGGAAAGATAGACCGTTACTTCTCTCTATTTTCTCCCATGCTATAGATTTTCTAAGAAAATGACGTGGACCTTTGAACTCCCTGTTTTAGATTTTAAGAGGGGGGAATTTCAGTTCAACCAGTTACAACTAGTTTTGAAATTCCAAAACCAATTGGTAATAAGAAATTTAATACTTCGTTAGGCATTTAGGATTATGCCATTTGACAACGAAAATACCTATATCAAAATGGTTGAAAGGAATGAAGAAGATCTATTTCATAAAAAGTTCGATGAAAGCGTTGTGAACGTGACAAAACTGTTCGACAAGGAATACCCAAATCTCGTTAACGGCGAAGTATTCGAAGAGGAGAAACTGGTTCATCTATCTCCTCTTGACGCAAAAACTCAGGTTGGAAAGTTCCAGATGTCCACGAAAGAGACTTCAGAGCGCGCAGTAAAGATAGCCAGAGAAAACTACAAAAGTTGGTATTCAAAGGGCTACCTGGGCAGAGCACAAATTTTCCTGAAGGCAGCTGATCTGCTTTCGCAGGAGAAGTTCGATTTCTCGGCACTCCTGAGCTATGAGAACGGAAAGAACAGATACGAAGCATTTGGAGATGTGGATGAGGCAATAGATTTCATGCGATATTATGCCCTGAACCTTATAGAAAACCAAGGATTTGAAAGATTCACAGGCACCGCATATTATGGAGAGGATTCCAGGAGCGTCATGAAACCGTATGGAGTGTTTCTGGTGATTGCTCCATTCAACTTCTTTTCAATTACAGTAGGAATGGTTAGTGGGCCGCTGGTAACTGGTAATAGCGTCATACTGAAACCATCATCAGACATCCCCCTTTCCTCGTACAAGTTCGTGGAATTGATGCACAGGGCAGGAGTACCTAAGGCGAACTTGATGTATCTCTCCGGTTCTGGAGGAAGAGTGGGAAGGACACTCTACACAGATGACGGGGTAGATGGGATAGTGTTCACCGGAAGCAGGAATATTGGCACAAAAATATACAAGGAGTCACAGGAGAAGAGACCAAAGGTGGCAATCACAGAAATGGGAGGGAAGGACACAATAATCGTCACCCAGAAGTGCGATATCGATAAGGCAGTGGAGGGAGTTGCCAAGTCTGCGTTCGGTTACAACGGGCAGAAGTGTTCCGCGTGCAGCCTCGCTCTTATTGACAAGAAGATATATGATACCTTCAAGAAGAAGCTTGTAGAATTCAGCTCCAAGCTCTCTATTGATGACCCGAGGAAGAAGGGAACATTTGCGGGTCCAGTAATAAACAGGGAAGCATACGACAAATTCCAGAAGATAATGGATACTGTGCCCAAGGATAAGATACTGCTGGGCGGGAAGAGAATTTCGAGGGAAGGATTCTACGTGGAGAATACCATCCTGGATAATGTCGGTGACACAAATATAGAGAAGGTCGAGTTATTCCTTCCAATTCTTGCGCTGAAACCAATTGGTTCGCTCACTGAGGCAGTAGACTTTGTGAACAGCATGGACTATGGACTTACAGGTGGAATCTTCTCAGAAGACAAGAAGGAAATAGAGTATTACTTCAACAATGCAGACGTCGGAGTGATCTATGCCAACAGGAGGAGGGGAGGATCTACAGGTGCAATGGTCGGGTCCCAGCCATTCGTCGGATGGAAGATGAGTGGAACATCTGGCAAAGGGACAGGGTCATTCTATTATCTTCAGCAGTTTTTGAGGGAACAATCGCAGACAATAGTTAGATAGATCCCTTACCGCTCACGAGTTCGTTGACCCTTTCAGCGAACTCCACTTCCTTACCCAATGGTACGATTGCACCAGCTGCATTTCTGTGACCTCCGCCTGAACCACCCAGACCACCTGCGATCTGCCTGAATAGCAGAGAGAGATCTATCTTCTCAGATAGCTCGAGGGAAATTCTTGCTGAAATCTTTTTCATTGAGCCGAGATTTGCCATGACCATTATCACAGACGTCTGTGGCACCTTCTTGTGCGTAATGATCCTTGTCGCAATAGTACCTGTTATATTATTCTCCAGATTGCCTCCAAAATCGTAATAAAGCACATTTCCTATTGTTTTCCCTTCCGCATCATCGAGAGTCTTAGATGCTCTTCTGAGTGAGTCTAGATGATCGTTGTAAAGTTGTAGAGCTTCCGTCATTGTATTCCCCCTCTCAAAGAGGCAGAGCCTGATTCCTACGTCTGGCTTCCCTTTCCTAGAGGTAGCATTTATGAGAGATGAAAAATCGCGAACGTCCCTTACCATCGAAGATTTTGGTTCACTGTTGAGTTCGTATACCTCACCCACAATGCGGCTGGGATCATGTCCCTCTCTCTCGATCATTTTCTTGAGATCTGAGATCAGTTCTTCCTTTTTCCCCTCATCGAGGTCTATCCATCTCACAGTCTTGAGCGCCCTCCTTTCTAGCCCGTGGCTAATGAGAAAGTCTGCTACTGCTGCGGGATTATCATAAAGAGCACCTATCTTTGGCTCATTGCCGAACCTGAGCATGTAAGAAACAGACTTTGAACTTCTTCCGAAATATCTGATGTCCTCCTTCACGTCAATTATCTTCGTGCTCTTTGCAAGGAGCATAATCTCCCTGTCTGTGTCAACAAGCTTCCCAAACTTCTTGTCATGGAGGTCCCCTACCGATCCTACGACGGGAAGATGAGATACAGCTGAAACCTCAGGCAGTAAGTTGGCCGCAAAAAGGAAAGTCGTTGTGGAACCGGACTGGGATATGCTACCATCTAGGCCCTCCAGATGCGGGTTAAACTGGTAAATGTTGTTCCCATTCTCAGTGTAATGCGTCTCTAAGAAAACAGGGTTGTGATGGTCGGTTACTATGCCTGTCACATTCCTCATGTCCTTCAGCCTGGCTGAACCCATATCGTTGAACCAGTAAATGCCCTCACCACCCTGAAGATCCTGCGGAGTCAGTTGATTTCTTATAGTGACATCGTAATTCAGGCCCAATCTTCTGGCAACAAAGACTGCTATTGCAGCTGAGGCGATTCCATCTGCATCGTGATGCGAATATATCTTCAGTTTCTTCGCATTCATTATAAGTTCCACTGCTTCGCTAATCATCCAGTATCACCTCATTCATTGCAGTTCCTACTTCCTCCTCAACCTCTGAGAAATTCTCCCAGGTATCCTTGCAATCGCAGCTCAGTTCATCCAGATACGCATAATTCAGGGTTTCGCTATACTTTCTTATTCCATCAGTAAATCTCTTATCGCAATCATGACCGTTGTGGGCGCCCCTTCTCTTTCCAGAAGCGGTTATGAGAGATACGACTGGAATACCGAGACCTCTCAGTGCCTGAAGAACGGCCACCACGCTCCACAACCATGGGGGGCGGTAATTTCCCTCCTTGTACATTTTCTCAACGAGCGTCCCCCTCTGGACATTCATCGGATTAATTGAAATGAAATCGCTGTATGGTGCGAGGTCCCTTGCGGACTTGATGCAGTCATCTATTGCCTCCTTCTCTGTCATGAATGGGGGTTTCAGGAGAAGGTATGTTCTTACTGAAATTCCTTTTTCCCTTAAAATGGATGCAGCCTCCTTGAAGTCATCGAAGTCATAGTTCTTGTTAATGGAGTTCCTGAGGACTGAAGGATTTGTACTCTCCAGGCCTATTGCAACCTGCACTCTTCCCCCATACTCCTTCAACTTCCCAGCGACCCTTTTAATGTACTCTGGCCTGCTTTCCACAATTAGGTAGCTGTATGACTTCAGAATATTTTCTATTATCCTGAACTGCAATGCAGAATCTATTTCGACCGGGTCAAAGAACGACCCTGAAGTGAATATTTTAAGCACTTCGCCCTTGGGGAATTCCTTGAGAAAAGTGTTGACCTGCTCTTCCAATTCTCTGCTTCCTATTTCTGGATTTGTATCATCCCAGTAACCGCACATGGAGCACCCGGAATGATAGCTCCAGCTACATCCTCTGGTTCTGAGTATCAGCACCCTCTCCACCATGGTTTTACCGTTGAAAAATTCATTTTCTATATAGGTCGTTACGTAGTCAGTTCTCTTGCTCCTTCTAATTGCATTCCTAATCCCCGCTACCTCCTTTGCTAACACGGGATCGATCTTGTTCATTGCTTTGCCTATGGATGTGGCTTATAAATCATTTTCCGACATGACCTTTCCCTGATGCATTCAAGTGAAGAGTGAGATTTGACCTGATTCTGCTGTGAATGGAGATATAACCATCAACCTCCTTAAGCTAACAGAATGGTTTTTTACCCGTAATTAATGCGAATCTATGTGCAGGATGCTCCTTTCCATTGGGAAATATTCCGATTTAACACCTTACATGGATTTCTTATACGATATGGCAAACAATGGAAAGCACGCACCGCATCTTGATGGATTTGGTTATGTTTTATATTCAAAAAACGAAATTACTGTTCACAAGAGCATTGATCCCATTCAAAGGGTAGAAGGGGTATACGGAAACACACTGCTGGCTCACGCAAGGAAAAAGAGTTCGTCAGGAAAGACCTTGATAAATACCCAACCCTTTCTAACGGAGAATGTTTCTTTTGCTCATAACGGCACCATAAAGGGCATGGGAAAGAAGGGTAAGAGCGACAGCTACTATTACTTCAAGATGATTTTGAAGAGCTTCCCGGCCGCAGTGACGAGAATCAGAGAGTCAGACTTCACAAGCGCTAACTTTCTCATAACTGACGGCACATACGCTGCCGCCTACAGGGAAGTAAGGAAAGAACCTGGTTATTATTCTCTGTTTTACCAACTCGAAGATGAAAGGTTCACCGTTTCCACTGAGGAAATGAGTGGAAAGTGGTTTGAAGTCGAGGACAAGACTCTGGTCGTATTCAGGAACGGAAGGGTAAGCGAATACAAGGCAGATGACGTGGTTCCTGGGGTCATTTAACCTTCCTTGGAATGGCTTCAGCAATCCTTTGAGTGAATGCAGATAGTATGGATTCCTCTACTAGATGCTTTCTCTCCTTCAACCCTCTTGAGAAATAATATATTGCGCCCTTATAGTCCCCTGAATCATTAACTCCTATCAGCTCGTTTGTTACTTCCTCTAGTTCCTTTCCGGATTTCATTCCGTCCATCATAGAAGCGTTCATAGGCAGCCCGGACGACATACCGTAATTCACAACACCCAGGGAATCCTTTACTGCAGCAATGTGCACGTCAAAATATATTCCACTGAAAGAGACGATGCCAGCCTCTACACCTATTGCATAGTCGTATTCCCCTTTCACCCCATTCACCCTTTTTAGAGCACCAACGAACGTCTCATGGTTCATAGGCTGGGGGTGGAAGTCGTCAGCTGGCTCCACTGAATATAGTTCATAATTGTTGAATAACTGGGTAAGTGATACTTTGGCCCCTTCTATCTTGGATGGATTCTTTGTGACCAGGATTACCTTAATTGACTTCCTGCGTAACCCATCCTCATCTATATCCCCTCTAATTATCCTCTCTGATTTTATTGGCATCAGGTCCTCACCGAGAATCTCTCCCACATTTTCAACTTGTAGCGGAGGTATGCCCTTAGCCTTTCTTGAGAAGTTTATTGTGTTGATGAAATCCAGTGTTTCATTCGATGAAACTATGGCATCATATTCGGGCGAAAGAGTTGAACCATATGGATCGCCGAGCATCTTTATTCTTGCCTCGGACCCTATATTCATGAGATAGTTTTCCAGATTCGCTTTCCTTGTCTGGTATGGTGGAACTGTATACCTCTTGTTGAACTTGAAATGATCAGATGTGAGGCCTATTGTTAATTCCCCCATTCTCAGCCCCCTATCTATCATCTCTTTGTGCCCCTTATGCAAGACGCTGAATGTACCACCGAGGAGAACTTTCACCCTTCTTGATCTCTTTTCCAGTAATAACACCTCGGTTCACGTTTATGTGCAATGAAGAAAGGCGATGCCTTTAAGCTATCCTGTCCCCAGGTTTCGTCTTCTCTGGATCAGTGGGAGTCAGCAGTATGATTCCATTGCTAGAAACAGCACCTAGGACCAGCACCTCAGATATGAAATTGGCAACCTGCTTTGGTGGAAAGTTTGTAACTGCAACTATCTTCATGCCCCTAAGATCTCTCTTTTGATAATTTGTGATCTGCGCAGACGACTTCTTTATTCCAAGATCACCAAAATCAATCGTCAGCTTATAAGCTGGCTTTTTGGCCTCTGGAAAGTCCTGAACATCCACAATTGCCCCTACTCTGATATCCACCTTTGAAAAATCCTCATAAGTGATATTCATCATCCATAAATGGCAACAAATATTATAACTGGATGCCGGAGATGACCTGATCGAGCTGCATTAAAGCACTCCGTAAATGGCCCTGTTGTAAATGCCCAGCATGAGAATGCAAAGAATGTTATTCTTGCGTCATTGCAATTCTTTCGGGGAAACATCTTCCCGAAGGAGTTGGCTAAGGCTAGCATTTAGCAGATTATCACACATTAAACTTAAATTCAAGCTTTGAGAATCAGGGTAATGAAAATAGCAGTGGCTCATAGTAAGGAAAACAATCTGGTACCACTTGACCTGGCTGAACTCATAAGCATAGTAGATACGGATGAAAAGAAGATCAGTCAGTATGAAAATCCTGGATTCGAGAGAGTCCCTGGTGGCAAGGAAATAACAATGGCTGCGATCCTCAAACTCCAGCCTGACGCTGTTGTGGTAAAAGAGGGAATGATGTGCCCGGGATCATATAGAATGTCTGTAGGCAGAATAAAATATGCCCACTTTGAGGAGGACAATCTTGCCGATATTCTGCCAAAACTGGACAAAGTGAATGAAGTCCTGTCCGATGACATACCCCCTAACGTTTACAGGGAAGTTGAGTAAGGAACCAGGCACGGATTTCAGGCAACTTTTTAATTTTATCATATTTTATATTTTACCTCTAGCAAATATATTTGGCCAAAACTGAGAAATGCCGCGAGCCGGGATCGAACCGGCGACTTCAAGCTCTTCAGGCTTGCACTCTCCCAGCTGAGTTATCGCGGCTAATTTACTCCAGAGGATTAGCACCTCTTAGAAATACTTTAACTATGCCCTCCCCCCTAGATTTCGACTGGAACGCCAATGTTAATACGTCAGTGGAAATAACCAGAATATGAGAACCCCACTTTACAATGAAATAGTTAATCTAAACGCGAAAATGGTAGATTTCCATGGCTGGGATATGCCTATTCAATTTTCAGGTATAATAGAAGAACACAGGCAAGTCAGATCGAAGGTCGGCCTCTTTGATGTTTCCCACATGGGGGATATAACAATAGAGGGTAGGGATGCAACCGAGTTCTTGACTTATCTTTTCCCAACTGATATTTCTAAAGAACCAATTGGAAGGGCGATATACTCTGCATATCTGGACCAAGAAGCAAACATGATTGATGATACTATAGTCTACAAGGAAGACGAGAAAAAATATCTCGTTGTTCCAAACGCTGCAACCACAGACAAGATACACAACTGGATACTTGCAAACAGGAAGTCATATGACGTTAAGATTTCAAATCTCTCAGATAAAATCGCCTGTCTTGCCCTTCAGGGTCCGATGGCGCCGGAGATAATGAATGACATATTCCCAGAGGCCAATAAGCTTGAGCACTTCACATTCATGAGTGCATCAGAGAAGTATCCGGAAAAGGGTCTTGAAACGGCCACGATTATTGGTAGAACAGGCTATACAGGGGAAGACGGATTTGAATTCGTTGTACCGAACAAGTATGCTGTTCCGCTCTGGAGAGAAATACTCAAGAACCCAAACGTCAAACCGATTGGACTGGGAGCCCGCGACACGTTAAGAATGGAGAAAGGATTCCTGTTGTCAGGACAGGACTTTGATCAGAACAGGAATCCAATAGAGGCAGGTGTATCCTGGATTATCGGATGGGATCATGATTTCATAGGTAAGAAGAAACTGCTTGAGAAAAAGGGGAACATAAAGGAGAGGTTCAGGGGGGTCATTGCAACTGATAGGATTGTCCCTCGTTCAGGTTCCGTTATCAAAAAAGGTAACGAGGTTATAGGTTCCCTCACATCCGGGTCTTTCTCCCCAACGCTATCCAAGGGAATAGGTCTGGGATTCGTGAGGTCCGATGTTGAGGTAGAATCGGAAATTATTATCCAAACAAGAAACATTGAGGGAAAGGGAATACTGAAGAAGCCAAGAATGGTCTGAGCTGGAGTCAGTGAATTTTCTACAATCTATCGATGAAATACTTATGTACTCTTACGTCCCCGTATATTTCCGGGTGGAATGAAAGTCCTAGGTGTTTTCCGTCTGATACCATTACTGCCTCACTATCGTAGGTCGCCAACACTTCTCCACCATTCACTCCAGTGATCCTCGGAGCCCTTATAAAAACGCCCCTGAATTTTCCTATTCCCTTTATAGTGAGGTCTGTTTCGAAACTTTCCCTCTGACTGCCATATCCGTTTCTCTTTATCGATATATTCAAGAGAGGCATCAGACCCGGCTTCCCCTCAACTTTTTTAGACATTAAAATCAATCCAGCGCAGGTCCCCATTACCGGCAGTCTCATGTCTATGATTCCTTTAGAAATGCCCCGTTGGTTCATTATGCTTCCAATAACAGTGCTTTCCCCACCTGGCATGACTATACCCGAGAGACCATCAAGGTCAGAAACCCTTCTAACATTCCTAGTTTTAACACCTAAGCTTTCCAGGATATTGATGTGTTCATAAACATCGCCCTGAATGTCAAGAACTCCTATTTCCATCTTCAGGATATTAACTCTGAATATCTATTCCTTATCATCAGAGTATAATTATATCTAAAGAGATAATCAACGGTCAGCATGAGGATACTGATAGGGGAAGTTAAGGAACATATTGATTCCGATGTTGAAATTTCCGGATGGGCTCAGAACATAAGGATTATGAGTTCCGTTTTGTTCATAGAGCTGAGGGATGTTTCAGGAACAGTACAGGGCGTTTTGCTGAAAAAAGGGAATGAAGAGTTGTTCAATTCTCTCAAGAATGTCCCGCGCGAATCCATAATTTCAATGTCCGGCCTTGCTGTCAAGAGTCAGGCAAAAATAGGTTATGAAGTTCAGATTAAACATCTGGAGGTGATCAACAAGGCAGAAACGCCTCTTCCTTTAGGCGTAACGGACAAGATAGAGTCAGACATAGAGACAAGACTGGAGAATAGGTTTCTTGATTTAAGGAGACCTGAAATACTGTCTATATTCAAGGTGCAGAGTACAATTGCAAATGCAATAAGGAATTACTTTGTACTGCATGGGTTCATAGAAATTCACTCGCCAAAGATTGTGGCAGCGGCAACTGAGGGAGGAACCGAGCTCTTCCCTGTCAAGTATTTTGAGAGGAATGCCTATCTGAGCCAGAGCCCCCAGCTCTACAAGGAAATAATGATGGCTGCAGGATTTGACAAGGTGTTCGAAGTAGCTCCTGCGTTCAGGGCAGAGGAACACAACACACCTCGTCATATCAATGAATTCACGTCCATAGACATGGAGATGAGTTTTGTCAATGATGATGACGTGATGAACGTGTTGGAGGATATTATTAAGGCTGCCGGCAGATCAGTGGCAGAGATAAATGAGAGGGAACTAGAGATACTGGGAGTAAGCAAACCATCGCTCGACTATAATTTCAAGAGGATTACTTACTCAGATTATGTAAGAATGGCAAACAAGAAAGGATTTGAACTGAAGGATGGGGAAGATCTTTCAACTCCAGTACTCAAGTCTGTAGGAGGTGAAATCAAGGAGTTTTACTTTATCACACGCTGGCCCAGGGAATTGAAGCCTTTCTACGTTCAACCGTTTGATGAGAAATACTCCAGAGGCTTTGACCTGCAATTCGGCGAAATGGAAATAACAAGCGGAGCACAGAGGGTGCATTCTCCAGATGTTCTGATAAGCAACTTGAAGAGCAAAGGATTGAATCCTGATTCATTCGATTTTTATGTCAATGCTTTCAGATACGGTATGCCACCTCACGCTGGATGGGCAATAGGGTTGGAAAGGCTCACCATGGTCATGCTGAATATTGCCAATATTAGGGAGGCCACTCTCTTCCCGAGAGACAGGACCAGGATCACTCCATGAGTTTCCACTTGAAATCGAGGGGGGCGGGTATATGATCAAGACTTACATAAATGATGAATTCGTGAAGATTGAACAGAAGGTATCAAGGAAACTGGAAGTTACGGAACTGGTTAAGAAATATGGAAGCAGGCCATTACTGCTCCAGGATCTGGAAGGTAAAAAAGGTGTGGCAAATTTATGGGCAGACAGGGAAAGAATATACAGGGAACTTGGTATGTCTAGGGATCTTTTCCTCGCAAACTATGAGACTGCACTTTCCGATACTCCGGCACTGAAGGAAGGGGAGAAACTCTTCAAGGTAACTGCAGATATTGAAGATGTTCCGGTATGCTGGCACTATCCAGGAGATGCCGGGTTCTACATTACATCTGGTATTTTTGTTGCAGAGAGTGGTGGGAAGAGGAATCTTTCAATACACAGGGTCTTCATAGAAAGCAAGGAGGGGGGGTATGTCAGGCTGGTTCCCCGGGACCTGCTAAGAATGTACAAGGACGCGGTATCGCATGGCGAGGAACTTAAGGTATCCATTGTCATCGGTTCTCCTCTGGAATACCTTCTAGCTGCCGCCACTTCAGTCCCATTTGAACACGACGAATCCCAGATTGCCGCATCATTATATAGAAAATCAAAGGGAAGGGAAATGTTATTCTCAAAGTCCAGGTTCGGGTTGACCGTTCCAGCAGATTCCGATTATGTGATCAATGCAGTTCTTACAGGGAAGACGAAGGAGGAAGGTCCGTTCAAGGATGTCACCGGTACATACGATATCCAGGAGGGCCAACCCCAGATACTATTCGACTCAGTGGAAACAGTCCCGGACCCGATATACCACATCCTAGTTCCGGCAACTATGGAACACTTCAACTTGATGGGTTTGCCACGGGAACCCACTATTTTCAAGGAGATCAGGAATGCTGGAGTTGATGTGAAGGATGTTAGGCTCAGCGAAGGTGGGGCGAGCTGGTTACATGGAATCGTCAAGATCAGGAAGTCGAGCAGCGAAGATTTTGCTAAAACTGTAGATGCTTCATTCAGGGGTCATAAAAGTCTCAAAAGAGTTATAATTGTAGATGAGGACATAGACATCTATGATGACAGGGATGTTGAATGGGCCCTGGCTACAAGGTTCCAGGCAGATAGGGGGATCATAATAAGGAGGGAAAGAGGGTCTTCCCTGGACCCAAGCAGCTACGAAGGTAACATTACATCGAAGATGGGAATGGATGCTACGATGCCCATTGGTGGAGGGAGAAAATTCGTAAGGGAAGTTACTTAGACCTCACGACCATTAGGTCTGCCATAATCTTCATCTGTTCTTTCTGAGGAGGAGAATTGGTAATTCGATCGATTGAGGAAATCGCGCTGTCATAATATTTCTTTGATAACTCTCTCGTCTTTTCCAGTGCCCCACACTCTTCTATGATTTCCTTCACCCTCTGGAAATCAGCATTTGAAATGCCCTTCTTTCCAAGTCTTTCCTTTATGAATTCAACGTCACTCTTCCTAGCCATTTCATACGTGTTCAGAATAAGGTGTGTCTTCTTCCCTTCTTCAAAATCACTAACAACAGATTTTCCCAATTCCTTCTCATTGCCGAACATCCCCAGGATGTCGTCCTGGATCTGAAAGGCTATTCCAAGTGGTATGCCGTAATCATCGATCCTTTCTGGATGTTTATATCCAGACAGTATGGCACCCATCTTCATTGGGCCATTTACTGTGTATTGGGCAGTCTTGTATTTGTGGATGGTTGTAACGTCTTCAAGAGTAATGTTTTCTCCAATTGAAAGCGTTATGTCCATCAGCTGGCCAATTCCAGTTTGCTCCACAATTTCAGACATTAGCCTCATGGCCGAATTCAGGCGATACGGATCGAAATTCACTCCAAGGAGGGCTTCATGGGAATATGCATCTGAAAGATCGGCACAGACTATGGATACGCCTTCGTTTATCCTCTCTTCATAACCGAACATCCTGTGGAAAGTTGGACCGCCCCTCCTTATCTCGCTCTGGTCTATTATGTCATCATGAATCAGCAGGTATGACTGCATGAGTTCTAGTGAAATAGATGCGTCGATGATTTTACTATCAATGTCAGAATTGATCCAGTAACCAAGAATCATGAAAAGGGGTCTTATCCTCTTACCCCCCCTCATTGTGAATTCCCTCAATTTTAATATTGCCTCCTTCTCGATACCGGACTTCCCTGCAATCTTGTCAGCAAAGAACTTCTCCAATGCTGCGTCAACCTGTCCCTTGTATTTGGAAACGAAGTCCATGCTCCTTTATGTTTTTGGTTTATAAGAAAGTTCTCGGAAAACAATGATAATTATATGCAAATAAATCTACAAAAGAAGTTTAATATCTAAATCTGTGATATGGAAGATACAAAAATCAGGAATGTCCAGATGATAACTATTGATAATCTAACGAAAATATACTCTGCAAAGGAAAGGGCAGCAGTAGATGATCTCACCCTTGAGATCAAAGACGGGGAAATATTGGGATTCGTGGGTTTAAATGGTGCTGGGAAATCAACAACAATCAGGATAGCAGCTGGTGTTACGCTTCCAACTTCAGGTGACGTCCTTGTAGATGGTAAAAGCATCACTAAAGAGAAGACAGATGCATCAAGGCAGATCGGTTGGGTTCCGGAGCTGCCCAATTTCGAAATGAATGCCAAACCTGTACCACTCCTTAGGTACTTTGCAGGCTACTACGGCATGACCAAGGCTCAGGAGAATGAGCACATAGAAGAACTGCTCAAGCAGGTAGGTCTGTGGGATCATAGAAACAAGAAGTTGAGGGCGTATTCACAGGGGATGAAGAAGAGGTTCTCCCTTGCGGAATCCCTTATTGGGGACCCCAACAATCTCATGTTCGACGAAACGCTCAATGGCCTGGATCCGGAAGGGGTACAATTCGTGAGAAATCTTATAATCGATCAGAAGAAGAAGGGGAAAGCGGTGCTCCTCTCCTCACACATACTGAGTGAGATAGAAGCTTTATCGGATCGTATTGCTATAATCCATCACGGGAAGCTAATAAAGGTACTCGACAGGAAAGAGCTAAATGAGCTGGGTCGTGAAAGAATCGCAATTGAAATAGACAATCTTGATGATAAGTCACTGGCAATAGTCTCGAAATATGGAGATGTCAAAAATACAAGCGATGGTATTTCGGTGACGTCCCTGAGGGTTGACAAGAAGGACTACCCTAATATTCTTCAGGAATTGGTGCAGGCTGGTTACAAGGTACGAAAATTTGAGCCCTCCGGGGAATCACTAGAAGAATATTTCTTCAATGCCATAAGTGAATAGATATGTACCATATGCTTAATCTAAATGCAAGAATTCCAGGGAAATCGAAAGCTTTTATGATGCATCAGCAGAGAGACGAATTGTTTAATTCAGCCAGATTCAAGAGAATAAAAATAATTGAAGGAGTGATATAATGAAATATTTTGGAAGAAAGAAGAATGGAATGTCAGGACTTAGAGCGCCTATTGTGATATTGATACTTGCGACGACGGTCATGAGCGTAGCAATACCTGCAATTTCAAGCGCACAAAACGACGCTCAATCGGCACCCCAGTACGGGTACCCGTTCAGCGTCTTAAACACAACGCTGTCTGAACAGGGTATCGCAAATTCATACCAGCTCCAGATAGGAATGGATGATGCGGGAACAGTCAGTCTTGCACAGTTCAACCTTAACTTACCCCACTCATTTTACGGCTCAGGAAATGTTTCTTCTGAGCAACTTTCAAAGACAAATATCCAGGTTGGATACTTCGAACTGTCTTATCCCATCTATGCTCTTAATAACGCCGGTAAGGGTCACTACAACTTTTCACTGAGGGTTCAGTACTGGACATCCCTGCCGTACTCCGGCACAGGGGCGTACAGCGCAAACCAGACGTTCAATCTTAACATCACTTATCTAGGAACAACTTCCCTCAAGATCACATCTTCCGCAGGTACTGTGATACCAGGGCAGACAAACTATCTGAAGATGTCAATATACAACCAAGGAACGGGCAATGTCTCAAATCTCAGGATAAGCGCAAGTACTCAGTCGCAGCTGACTCTAATGAAGTCTCTACCTACCGTTAATTTGCTGGGTTCAAAGGATATATATAACTTCACGGCCCAAGTATATGCAGCAAGTACGGTATCTGGTGCGGTCTCAATGAATTTCACTGTCACATTCGACAACCCTTATGGAACCCAGGAGTCAACCAGTAACGACACCAGTTTCCAGGTTCAACCGTCATTAATTTCCATTAATATCACTTCCTCAACCGTTCTGCTGAATCCTGGTAAAACTAACAACATTTCTTTCACCTTCATTAATAACGGTAACGGCAACATTTCGAATGTACAGTCGTCAGCTACATCCCAGTCGCAGTTGAGCTTCCTCAAGCAGTTTCCGTTAATCGCATCCCTAGGGGTAGGACGCTCCTTCATATGGGTAGAACCAATTTACGTCTCGAGTTCGGTATCTGGAGCAGTTACAATTGATTTTACTGAGTCTTTCGTTACCCTCTCGGGAGTGCAATCTTCAGAACAGGTAAACATCGGATTCCACACTCAACAGACGAGCAATTCGGAAAACGTGTCCTTGGAAGTCAAATTCGTCTCTCCTTACATACTGCTTGGAATTAATTCAACAGCAGTTCTTGACATAACTAACATCGGTAATTCAACTGTATCATCACCGCTGATTGAATTTTCTGCTCCTTCAGGTTTTACCGTAACGGGAAATTCCACTCTCTATTACCCCGGAGTTACTCTCAAGTCAGGAGATAGTTTAACGGTACCTGTAACCTTAAGCAGTTCACCGACTTCCGCTCAGGGATCATACGCTGCCACCGTTGATATAGATTACTACAACAGTACTGGGAGCGTGGCGACAAAAACATATTCCACAGGGTTCCTTGCAATTGCACCAGTATCGCTAATTGTACAGGGCTTTTCTGAGAATGCTTCTGGAAGCACCATAACTGTAAGCGGCACTCTGCTAGACGAAGGAGCTGGATCTGCATACTACCTGACCCTGGAGGTTACGTTTGCACAGCAGAGCCTATCTACCTCAGGAACTACTTACCTTGGGGAAATAGACTCAAACACTCCAACACCCTTCAGCCTAACATTAAATTTACCTTCTGGAGTTAGCAATGGGTCCGCCCTGGTTTCCATAATGGTCGGATATCAAAACTATTATGGTCAGACTGTGAACTCCACAATAGCATCCCACACGATAGCTTTCCAGACTCCAAGCAGTTTGGTAAATCATACTACCCCAACAGTCAGGAGGTACACTCCGTTGGGGGCAATAGCTGTACTGATCACTACTCTAGTAATCGTGATTTTAATCATCGTTGGCGTTGCAATTGTAATCAGGAGAAGGAATAGAAGAAAGAAGGGCAGTAGGGCAATGATATAGATGATGGGGATTGGTAAGAAGGTAATCATTCAATGATGTCTGGGTCAGAAATTTTAGTCGAGTTGGAGGCTGTCTGTGAGAGCAAATTATCTGCCCTCAGCCCATCTAAAATTCAAATTAGCTCAAAAATTATCAGGCTTATCAATCACTGGGGTGGATAGACATTGAGACCGGTATTCTACGAAATAAAGAGGTCCATCACCAACAGATTCTCCATAGTTTTGATCGTCGCGATCATAGGACTTTCTGCTCTCATATCGTACGAAGGTGGCGTTTCCTCAACCTCCCACAGCGCCAGGATTAGCTCTACTAACGAAGTTACAGGGTATTATGTCACTGGAAACACAGTCACGCTGATCTCATATTTCTACGATCAGAGTGGAAACCCAGTGAGTGACGTTAATGCAAATGCCATCCTGAATGGTACGAGATTTCTAGGAACAGAAATGTCCCCCGGGACTCTTGAATTTAATGCAACGGCCCTGCCACAGGACAGGATCGACAGATCAACGTCGGTGTACATCACGCTGAACTATACCTATAAATCGTCATTCGGTCTGAAGACTAGCACCAATACATCCATGACTATCAACGTCGTCGACACAAAGTACTCCGGGCTGAACGTTGTCACAGGGATATCGAATCCCAGCAATACTTCAAGTCTAGGATTTCTTCTTTTCTACGTTGGAGCCGCTGGAAATCATACAGCGCCAGTAATTGACGTAAACCTTGCCACCGTAACTTCCGGAGTTATGAGTACCAGTTACATCTGGGAACACGAATACTCTTCGTTCACCCATCTCAGCATATTTCCATCCCTGGGTTCAGCAGCTATAAACAAGACTTATGGACTGTATATCAAGAGCGGAGTCTCCTCATCTGTTTTCTTCAAGTCACCTATCGGACCGCTTTCGCTCTACAAGCCTTCAACGGTCAGCTCTCTAGAGTCTGCATTCTTCTCCATTGAAAGTTCCCTCCTCGTAATATTCATTCCACTTCTAGCGGTGTTCATGGCATATTTCACGTACGGCAAGGATAGAGTTATGGGGGTACTGGAAACAGTAATAAAGAGGCCCATCACGAAGGGTGGAGCTATCCGTTCTCGATTCGCGGCTAACTCAGTTGTTGTTGCTTCTTCAATTGTGGCCGCAATCCTTGTGAGCGACCTGATATCGTTCAAGTACTTCCACCTATTCATGCCTGTATCTTTCGTTCTGTATGTGTCGTGGGCCTATTCAATCATTGGAATTTCCTTCCTTGCAATTGCTTACCTATTCTCCCATCTACTGAAATCCCCCGGAGCTCTCCTGGGAGCACTCATAGCTGTCTTCATGATCTTTGCCCTATTCTGGACCGTCATATTCGATGTCATTGTCTCAGTGTTTTCAATAGTATCTGGCTCATCAACCTACCTGACTTTGCAGGTCATCTTTGACTATGCAAACCCAGCAGGATACGCATCCCTGTTTCAGCTGTTCATCACCCATAGCCTGTCTGGTGGCCTAGGAGGATCAGGTTCGTCACAGAGTATAAATCCAGCAAACTTCGGTGTCACACCAGCTCTGTTACTGATATCAGCTATACTATGGGTAGCAGTGCCTTTCATTCTGGCTCACCAGATAGCAATAAAGAGAGACTAGCAAAGAACTATGAAAGTTTGAAAAGTATGGATCGATGAATGAAGGTATTTAAATAACGAAGAGATAACGGGAAAGTCTATGAATAAGATCAAGGTCGTTAATGATGTAGGTGATTTAGTAACAATTTTTACAATTTCAAATGACAGGACAAAAAGTGAGCTTTTGAAGTTACTAAACCAAAACTGGATGACTGAAGATGAAGTCAAGCAGAAGCTAGGAGCTAAGGCCGTTGAATACCTGAAATATATGGAGAAGATAAAATTCGTAGAGTCTCAATGGTCCAATACGCCAAATGGACCGAAGAAGGTTTTTCATAATTACTATACAAGCATTCAGATTAACATTTTATTGCCAACTGAGGAAGCTGGCGACGTGATATATGTTGCCTCTCTTGGAGACGACGAAGTTGAAAATTACTGTCATAAGATAACCAAGATGATTGACGACGGCGTTCAATACATAGCAGAAATACAGGAGAAGCTGCAGCAATCGCCAACATATGTTAGGGCAATCATCAAGAGAAGCAAGCACCTAACGATAAAGGGAATGAGGGTGGAGAAAGTACCTTGATCACAGTCCTTAGAATAGGACACAGACCGGATAGAGACAAGAGAATAACAACGCACGTAGCACTAGTTTCACGGGCTTTCGGAGCAGACAAGATCATCGTCGATAAAGTAGATGACAAACTGGCACGGACGATAAACAACGTTACAAGAAAGTTTGGTGGAAATTTTGAGATAGGGTTTGGAAACTCCATGGAAGAGATAAAGAAATTCAAAGGAAAGAAGGTTCATCTTACCATGTATGGAATGCCACTGGAGCGCAAGATAGAGGAAATCAGGAAGTATGAAGATATAATGGTAATTGTTGGTTCCGAGAAGGTCCCGAGGGTTATCTATGACCTTTCTGATTTCAATGTGGCAGTTAAGAATCAGCCCCACTCAGAGGTGTCTGCTCTTTCCATTTTTCTAGACAGACTTGGCAGAGGGAAGGAGCTGAAAGGCGAGTTGAGGATCATTCCTGAAGAAAGGGGTAAGAGAGTCTTGAGAATACCGGGGAGGGACGAATGTCTCGCACTCCTGGAAAAATACGGGGCAGATGATAGGCTAAAAAGACACTCTATTATGTGTAGCAGGGTTGCCCTCAAGATTGGAGAAGGATGCAATTCTGACGCGCGTCTGCTGGAGGCGGGTGCACTACTTCATGACATAGGAAGAACAGTCACCCACAGTATATTTCACGGTGTTGAAGGATACAAGATTCTGAAGAGGGAAGGGATGGACGAAACAATCGCCAGGTTCTGCAGTACTCACGTGGGTGCAGGATTGCTGAAGCGCACGGCAAGGAAGCTGAAGCTTCCAGACCAAGACTACATTCCTAGGACTTTAGAAGAGAAGATAGTATGCAACGCTGATACGCTACTCAACGGGGATAGAGTTGTAACAATTGATGAGATTGCAGAAGATTACAGGCGAAAAGGGCTCTCTTCAGAAATTCCAAGGTTGAAACGTCTATATCTTTATCTTGAAAATAAATGTGGATTCAGGATAGAAGAGTTGATGAAGCTCAATGAGCAGTAACATCTTTAACTCAGAGGAAATTTAGTGCCGTGAAGATTGTTTCAACAAGCAATTCAGAGGGACTATCTTCAAAGATATCATCCATTCTCGACGTACCTCTTGCGAGGATAAGCAGGAGGAGATTTGCAGACGGAGAGCTATATGTAAGGTTAGAAGAACAGCTCGATGAAGCAATAATTGTAGGCAGCACTTATCCAGACTCTGGCATAATAGACATCCTGCTTACGGTCGATGCATCTCTCAACGCAGGAGTGAAGAAGCCTATACTTCTGGTTCCCTATTTTGGCTACGCAAGGCAGGACGCGATGTTCCAACCATATGAAGCAGTAAGTGCCAGGGTTCTATCAAATCTTTTCACGGAGAAGTTTGACAAGATATTCGTTGTAAACATGCACTCACCTGAAGGTATGGCATTCCTTGGAAAGAAAGGGGAGGAGATCAGGGCCGAATCGGTGATTGGTAGAAAGGTAAAGGAGGATGGGAATGACCTGGTGATTTCTCCAGACGATGGGTTCAAGGTGGAAAGCGAGAACATATCAAAGGTAGCTGGTTTGGATTCTATATATCTGAACAAGAAGAGGGTCTCAGACACAAAGGTTGAAATCACAATACCTGAAGGTGTCAGTGTAAAAGACAAAGTTGTTGCTCTGACAGACGATATGATTTCAACAGGCGGGACAATCCTCGAATCTTCGAAAGTTCTGAAGCAAAATGGTGCAAAGGCGATAAATGTGTATTGCGTTCACGGTCTCTTCGTTTCCGGTACTTCTAAGTATGCAGGATTTGTAGACAGCATTTCAACAACCGATACTGTGGAAGGGCCATTCTCGAAAATGTCCGTTTCGGAGATTGCAGCTTCTAGTCTTAGAAAATATATATAACCCAGAGTTCCCGACGTATACTGTCAGGGAAGCCCTGGATAAAGAATAGTGAAGGAATACATGGATTTATTTTGAAGTCAGTTCAAACAGTTTAGCTAATCTCTTAACTCCTTCTATTATGTTCTCGTTCGAGCTGAAGGTGAAGTTTAGTCTCATGGATTCGTGATTGTCTCCATCAGGGTAGAATGCAGAACCTACAACATAGAGTACTTTCTGCCTTACTGCCTCATCGAACATCTTGTCAGTATCTGCGCCCTTCCTTGTAACCCACAGGAACATTCCACCGTTTGGCCTGGTGAACTCCACATCCTTCGGGAAATAGTTCTCGAAAGATTCTATCATGAGGTCCCTCTTCTGCTTGTAAAGCTCAATTATCTTGGGGATCTGCCTGTCCATGTACCCTCCGGTAACATACGCTTCAGCGATATACTCTGAAAGAGTGCTTGAAGCAAGATCGAGGGCCTGCTTTGCAATGTTAATTTTTTCAATCACGTCTGGCGGGGCTACCACATAGCCTAGCCTCATGCCTGGTGATAGTACCTTTGAAAAAGTACCGAGATACACCACATCCCTGTCTAGCGATCTGAGTGCCGGAACGTGTGCGCCTGCAAACCTCAGGGAACCATATGGGTTATCTTCCACTACGGTAATCCCCCTTTCGTTAGCTATCTCGAGCAGTTCCTTTCTCCTCTCCAGACTCATGGTAATGCCCGTTGGATTCTGGAAATTTGGAATCACATAGATGAACTTGGGGTTTGGGTATTTCTTGAGTGTTTCTCTGAGTGCATCCATCCTCATTCCGTAATGATCCATCTCTACTCCGTGAATTTTGATTCCCGATCCATAAATAGCAGAGATTGTTCCTACATAAGTCGGGGCTTCAGTTATTACATATTCCCCTGGATTGGCAAAGATCTTGCCTATCATGTAAAGCGCTTCTTGGGATCCAGTTGTCTGGATTATGTCCTTGGGTTCAGTCTTTATCCCCTCTTTATCCAAGAGCATCTTAGAAAGCGCTACGTTGAGTGTATCCAGCCCCTCAGTGGCGCCATACTGTAACATCTTCTTTCCATTTCTTGATAGCTGTTCGTCAAAAATCTTCCTTATATCTTCAATCGGGAACGATTCGGGATTTGGAAGACCCCCTCCGAATGAAATTATATCTGGCTGGTTAGCAACCTTAAGAAGTAATCGTATTGCAGAAGGTTTCATCGAATTAGCTATAGTAGAAAACTGTCTCCTGACTGGTGTATTAATCGACATGAGCCTAAATCGATTCGAGAGGTAAAAAGGTTTTGAAACGTCGAGAATGAAACGTCGAGAATGTGCAGTTTCACTCGTCCTTCACAGGAATGCTGAATTCATTGAGATATACAACAGGGAAATAAACAAGGGCAAGAAGTCCACACAGGCCTACATTGTCGTAGGCAAGCATCTTACCCATCACATATATTCAATGATGAAGAATGGGAAGCCTTACAGGTGTAGAATTCCCAATAGGAATAATGGTAGATGTGGTGTTAGCAGTAATCAACAGGAGGCATAACTAAAAGTTAACCTCTTATAGGTGTCATATCCACAGCGAAAGTGTATTCCTTCGACCTGTCTGCAAGCACACTCTCTCTCGTAATAGGGAGAGAGGCAGAAGTTTTGGAATGCACCGCTACGGTTGGAGTAGACAGGAATCTCCGCAATGTCACTGTAGGGAATGAGACTCACCATGAGATATATGACCTGTCGGATGTGGTCAAGATAAAA
>JBMFVV010000006.1:0-69227 GCA_049965815.1 Thermoplasmata archaeon | reverse complement strand
AATCCGTGATAACAAATTCTAGACAGATCACGGAAAATACGACAGATCCCAAGTTCAAGTACCGAAACTCAAGTTGTAAAGGACTACAGAGGTATGGTTGCGTACATATCACAGCCAGACTACCTGAGGCACTGGACATGGATGCATATGTTCACGTCGGAGGATGAAAACATATGGGTAGACCTCCTGATAAGTGATAGAAAGCTCTTCGGAAGAAACATCTCCCTCCTCTCAGGGAGGGTGAACGGAAAAGCATTACGTTCAAGGGTCCCTGCCACGTTTTCCGGAGTCGCTGACATCTCAGGCATCGAGGGGGTTGTGAGGGTCGCGGGTGAGAATCTCGTGATCCATTCACACTCGGACAGAAGGAAAATCCTGAAGGTGAAGTATGATGCTGTCAGGAAGTACGATGCGTACTGTTACAATTCGGAACTTGCTTCATCGTCCCTAGAGCACGGGGGAAAGATTTACCCTTCCAGTATTTCATTCCTCGAGCATGGCACCGTGGAGAATCTTGATGGTTTTGTGGAGGTCGCTTCAACGGAGAAAGAGAGTGAAGAAGCCAGTAATCAGCAGATATAGGATAGAGAAGCTGGTGGACATTGGCACAAAGATGATACTTTCAGACACGCTCAATAAGAACCCATACACAGATGAGATGATGAGTATTGCATATTCTTCAAGAGGGAAATGATTGGAGAACGTTGATACGATAGGGACCTAACCATCTTTTAGCGCCATAGACTTGGAGAAAACATTTAAATCTTTTAACCTAGTATATAAGCGCGGTGACAAGTATGAGTATCTATGGAGTGCCATTCAACGAGGAAAGAGTCAGAAATGATGGGGCGTCTTCTTTTGAAGAATTTAGGGAATGGGTATTAGAATATGGAGATAATTTTCTTCACTCACTTTCAAATTTACAGAATGGAGATATTATTGTATTCGGGTGGATGGAAGGAAATGGAGAATGGAAATTTGTAGGGGACGCCATTGTAAAACAAAACCATAAGACGGGGTCAGTAGATTGGTGCGATTGTGAGCCAAAGGAAGAGTCTGGATTTTCCAGACATATTGTGACTGGCGGAGTAAGACTCTACCCTAAATCGGTAAGCAGTAAAGAAATAAAATCCCTAAAACTTGGTCAATTTGCTAAATTAACGTGGGAACAATATGAAGAACTTGTAGGCAAATCAGTTTCGCACTGGCGATGAAATTCAAGAAAAAACTGTCAAGCTTGGTTCTTCCATTCTTGGTTCATTTGTTGATTTTGAACTTATTTCAAGTTGACAGACCTAGTTCACTATTCTTCCTATGGTTTTCTCTGCAAGTTGAATAGTATCTAATAATTTTCTCTTTGTGGAATTGTATGTTTCTAATTCGTCAGACACCTTTATTTGAGTTTCCAGATCAACTTATTGGACCATCACCTAACTTCGCCCTGTTTTATCACTACAATTCTATCTTGAGCTTCTCCTCCATTCCGACCGGCTTAGGGAATTCCTAGTATTCCCTGCCTGACGATCTGAACCTTACCATCTCCATCCTTCTTAGAATGCTCAACGCCTTATCCGGAGAGAGGTCAAAGTTGTTCTCTCTGAGCCTTACCCTTATTGTGATCCAGACGAGGTATGAGAGATAGCAGACGAAGAGGTAAGCGGCAACCCTATCCCTGCTCCAGTGCTTTATTGCACTGAATCCCAGTTCTAGGAGGCGGAATATTTGCTACAAAGCAGATTTGAAAAATGATAGTGGCTCGCGAACTATTAAGAGAGCTTGACAACCTATGACACCTTTTCGGGCAACCTGACGAGCGCTTTGTTTCCGGGTATTCTGTCACTTAAGAGTTCAAATCCTTCGTTAATGTAGGCTTCGACGGCAAAGAGCTGGATAACCTTTTGCCTGAGACTGCTCTTTGACTTCATCATGTTCAACCTGTCCTTCCTCGCAGACACTCTTGCCTCATCCGCTGGATTTCTAGACCCAAACAATTTCTCTCTCCTTATACTCCTCAGTTCCTCATCCTCCATGTCAAGGAGCCCCTTTTCTTCTATTTCTTCCTCCGTGAATCCATCTATGAGGAGAATCTGTTTCTTGAACTTCCTGTTCATGTCCTCCTCTTCATTGCTGCTTCCCATTGTCTCCAGGAATTTCAGGGTCCGTTTATATGCCTGCCTCATTTCTTCTATCTGGTCAGGAAGGAGGTTCTTATTCGTGGAGTACCTCGCCTCGATGTCACCCTTGTGACCCATGAAGAACTGCCTCCATGGATGTGATATTAGCCCCTTAGATTCCGCCATATCCAGTGCTGTTGCGAAATATGCCCTGAATATATAGGGCCTCCAATTGAAACCTGCGCTTGTGATCACCTTCTTTAACCATCTTGAGATGAATACGGTCATGGCGAAGTCGTTGACCTCCTCCTTTCTGGACATGTCTTTGTCAGGGAGGAGCAATGGCGAATTCCTGTTTAGATTCTCCCCGGACCTTATCCTCTGCCCCAGATACTCCTTTAGATAGGTCGTCCCCTCCTCTCCCAGGAACGTGAAATACCTGTGCCTTGCTTTGCTCAGTTCCGGTCTAACCACAATCTGGCATGGTACATTCTCAAAATCCACTGTCTTACCCTTGACCGATAGATCTCCAATATCCGATAATCTCAATCCGTCTGTTCCTGTATAATTGCCGAGTGTTTCAGGCCTGAGACCTGCGAATGCCATTAGCGAAATTGCGACTTTTGTCCTTGGATTAGCGTTCCTGAGAATTGCAGCAAGCTCGCTCTTTTCAGGTATCCTTTCGTTCTCCACAGTCAGGTTCCTGTTCTCGTTCCTTATGTTAATTCCCAGACGAATGATGATATTGTTGAATTTCAGGTAAGAGGAGACAGACTTAAGGGAGGTAGAGATGTATGAACCCGCCTTTCCTTCCTTCTCCATCTTCCTTATCTGGTCCGAAACCTTCTCCTTGAATTTAGCGTAATTATCTGCAGCCAGCTTCAATATGGATTCCGGGTCCTCATGGAGCCATTCCAGCCACAGGCCAAAGTTCCTCAGGTAGTAATCAGCGGTGAGATCCGACTTGGCCCTGAGGTTCTCATACCAGTCATTCACTTTCTTGCTCTTGGAGAGGAGTACCTTATGACGGGTATTCGGATGCATTTGGGTACATAAAGTTTCTTTATTTAAGTATTTTCTTACCCAATTGGGTAAGGGTAGGTGGGGATTCGAACCCCAATAGTCGGGATCTGCAGTCCCGTGCATAGCCGCTCTGCCACCTACCCAACTTTTTCGTTATTAGCTTCAGAGTAATTGATTTTACTGAACTTCTTGGCAATGGCCTTGGCCTCTTCCCTATTGTTCCTGACCAGTTCCATGAATCTTTGCATGAAGTCCAAATTATGAACTGTCACAAGGTACTGGAATGATGGGTCCTCATTCTTGTACAATTCCCTCAACTTCGTCCTGTTATAGTTTGTGCAAGTTTCGCAGGAACAATCTCTCTCTATTGGCCCAAAGTCTAAAGAGTGTTTGGCGTTCTTCAAGTTCACGGGACCGTCTTTGGTCAGTGCAAATCCATGCCTGGCATTCCTAGTCGGATACGTGGAATCAAATATTCCCACCCCCAGCTCGGAATATTCCACTATTGATATTGGATCACCCACTCCCATCAGATAAATTGGATATTCCCTCGGAATCAGCGGGACGGTCTTTGTGAGTACTAGGTCAGTCAGTTCCTTGGGTTCTCCTATCTTCAGCCCTCCGATTGCAAATCCATCAAACTCCAGAGAGGTCATAAGCTCTGCACTCTTTCTCCTCAGTTCATATTCAAAACCTCCCTGGATAATACCGAACCTTTTCTGCCCCTGCTGCTTCAGCATTGAAAATGTCTTCCCCCATTCATACGTCCTTTTCACAGATATGGAGAATCTCTTTTCTTCCGCACCGTATGGGGGGCAATCGTCAAGCATCATGGCCACATCTGACTTTATCTTCCCCTGAATTTCAGAGCTTACCTCTGGAGTCACCTTGATTGCTTTTCCTGATTTCCTGTCCTTGAATATGATACCATCGTTTTCAACCCTTACCAATTCCTCTCTCAGTATTTGAAATCCTCCGGAGTCTGTGAAGTAGCTCCCGTCGAATCCAGTATAACCATTGATCCCGCCAGTTCTCTCAATAACTTCCATCCCAGGCGATATGGTCAGATGAACAGAGTTTGAAATGAGGGCCTTTATTTCCATCTTGTTAATTTTCTGCATTGGCACTGCCTTAACAAAGCCCCTTGTCGCAACGGGTAGGAATACCGGTAACTCAATCCTTCCCCGAGATAGATTCAACTCTGCATTCAGCTGCACTTGATTCTTTATCCACACTTGATAAAATACCTTTACATTTTAGACAGTTCAGCGTAGCATCTTTCGCAGTAGTAGTTGCCCGCTTTATAAATGAGATTGTCAGAGAACTCATTGCATGAATCACAAATACCGTGGATGCCCTTGATTATTCCCTGGCTCTTGTCATCCAGGATGCCCCTTGTTATTTCTATCAATCCAGGTGATATCCTCACTATGTCATTCTCCGTCAGTATTCCAGCTATTTCCCTGTTGATCACCACGGGTAGCCTCCTTATTTTCCTCTTCCACATCATTTCTGCTGCAGTTTCCAGAGGACTATCCCCCTCAACATGAATGAGTGGGGAACTCATTATATCCTTGAGTTTCCTTTCGCCAGGAGAGAGACCTGCTGCTGCTATTTTCGTGACTATGTCCCGCTCCGTGACAATTCCAACAATTCTTCCATCTTCCTCAATCAGCAGCGAGCTGACACCTTTCACGGCCATCATCTTTGCTCCCTCTTGAGCAGACAGCTGGGCATCCACCTTGATTGGGTTCCTTGACATCACTTCAGATACCTTTATGAAACTCATAAACCCACCTCCAGGATATCCTTGCTTCCATCCACTATCTTGAATGGTCTCTTGACCTTTAATAGCTTTTCAATTACTTCAATCCTCTTTGCCATGTAGGTTCTCAACTTTTCCGGATCACCCTTTCCCTTCTTCAACATCGTGTCTGCGTCACCATAGAGGTAGGCCTCCATCTTTATCTTAAAGGACGTATCCGAGTCTAAGCCCTTCAGGTCTACCTTCCTCATGCTTGTAATAACAAATTGTTGCAATAATAGTTTTCCTAAATTCCTGTGTAAAGATTTTATTTCAAGTTTGATTATTAAAATGAGATGCTGTATCTTGGATGTTCGGGATTCCAGTATGAGGATTGGAAAGAAACATTCTATCCCAAGGGGATGGAGGAAAACAGATACCTGCTCTACTATTATAAATTCTTCAATTCAGTGGAAATAGATTCCACATATTACTCATTCCCCGGTGAAAGGACCGTGAACTCCTGGGTATCCAAGCTCCAGGGGAAGGAGGACTTTCTCTATTCTCTGAAATTTCCAAGGGAGGTGACACACGATCCAGCCGGCATTACGGAGAAGTCCATAGAAACCGCAAGGGAGTTCGTAAGGAAGGTCATGTTACCCATTGACAGTTCAGGGAGGCTTGGTTCTGGGCTGATACAGCTATCGCCCTTTCTTGATCCACTGAAGGATGATCACTTGCTGGTGAGATTGGGGGATCTGTTTGCAGCAATACACTCCGGCTACAGGATTTCGGTGGAGATCAGAAACAGGAATTTCCTCGACGAGAATGTGCTGCCAGATTTTCTTGGAATGCTACGGAAGTTCAACATAGCGCTTGTGAGCGTTGATTCCCCTGGCCTTCCTTACTTCTATCACAGAACAGCCAATTTTTCCTACGTAAGGTTCCATGGACGAAACTATGACTTGTGGTACGGGAAGGGGGATCTCAAAGGGAGACTGAACAAGTACGATTACCTTTATTCTCCGGACGAACTTAGGCCATGGGTTGATCGGATAAGAGAGATGGGTGATGATGTGTTCATCTACTTCAACAATCACGCCCAGGCAAAAGCAGCGATAAATGCATCTGAATTTCAGAAATACATGGGCATAAAGATCATCAGAAAGGATACTCAGACAAACCTGAATGCATTTTAACAACCTATGATTATCCAGATGTAATGAAACCATTCCAGAAGTTCGATGGAATCGCAAGAGAGAAGATAGATGCCTATCTGGCCGCTCATTCACTTGAGAAGAACTACAGATCCTACAGACCCCAGAAGGACTTTGGTGATCTGTCATTCGATTTCCAGAAAAGCAAGATACAGCTCAACGAAAGGGAAATAGCAGGCCTAAGCGATAAATTCGTGACATTCAAACCAACTGGAAAGTTTGTAAATGCAACGTATGACCGCCAGGAATTCTCAAAGACCGCTTTTGAAGAGGGGATGAACGGCGATCTATTCAAATTTGAAAACAGGGGAGAAAGCATTTTGGTGGAGCATACTAGCGCTAACCCGACAGGTCCGCTCCATATAGGCAGGGTCAGGAATTCGATCATAGGAGATACATTGTCAAGGATCCTCTCGAATTATGGGTATACCGTTACCACGGAATATTATGTGAACGATATAGGAACGCAGGTAGAAGCACTTCTGCTTGGGACGGAGAAGTTCGGAAGCGAGAACTACACTGAATCATATCGTAAGGTGTATGAAGATTTTGATTCATACAAGTCAAAAGTTGAGGAATACATGGTAAGGGCTGAATCTGGGGACATTGAGTTCCTCAGGAGTTCGAAGGAGAAATTGGAAATCTTTCTTAAGGACGTTCTGACAGACCTCGAGAAACTCTCAATCACCTTTGACATCTTTGTATGGGAAAGTGAATTCATCTTGAACGGGGGTGTGAGGGATATCATTGCAAGGTTGTCTCCACTCCTCAAGGACGATTGCGGTGCCAAATATCTGGAATCAGGAAATGACAAGATGTACCTCATAAGATCAAACGGTACCTCCGTATATTTCACCAGAGATATAGCTCATCACCTGAGGAAATCAGCCCAGTATGACCGCTGCATAACAGTTCTGGGAGAGGACCACAAGTCATACTTCAAGAAGATAGATTATGCGATGGAAATTCTCGACGTGCATAACGTCAGCGCCCTGTTCTATTCGTATATTTCCACCAAGGAAGGCAAAATGAGCACGAGGAGGGGAAATGTGGTCTATGTCAGGGATTTCATGGATGAGGCTATCGATAGGGCCAGGGAGGAGATCATCAAGAGAAGAAATGACCTGTCAGATGAAGAAATAAGAGAAATTTCGAATAAGATTGGCGTTGCTGCCGTAAGATACCATATCATCAAGTATTCTCCAGACAAGCCTGTGACATTCGACTGGGAGGAGGCCCTGAATTTTGATGGGGATGCTGCCCCATTTGTAATGTATTCCTATGCAAGAGCAAAATCAATCCTATCCAAAATAGAAGGGAAGACGGAGATCATCTGGGAATTCAATGAGCCTGAAAGTGAGCTGTTGAAGGAGATATCCCTGTACCCAGAAGTGGTTGAGGATGCTGTGAAGCACTTCCGCCCTGATAAGATAGCCAGGTACTCATACGAACTGGCAGGTGCGTTCAATCAGTTCTACAGGGACTGTCCAGTTTTAGAAAGCGGCGAGAACCTCCAGAGGAGAATGGAGATAGTAAGGATATTCACAAGAACAATGGAAGAATTGTTTCAGATGCTTGGTATACAAGCATCCGATAAAATATAGAGAAAAAAATAAAAGTTTAAACTTTCAGCTGTTTCTTGGGTGGCTTCTGATCCTTGGGTCTCTTTCTTCTTACCGTGACGTCGTAATATATGAACGATAGTATACCGATAGCAACCACTATTCCGCCAACGAGCGCTGGCAGTTTCCAGGCTGCCTGTGCAATGGATACGGCCTTAGTAACTGATGCATTTGTGTTGAAGAACGTTGGTTCATTTACTGCATGTACCGTAATGATCATAGAGTAGCTTCCTGAATTTGCTGGCACAAATGTGATCGTTGCATTGGAAGACTGATTGGAAGAAAGATTAGAGAACGTCTGGTTCTTGATTACCTTACCGCCTATGTTAATTGTCACATAGTACGTTGATGCCGTTTCCAGTCCAACATTCTTAAGGTTAAGCTTGAGCGTGGAAGAGGAACCTTCAACGTAACTCTTGGGATAAGTGACGTTCATGATCTCTATTTCTGGACCTACCGCATTTACGCTGAGACTCTGTGTGTTGGAATTTGTGTTGTTCGACTGGTCCGTTGCTTTTAGCTTTATCTCAAATGTTCCATACTCCAAGAATGCAACTGTAAGGGTAGAGTTATTCGATGAGGCGCTGTATACTTTGTAATCCACGTTCTGTTTGGCAACAGTTCCGTTCTGGAAGCTGAAATACCACACGTAGGATACTATGTGACCCCCGTTTGGCGCGATTGTTTTAGAAGCATTGAGTGTGACATTCTGCCCCTGATTAGTCGAAGTTATCACATTGCCTGTCGTTACGTTGTATATCTGGAAAAACACTACTGGAGGTGTTGTATCGTTGACGTGTATGACTATACTAACATTGAAACTATTTCCAACTCCGTTCATTACCGTCGCGTATGCGTGCTTTACCACGCCGTTGAAGGTGGGAGTCTGGAAGGAATAAGATACGTTTGTTCCAGTCTCAGACGTGCCTGCAATGTCCCATGTTACTGAAATAGGTATGCCCGTGGATTGACCATTTGGTAGCAAGTCCTTAGAATTTATAGAGTTGAAGTATACCGTCACCGTCTGATTCACATACAGTACGTACTGTGCAGATGAAGATGTCGTTTCGTTTAACCTCAGCTTTCCGTTTTGTAGTACTAGCAGATTGAATTGCGGATTTAGTGAGTCGCCAATTATGGTGAAATTTGTCTGGTTTGTAACACCGCTAGAGCTCTTCACAGTGAGGGATACTGGATGCGAACCGCTGGTGAAATTGTATGAGATATTATATCCATACATGACTGCGCCTCCAATGTTCCAGGTGAAGTTCATGCTCTGGTAGTTGTCCATTCCCAGAACAGGATCGTAGGGAACCTTGCTGGCGTTTATGTTCACCATCTTTCCGACTGGTACAAGCAGCGTGAAATTAGATGATGTGTTTGAAGAAATTGTTGACTCAAATGAACCGCTCCAAGTTGCTGATATTTGGCTCATTTTCAGGAGTGGTTTCTGCTGTGGTGCTATATTGATCGTCAGGAATCCATTCATGCTGCTGTTTGATATTGTAATGACACCAGAATACCCTGAGACAGTCGCGATGCTGGAGCTGATAATGTTTGCCCTTTGATACGGAGCCGGTATGCTCAGTTGAGTTATGTATGTAAGTGCGGTGGTGTTGTTGTCGTTCTCGTTAAGATAGATCCTGATGCTGCTATAGCTCTGTACCTTTACTTTGGACTGGTAGTATGTGGCAATATAACTGAACTTGTATGTACCGGCACTCTCTGAGAATGTCGTGTGAGCGCCTGTTGAATTATACGAGTAATTGTTATATAGCACTGTGTTTGCTGTTGTATATGGCACTGTAACATTCAGGATGCCCCATAGATCGTTCGCCGACAGCCCATCTAGCTTCATCTGTTCATAAAGTGAACCTGCATTTGAGTTTGGAAGGAAGGGAAGTGTTGTTGCGTTTGTTAGAGTGACACCGCCTGATATCGTAACATTCTGGAAGCTTGTATCAAAGGAGACCATTTCTGTCTGCGTGACGATTGAAGGTGTCAGGACTACTGTCTGGAAGAGAGATATGCTCCCTGTCGTAACAGTGGTGGTATATGGAAGATAACCTGGCGAAGAGATGATGAGGCTGTAAGTTCCGGGTGAAAGAGATATGTAATAATATCCATTCGTGAATTCATCTGCACCCAGTAGAACTCCGCCCTGGTATATTGACACCTCCACCCTATTGACTGATGTTCCACTGGAAGACGTAACTACTCCCTGTACATTGTCCAGCGAGGACACATTGGCAACAATGCTGTTGTTAGACTTGCTAGCCGATATGTTCAGCGACTCCGAGTAGAATGCTTTTGAAGTGGAATTGTATGCAATTGTAAGTGTTTGTGGACCGGGTATGCTCATAACGGCATATCCTGAGTTGGGATTTGACACATTGACTCTTGACGCAGGCATTTTAAGTCCGTTCGGGAGAGTCAGGTATACAGAAGTCACCTGAGCCGCAGAAATTCCCTTTACCATAACATATACGTAGGAGGATGCCTCTGAGTAGCCCACACTCAGCGTGCTCATAACCGAACTTCCGGAGTATACAGTTCCGTTGCTCTTCACACTTATAGTTGCCTGTGCTGAATCGTAGACTATCAGTGAAGATGAAACATACTGACTTGGAACGTAAATTATGTAGCTTCCGGGATATGCCGAAAATCCTACAGTGGGGCCAGACGTGTTAGTAGCAAGAACAACTCCATTTGAACTCTCCAGCTCTACCTTAACTCCAGTTGCTGGGGATATTCCATTCCCCAGGACCGTAAAACTAAACGATACCTTATTTACTCCTTGCACTTGGCCGAGCGCTGCCCCGAAGAGTCCTCCCATCACCATTATAGTGATGATTAACAGAGCTGCTATTTTTCCAGATTTCTTAAGCATCTTGGTATTACCCCCTAAAGATGTCTGGTAATTATAATTACTATTAAACAGTTGTTATGATTTTTCCTTGCTGGAAAATTTATATTCATCATTAATTATGTTTTAATTCGTAAATATGTCAAAACTGTTTTGAAACGTTTACTTTGTTTATTCAGTAACCATCCTACCTTTGAGATATTTTTTCCATGCAGTCAATATAGAGAATATTATATTCTGGTAGATAGAAACAGGCTTCTGCTTAAAGAAGATTTAAGTGTGTCTTAACGTTATGCATCTGAATCTATTGCTGCTTTCGAGACTTACCAAGGCGGATTCAGAATGAAAATTCCATCAAACTCAGCATTTATTGACATACTCTCGCCGGGTAGATTCTGGATTGTGGACTCCAGTCAAGATGATCTTATGATTCTTTGAATTTAATGTCCAGCTTTCTTTCTTCAGCCTCAACGTAAATTCTATCAACGAATGGGATTGAGGATTTGATGGATGATTCGATCTCATCTATTGCTCCCTCAATTTGATCAGTGCTGAGTCCATCCTTAAAGTTCAGGTCCATGGCTAACAGAATCTTTTCAGGTCCCTCATAAATTGCTTTGACATCCAGAACCTTATTTACGGATTTATTTGACTTCAATATATCCTCAATCTTCTTCTGGTCCCCAGCGGATATACCTTGACCTATAAGGAGGTCCTTGCTCCTCTTTGAAAGGTATAGTCCAGAAATCATCATTATGATCCCGATGACGATCGAAGAAGATGCATCGTAAACGTTGTTTCTCGTGAGCAGAGATAGCGAAATTCCCACAAGTGCAGTCGTGACTCCTGCAATTGCAGCCGCATCTTCGACCAAAGCTGTTAGCAAGACTGGGTCCCTGAAATCCTTCATGAAGGAGAATACGTTACGATACCCCTGTTTTCTATAATTTGAGAGGAACAATCCAGAGGATATGTATAGAACATATCCGTCAATCGCAAACGACATGGCAAGAACGATGTATGCCGAAATGGGTTCCGTGATCTTGTAAGGGGTCGTAAGTTTTATGATACCCTCCAGAAATGTCAGTACTCCAGAAATACCAAAGACCAATATGGCTGCAACGAAAGACCAGAAAAACTGTTCTCTTCCCCTTCCAAAGGGAAACTTCGACGCATCCTTCCTTCTGCTTAGGTTGTACCCGATTAATAGAAGGAACTGGTTTACAGTATCTGATGATGAATGAATCGCTTCCGCCAACATTGCGGCACTCCCACTAAAGGCAGCTGCAATGTATTTCATTATGGAGATGAATAAATCTCCGAGAAACGCCCTTATTACGACGCTTCTGGTCGTAGTCTTGACTGGAGACATCTTAACTTTCTATAATAAAGACCCAGAAGGCAATATATTTATTCCAAAAATTTAGAGGTCAGGAGATGAGGGAAACTTCTTCGACTTCAACTTCTCCAACATCTTGAAAGGAACGTATCTTTTGCTCTACGCTGTCTACAAGTCCTCCCTCATCCCCCATTATGACGATGAGTTTCAAGACCTTTATTCCAAAAGCAAGCTCTTCTATGCTACTCTTTCCAAGAGCATAGTTCTTGGAAAGATCATCTTTCAGGCCCTTCTCTATTGCCTCCAAGTCCTTGGTTTCATCAGACGGCATGACCTTGAAAGATACGGCCACTTTACCCAAATTTATGGCCCCCTGAAACCGCATTTAGGGCATTGGTATGGTACAGACAGTTCTCTGCAGTTGTTGCATCTGCTTATGGTCTCCTGCCCGCAAGAGGGGCACTTGAAAGTTGTCGCTCCCCTTTCCTGCAGACCAGTACCGCAAGATGTACAGAACTCTAGTGCATTGACTTCCATGAGGCATGCGTATAGCTTCAGGCATAAAAAGTCTATCGGCCTTATCCTCTAGCTACCCCAGAAGGGGCTTGTCTTTCTCCTCAAACTCTTGATCTCTTCCATTATCATGTTTTCATCCATATTCAGATTCTCTTCTTTCAACAGCCTGAAATCCCTTTCATTTATGTCAGAGTAAAGCACATCCCCTTCCTTGATCTGCCTTCCCACCGTGATGCCGTCCATAGCTATGGCGACTTCTTCCCCTTGACTGGCTTCATCGAGGGACTGTTCGCCTGTCCTTATGCTCTTCACTGGTCCAACGTTTGAACCATCCATTTTCATAAGTTGGGTCCTAACTCTCAGTTTTCCGCCTAACACTCTCACTCCAAATATTGCAGGTTTTGAAATCCTGAATACATTCCCCTCCATCACCAGGAGCTTGCAAGGAAATGTCATGGCCCTCCTCTTTTCTTCCACTTCCTTCTGCCTTATCTCCTCCCTTGCCTTTACCAAGTCATCTTTTATTGAATAGATTACCCTGTTCTCTATGACTTTTACGTCTTGAAAATCCTTTACTTCAACAGGCACATTGAATGCAATTATTATCTTGTTCTCTGGTACGGCATTGGTACTGGCCTCTGTGAAGTCCCTCTTTGAAACAGGACCAACTTCTGCCTTCTTGATGGGAACATTGATCCTCCCAAGTTCATAAACAAGCGCTTCCAGTCCCCCAACAGTATCAGCCTTTGCAACTATCCCTTCGTTCGACGGCTTGAAAGAATTCTTTATTGCGTCTTCTATGGACTTCTTGAGTGTTATGAGATCCCCTGTAGCTTCCTTGAACGGGCTCCCGGGAATGACGCCACCCTCCCCCTGGAAAAGAATCCTAATTCCTGATGCAGCCCTGACCTCAGAGACAGGCAGGAATCTGTCGCGGGGATCCCTTATCTCGTCCAGGGGTTTGGGTTTGAATATGCCCTTTACCCTGAGGGCTTTTATACCGTTCACAGTTCCTGTCAGAACAGTTTCTCCCTTCTTTATTACCCCACTGTAAAGGATCGCATCCGACACTTCTCCCATTCCCTTCTCCTCCCTGACCTCAAGGATCGTCCCCTCTGCTGTCTCATCTTCGTTCCTCAGCTGGGATTCTAAGAATGTCTGGGCCAGGCCTGCTAGAACCATTAAGAGGTCCGGAACCCCGTAACCTGACTTAGCGGATAGCGGTACTATTGCAATGTTCCTTGTAAAGTCAGATATCCTATCGTACCTGTCTGCACTGAACCCTTCCCTGTACATCTGCGATGACAACTGGAACAGCTTATTGTCCAGTTCCTCAAGTCTTGTTTGGGCTATTGTCCTTGTGGAAGGAATGAATGCTCCCTTCATACTGGAGAATCCCTCAATCAGATCAACCTTGTTTGCTGCGACCACAAATGGAGTTTTGAATCTCTTTAGGACTTCTAGTGATTCCTTTGTTTGGGGCATTATACCTTCCCTTATGTCAATCACGAGAACTGCTATGTCCGCTATAGACCCTCCCCTAATTCTGAGACTGGAGAACGATTCGTGCCCCGGAGTATCTATAAACAAGAGTCCAGGAATCTTAAATGTCCTGTTCCCTACGATGTCCTTGCATATCTTTAGTATCTCCTGTATTGGAACTTCAGTTGCACCTATATGCTGGGTGATGCCGCCGGCTTCTCTTGATGCGACCACCCCACCTCTAATGTTATCCAGAAGTGAAGTCTTGCCATGGTCCACATGGCCGAGAACGCCTACTATTGGTTGCCTCACCCACATAAGCTATCACAGCCAATCTTTATCTGCCCTCTCGTAACTTAGAATTTCACTTTCTTCAAAGAATATTGGGATTTCATATCTGGCCGATTCTTCAGAATCGCTTGCATGAATGAGATTAAAATCTATCCCAGTGGAGAAATCTCCCCTGATCGTTCCTGGCTCAGCCTTTGCCCCGTTCGTAGCTCCAACCAGTTTCCGTACTATCTCGATGCAGTTGTTACCCTCAACAACCATCGCCACAAGTGGCGCTGATGTAATATAATTCAGGAGTGATTCATAGAAGGGTTTTCCCTTGTGAACAGCATAGTGTTTTTCCGCTTTTTCCCTTCCTAGTTTCATGAGCTTCAATGCCGTGACCTTGAGACCCTTGTCCTCGAATCTGGATATGATTACGCCCACCTTAGACCTGGCAACGCCATCTGGTTTGATCAAGACCAAAGTTCTCAAGTAATCGCCCCCTCTTAACTCTCTTTGGGAGGTTCTGCTGCAACTTTTGCTTCTTCCTTTGTTTCTAATTTAGGTGGAGAAGCTTTCTGTTCTGCTTCCTTCGAGAACTTGATCCTCTGTGCCTTTTCCTCTCTTCCTTCGTCCGTCCACCGGACTCTTCTTGGTTCCCTGTGAAGCTTTAGGAAATTCTTTTCGCACTTTGACGTATCAAAATACAGGACAGAGCCGTCCCTTCTGATATACATCTTTCCAGTCCCATACTCTATCTTTGATCCACAGAATGAACAATACCTGGTTTCCACAACGATCACCTCACCGATAGCTTCCTCGCTTCCCTAGCCGTCTCTCTCAGCATGAGGATGTCGCCGACCCTGACAGGACCCATCACGTTTCTGGTGAGAACCCTTCCCTGGTCTCCTCCCGCCAACACCTTTATCTTGACCTGGGTCGCTTCGCCGGCCATTCCTGTCCTACCTATAAGCTCCACGACTTCACATGGAATGGCGTCATTCTCTGGCATTTTCAATCACTCTTTATTTCTTTATTTCCTTGAACTTATCAATAAGTTCTGTCAATAATTGTTTTCCATTACCAGGTTCGACAATTGCAACTGTTGCGGAACTCTTCAGCTTGACCTTCTGTCCGAGATCCTCCTTCTTTTGAACGTAGAAATATGGTATACCCTTTTCCTCACAGAGCAATGGGATGTGGAGAACAACCTCAGGAGGCTGTATATCCTCTGCTATCACAACCATCTTTGCCTCTCCTCTTTCTACAACCTTGGTAACTTCGTTCGTTCCCTTCCTTATCTTTCCAGTTTCAGATGAAACCTCTACGAGCTGCAGTGCTTTGGTCCGTAGGTCGTCCGGCGTCTGGAATCTTACATAACTAGTTTCTGCCATTATCTTACCTCCTTCACTTTATCAGTCATTGGTCTTTGGGTAATTTATGAGGATATAAAAAGTTTGGGCGGTTAGAAGGGGAAACATGGTTATCCTGTAAATCATTACCGTCCTCGTAAACTAAGATATGCGCATCCATTAGCCGCTGATCTGGTATGTCATATTCGAGTTTAGTGATATATTATAGGAATTGATCTTCCCGCCATACTGCAGGTAAAGTGTGTAATTTCCCTTCATCATGTCGAGAGAGTACTGCCCGTTGCCGGGTATGGTTAAGTTGAAGTCCGAAACGACAAGAGATGCAGACGTAGGAATGTTTTGAACCCTTAACGTAAGGGTTAAAGGCTGGGAATTGTAGATGTTTACTATGTTGGATTTCATATACACATATGAGCTGAATTTCTTAGATACGTTTGTAAGATTATGAGTGAACTGTGTCCAGTCAGTTATCGTACTGCTCTGGGAGCTTGAAGTACTATATTGAATGCTGGAGAAATTGAAAGAAATCCCCGGGAATGAGTTGTTGAATCCATATATCTCTTCGTAAATAGTCAGACCACTGAACGTGTGATTTCCAACTTTCTGGTTCGTACTGATGGCAAAATCATTGCCACCCGTAAATGCTGCAAATGTGTTTTTGTCAAATTTGAAGAAAACATTTCCGCTGCTCACGTACATCGATAACTGATGTTCCCCAGGAGAAATAGGGAACCAATGAGGATTGAATATGTATTTTATTGAGCCATTTACAATTTCTGTGTAAGAGTAAGTGCTGTAAAAATTCCCGTTTAGAGAAGAGATACCAATCTGGTCGTAGCTCAGATTGCTGTCCCATATCGATAGTACTACGTAATAGATGTTGTTTTTTAGATTGACATCTCCTCCAAAATCAACGTTTGCGGAAATGGAATTTGCATACCTCAACGGTCCGTAGTAAACAGCTCCAAGATAGATGTGCGTTCCGGAGTCCGTCTTCTGGACATCCTTGTTTTCATAATATACATACAGTCCCAGCGCTGCTATCACCAAGATGGCTGCTACTAAAACTGTGTAGTATTTCATTGGGGAGGACAACAATAGTTATTAAAAAAAGTTTTTCCAGCTACAACATAGTGCTTACATTTTGTCCATATACCGCAAGGAACCTTGATTTAGATGATGATGATATACTTCAGGTGTCAGAATACGAGAATCTCCAGAAAGATATAAAGAAACTTGACCTGGGTAAGATAGATTCTGTAGTCTTCCCATTTGATGAGAACACAACACACATAACTATAGAGACGGATGAATTTACTTCAATTTGTCCAAAAACAGGTATGCCTGATTTCGGAAAGATAACTGTGCACTATCTCCCCGATAGGAAAATAGTTGAGCTAAAGTCTTTCAAGCTCTACCTTCACAAATATAGGAATGTTGGTATATTTCAGGAGAATGCAGTGAACAAGATCCTTGACGATCTCGTCAAGAGCTGTTCACCTAAATTCATGACGGTAATTGGAGAATTTAATGTAAGGGGAGGACTCAGGACAAGGGTCATCTCGAGGTTCGAAAAAGTTAAGACTTAACCTTCTATCATACTTTGTTCCCTATGGAATAGCGCTTGATCGATGATAGACGCTGGACGACGGGGAACTACAGGGATTTTTGGGCCCCTTGGTGAGTTATGGCGTGTCGCCTATCAGTGAACCCAAGGCCAGAAAAAGTCCTACATCCCCGGAAAGGTCAGAGGGGATGATAATGATTCTCCTTGTTAATTCCGGGGAACACTCAGAATTTTGCGCCCCTCACGTTTATGATGCTGAACCCCAGCTCTTTGAACTTGCTTCTGATCTTCGAAAGGTCCTCGTTCCCATATATCTTCAACTTTACCGTGATCTTCTGTTTGCCTATTCCGATGTCTTCACCGAAGAGTTCCGTGTGAAGTTCCTCAACATTCAACCTCATCTCTGAAAACAATTCTATAGCCTTCCTCATCTCTGAAGGTATGTTATTAACTATGAATGTAAGTATGAATTCCCTGCCTGTTTCCAGGAGGTTCCTTTCTATTATTTGAGAAAGTAAAGGCATATCGGCATTGCCTCCTGAAATGAGAGCGACTACCTTCTTACCCTTGACCTTTATCTTTCCAGTGATGAGTGCAGCTACAGAAACAGCACCTGCAGGTTCTGATAATATTTTCCCCCTTTCAAGGAGGGTGAACATTGCTGTCGATATTTCCTCATCGCTGACTGTGACAACCTGGTCTACGTACTTCCTGGCAATGCGGAAAGTGAATTCTGACGGAGACTTAATCGCTATGCCGTCTGCAATTGTTGTGACGGAATTCAACTTTACGAGCTTCCCTGTCTTGAGGGAATTTTTCATCGCAGCTGCGTTCTCTGCTTCCACGCCTATGACCTTCCCCTTATACCCCTTCTCCTTGAGGTACGTCGCTATACCGCCTATTAACCCCCCTCCGCCCACCGGTATGACAATGTAATCAAAATCGTTCATCTCCTGGAAGATTTCAAGGCCAACTGTTCCCTGCCCAGCTACCACGTATCTGTTGTCAAATGCATGTGCAAAAATTTTCCCCTCCTCCTTTGCAATCTTTTTGGCCTTTTCTGTTGCCTCGTCAAAGCTGTTGCCGTAAAGAAGAACTCTTGCACCATATTTCTGAGTCGCGATTATCTTTATCGGCGGGGCAAACTGGGGCATCACAACCAGTGAGTCCAGACCCAGGAGAGATGATGCTAATGCGACTCCCTGAGAATGATTTCCTGCACTTGCTGCTACAACATCCCTGTTTGTCCTGCTGAGCAGGTTGTATGCGCCCCTGATCTTGAATGAGCCACCTCTCTGGAGATTTTCCAGTTTAAGGTAGACTTCAGATCCGCTGAGTTCACTTATGGAACTTGATCTTTCGAGCGGGGTGTTCTTTACAACACCCCTAACTCGTTCGTAAGCCTCTTCTACATCCTTAGACGACACCGGTTCAGAGTAATCCTGTGATGTTACCTCTTTCATCTATATTTACTTCCTCGGAGATTGGATGTTTAGGAAGTCCTGGCATGGTCATAATCTCTCCGAGCAACGGTACGGCAAATCCAACTCCGGTAGAGAGCATGATATCCTCTATCGTTATTGTGAAGCCCTTTGGCCATCCGAGCTTGTTCTGATCGTCCGATATGGAATACTGCGTCTTGGCCATGCAAATATCCAGGTAATCCAGATTTTCATCCTTCACCCTCTTCAGAACCCTCATTGCTTTCTTAGAATATTGAATTTTTGCTGCGCCATAAACTTTTGATGCGACTTTATCAATTTTAGTTTTTACCGGCTCGTCTCTCTCATATGTGAAGTTGATCTTTCCGCGTGTGGACGGTTTCTTATCCAGAGTTTCAACAACCATCCTGGCAAAGTCTACTGTTCCTTCCCCGCCCTTAAGATAACCTTCGTTAAGTGCCATCTTGTACCCTCTCTTCTCTATCTCTCCTCTGAGGTAACTGATCTCTTCCTCACTGTCGTCCTTGAACCTGTTCAACGTCACTATGAGGGGTATTCCATATCTCTCTATGTTAGATATGTGATATAGCATGTTGTCTATTCCCTTCTTAAGGAATTCTATACCGCCTGTGTCTGAAGGCTTCATTCCGCCGTGGTGTTTCAGTGCCTTTATTGATACGACCAGTACCACCAGATCCAGGTCATATCCTGCCCTTCTCAGGACCACATCTACAAACTTCTGTGCCCCAAGATCTGATCCGAACCCCGCTTCTGTTATCACGTAGTCGGCTAATTTTAGCGCAATCTTGTCGGCCAGGACGCTATTGTGGCCGTGCGCAATATTTCCGAAAGGACCGATGTGAACAAATCCTGGAACGCCCTCTGTAGTCTGGACAAGGTTGGGCTTTAGTGTATTCTTTAGAAGCGCAGCCATTGCACCCTGTGCCTTCAGGTCTCCTGCCGTCAACCTCTTCCCTTCTTTCGTATAGCCAACGGTGATCTTCGAAAGCATATCCTTGAGCATCTCATAATTCTCAGCGAACCCCATTATAGCCATAATCTCAGATGCAGGAGTTATGAGGAAGCTGTCCTCTACAAGCGCTCCTCCCTGGTCCCCTAGGCCAACCACGATCTGCCTTAGTGAGCGGTCATTCATATCAATGGTTCTCCTCCACGATATTTTCTTCAGATCAAATCCGAGCTCATTTCCCTGGAATATATGGTTATTAACTACCGCAGAAAGCAGGTTGTGGGCAGCTGTGATTGCCGGAAAATCGCCGGTAAAATTCAGATTTATTTCATCGGCTGGAAGCAACTGGCACTTACCGCCACCTGTTCCGCCACCCTTAATTCCAAAGTTCGGGCCGAGTGATGGTTCTCTTATAGTTACCATCGCTTTTTTCCCGATTTTTCTAAGCCCCTGGGATAGTCCGATCGTAGTTGTTGTCTTTCCCTCTCCCGCTGAGGTAGGGCTTATTGCTGTTACCAGGATAAGCTTACCATTTGGTTTACCTGACAACCTGTCAAGAATGCCGGGATTTACTTTCGCCATATACTTTCCGTAAAGCTCCAATTCGTCATCTGTTATTCCTAACTCCTTTGCTATTTCTGTTATGTATTTCATTAAATCACCTTACCTAATTAATTCCACATATTTTTGAGTATTTCTTCAGACTTCTTTTTTGTCTCTTCTGAAAGGCCCACCATTTTGGCCTTGTATTCTTCAACAAATGAAGTATCCTTTATGAGCCCAAGATTAATTTTCACGTTCTGCATGGAACCGTATACTGAAGAAGATATGAAAAGGGCAGCGCAGTAAACATCTGAAACTGCATTCTTGTTCCCCTTTTCTATAAGGATAGGAAGATAGTCTAACATTGATGCTGCAAGCATTCCCGTCCTGTAAGGTACCATTGTTGCATCCTTCAATCTTGCTTGGATCGTCCTTGTTCTCTCCTCCTTTTCCTCAGGTGTGCTCTTTGGCATTGATAGAGATTTTGATAGATTATCATAGGCCCTGGTATCATTTTCAGATTGGTTGTAGAGCTGCCATGCCGTTTCCTTTGCTTCCTTCTGGATCGTCCTCATCTTCTCCGAAACGTCCTCATACCCCTTCTTTCCAATCGTGAGCCCTGCCACCATTGCCACAAGTGCTGCCCCCATTGAACCGACGAGACCACTTGCTGATCCTCCTCCAGGTGCTGGCTTGTCACTCGCAAGTTCCTCTATGTAATGCTTCATGCTGTCATTGGAGAATATCTCCAGCAGTTTCTTCTCAAGAATCTGATTTTCAGAGAAGTCCCTGTTCATGAGATAGAACCTGTAGATCTCCTCAAGGGCATTCAGCGGTATCATTCCGACCAGTTCGGTTCTGCTTACGGGTAGGCCTCTGGATTCTGCTTCCCTCTTGACATATTCGAACACTTCAGGAACTGGAGTCTCCCTGTGATTTACAAGGTTCATCGAAACCTGAGTTTCCTTTGTCTCGGCCAGATTGAAGCCGAGTGCTCTCACATTACGGAGGCCCCCAGACTTCTCCCTAGTCCTCTTTGCCATCTCCTTGGTTGACTTCAGATCGTCCGTTCGAAGATCTACGTTGAAGGCTATCAGGAATTCCCTGGCACCTATGATTGTGGCCCCCGCCTTGCCCACCATCTTGGGTCCAAAATCGGGGAAATATTTCTCGTTAGTAGCTATTGCCTCCTTAAGTTGCTCATATTGGAATTTCTCGCTCCTGATATCCGGGAGCTCCTTCCTGGAAGGCGTATTAGCAGCATTAGCATAGAGAAATACGGGTATCCGAAGTTCATTTCCCACCCTTTCTGCCAGCCTTCTCGAGAGGTCAATGCAGTACTCCATTGTTGTCCCAAGAATCGGCACAAAAGGTACAACATCTGTGGCACCAAATCTTGGATGCTCGCCCTTATGGGAATCCAGATCTATAAGTTCGCTTGCCCGCTTAATCGACTCGAACATTGCGTTTACCATTGATTCCCCGTCACCAACAACAGTTATCACAGATCTGTTGTGATCTGCATTCATCTCCACATCAATCACGTCCACAGGATACTTCTTCATTGAGTCAATAATCGACTCAATCTTTGCCCTGTCCTTCCCCTCACTGAAATTTGGTACACATTCTACATAGTTCATAGGTCTCCCTTCTAGATCATATCAGTTTCATTCTCTTTCCGACTTCTTCAAATTTGTCACCCGCGTACTTCAGGTCCTCTCTTGAATGGACTGCGGATGGCATCAATCTTATCCTGGCAGTTCCCTTAGCAACAGTTGGATAAACTATGGGAGAAGCAAATACCCCCTCGTCGTAAAGTGACTTGCTAAGTTCAACTGTTTCCTTCTCTCCGCCTATTATTACAGGTGTTATAGGGGTCTTGCTCTTGCCAGTGTTGAAACCAAGGCTCTTGAGTTTCTCCTTCAGGAAATCCGAATTGTTCCAGAGTTTCTTGAGGAGCGAATCGTCCCTTTCCATTATCTCAATGCTCTTCATCACGGCTGCAACCTCCCCTGGATTTAATGCAGAGCTGAATAGGAATGGCCTTGCCTTCTGTTTGAGGTAATCTATGAGTTCCTCCTTTCCTGCAACGAACCCACCCATGACGCCTACAGCCTTTGAGAATGTACCCATTTCGATGTCTACCTTGTCTCCTATCTTGAAATAATCTACAATTCCCCTTCCGTGGTCACCAAGGACCCCCTCACCGTGAGCATCATCCACATAAACCATCGAATCGTACTTCTCTCCCAATTCTGCTTCCTCTTTCAGCGGTGCTATGTCGCCGTCCATGCTGAAAACTCCGTCGGAAATTATCAACGCCTTTTTCCCAGTCGACCGCTCTGCTTTCAGTTTTTCCTCGAGGTCAGGGGGGGATAGGTGTGCGAAGACCACCCTCTTTGCAGAACTGAGCCTTACGCCATCTATTATGCTAGCGTGGTTGAGTTCCTCACTGAACACTAGATCATCCTTCCCTACCAGTGCAGGAATCGTTCCGAGGTTCGCAAGCAAGCCTCCCTGGTATACGAGCGATGACTCCATGTGCTTGAATTGTGCTATTTTTTCCTCAAGCTTTATGTGTATTTCCATGGTTCCTGCAATGCTCCTCACCGCTCCAGCACCCACGCCGTATGTATCTATGGCATCGTGCATGGCCTTCCTGACTTCCGGGTTGTTTGCAAGGCCCAGATAATTGTTGGAACACAGGTTTAGTAATTTTCTTCCATCGATCTTGACCCACGCTCCCTGAGATGTCTGTAATGTTCTTATGGGAACGTACCGACCGGACTCTTTCAAAACGTTAATCTCTTCGGTTACCCAGTCCATTTTCCCCATATCCCGAAATGCTATCAGCAGTCATATACTTTGCTTACTCCTAGATTCTGGCATAAATAATTCCTGATGATGACTTAATGCTCCCTTTAAAATTTAGAAACGGTTAGCCTGCCTTTGATTGCAAAAAAATCATTACGAAATACTTTTTATTTTCGCATAACTACTTGTACGAATGACATTCGAAAAGATCCTGGTCACAGGTGCGAGTGGCCAAATAGGTAGCGAGCTCGTGCCATTTCTATCTGAAGTTTTCGGAAAAGACAGAATTATACCATCTGACGTCAGGTCTAACACGTCGGACCCAAGATTTATCGCCCTGGACGTAACTGACAGGGCATCGGTCGACCTGGCAGTGGATAAATACAAGGTTGATACCGTTTTCCATCTTGCCGCAATACTCTCCGCAAATGGCGAGAAGAACCCTGAACTGGCGTACAAGGTTAACATATCTGGAATGTACAACATCTTAGAGTCTGCCGTCAAGAACAAGGTGAGTCTGGTAGTGACCCCAAGTTCTATAGGTGTGTTTGGACCGGATACACCCAAGGAGAATGTCCCCATTGAAACTGTCGCCAGACCTGTCACAATGTACGGAATAACAAAGCTTGTGGCAGAACAGCTAGGCAATTATTATCATGCGAGATTTGGACTCAACACAAGGGGATTAAGATTCCCCGGACTGATAAGCTATAAGACTGCACCGGGAGGAGGCACTACAGATTATTCAATAGAGATGATTATCGAAGCAGTGAAGGGGAGGAATTACAGGTGCTTCCTGAAGGAGAATTCAAAACTTCCAATGATGTATATGCCCGACGCACTAGAATCACTCCTGAAACTTGCGGAGGCGGATGATTCCAGGCTAAAGCACAGAACCGATTTCAACGTCACTTCCTTCTCTGTAACGCCAAAGGAACTTGAAATGGAACTGAAGAAACACTATCCATCATTCGGTGCGTCGTATGAACCTGACTTCAGGCAAGCGATAGCTGACTCGTGGCCAGGATCACTTGACGCTTCTGCTGCCGTGCGTGAATGGGACTTCCATCCAAACTACAATCTCAGCGCAACTGTCGATGATATGATCACTCATCTCAAGATGAAAAAATAAGAGTCGCCTTAACAACTTGATTGTTGAGAATTCAATCTTCAAATGTTTAAGTACGTAATTCTCCTGTGAAATGTGAGAATGGAGAACGAAATAATTCAAGTACAAGACATAGAGAAACTACAGAAAGAATCGCCATTTCTAATATTTGTTCCAGACGATTTGGAAATTAAAAACGTAACCTACCGTACCGAAGGAAGAAAATGGGCTACAATGCGGTACGAATGCATCATAAACGGAGAGAAGCTAAGAGTAAAAGAGTTCTTCCTCGACTGGTTCTATCCTGGATTCCCAAAGAGTCTTATGGAATCTTTTGTCTCTTCTTATTCTATTGTTGAAAGTATCTATTTGAAAGACTGGGTGGTTTTCACAGGAAAGAATTACAAGGGGAAAGAAGCATCATCTTCATTTTCTCTTGGAACTCAAATAGAAATTGAGGGGGAATCAAAGAGGAATGTCAGAGATCTAAGCGAAACTATGCTTGCTCCTTTCCCGGACGAAAGATTCAAGAATTTTCCATTTTACAGGCGCTCATTCTTCGCAAACAAGGGAGAACCCGACTGGTTTGAGGAGAAGAGAATAAAGAATCTGAAATGGAAGGCCCCGTCAATTGAATTTTGCGCAGACAATCTCTGCATGGACTCTGTTGGGGTTTTCAAAGAGAAGGACAGTGCTGTGGAAACAGTATTTACATTTTCTGAAGATTATTACAGGAGGGCTGCATGGGTAGACATAGCTGTACCGAAAGAAAGGCCCGAACATCTGGTATATGATCTCAGAGGAAATGGTAATTTCTTCGACGAATTTGAACCTGGAGAGCCAACCGTTGCATTTAGGAGAGAGAATGGACCCGCAATATTCAGGTTGAAATTAGGAAGAACTGTGATCACCATAACGTTGTCTCCGCTATTCACGCTTTCTGAGGCAAAAAGTAAGATGAAGAAGTTAATGGATACCGTCAAAGAGCAGGAAAGGTTTATTTGAATTTTTTTAATTATGTGATCGATGATTTTAGATAAACCAGAAATGATAAAGGACCTTTTAGACAAGAGCAAAACAATTGCAGTAGTTGGAATGTCGCCAAATCAAGAAAGAGATTCAAACAAGGTAGGAAAATACCTTATTGATAAGGGGTACAACGTTATCCCCGTGAATCCCACCGTCCAAGAAATTTATGGTAAGAAAACATACCCTTCCATTCTGGACATTCCTAAAGACATCAAGGTTGACATAGTAGATATCTTTAGAAATCCTGAAGCATCTAAAGAAGTTGTCATCCAGGCACCAAAACTTCATCCAAAGGCAGTTTGGCTCCAACTCGGTGCAGAGAGCCCAGAAGTAATAAAGACAGCATTATCGGAAAACCTTGATGTAGTCTATGGAATCTGCATTATGGAAACACATAAAAAAGTTTCAAATGAGGAGTTCTTTAGTATTTAAAGCTGAACCATTTATATTCTGTATTTTCTATAGGATATTTTGAATAAAATCTATATTTCTCACGCCAGCCGTAATATTAAAAATAGCACTAACTTTATATATTAAATGTAGATATTCTCAATATGGTCGGAATAAACGAGATTGCCAGAGACATCGCCAAGAGTTCCGGCGTATCTGTCAGAAGTGCTGAGTCAGTAATAAGGGGAACCTTCAAGGCTATAGTGACGAACATAAACAAGGGACAGAAGGTTAGAATTGCAGGATTCGGAATCTTCTCGAGGAAGCAAACGAAGGCAAGGAATGCTAAGAATCCTAGGACAAAGCAGATCATAAAGGTACCCTCCAAGAACAAAGTGCACTTCAGTGCATCTTCAAAGATAAAATACAAGTAAACTTCTCTTAATTTTTATTCTTTTATTTTCCTTCCCCTTGTAATTGTTCTCAAAGGTTAAATATCCATTCATAATCTAATTTTGTAGTCCGATTTCGTGAATAGTACATAAAATTCTTTGTAAAAGTGGTGCGTAATGCCTGCTTGAGAATGGCTGTCGGTTTATTTCATTTTCTACAGTGAGCGCAACGTTTGATCATTAAAATTCTGGGAATGATGAAATTGGACTATAGGTGTTTTTATGAATGAAGAAACGGGTTTGACATATTTATGTCAGGGAACTGGAAAAAAATTTTGTGGAACTTACTTCGGAAAAATGAATGAGAACAAGGTAAGACCTGAAACATGCATAGGCTGTTCAATCTGTGAAAGCTCTTTGGAGGGATACTGATGTCTGCTTATTGGAAAATTTATGTAAGGGACAGAGAGAATCTCAGGGCTCTTCTTAACCTCCTGCTTAAGAACAGGGAAATTGAACTTACGATAAAAAGGAACGATGCGCTGACAGTGTTAGTTGCTCACGATCCCAGGGAGTCATAGATTATTCAATATATAAGAGAGGAGCTGGGAAACAAGGTTGACAGCGCTTACTTCGACAAACCGTGGAGAGAAAATGTGTTCTTGTTCAACAAACCGAGGTTCATTTTTGATTCAATTTATCCTTTTTTGATAGAAACTTCTTCATTTTTGATGAAAGGTGATGAATTACGCCTTAAAATAGAGAGGTACTCAACACTCAACCCTCTTAGGAGAAAGTACCTCGGTTCCAAGGCTGGGAAGATATTGTATAGGGTAAGACTGTTTTCCCCTATCCTTCTCAGGGCTTACACGAACAGGGATGGCAGACAAGTCCTTACATTCGAGAGAAAAAATCCGATAATACTTACAAGTTTTGAGCTTTCATCGCTCATAAACGGGAGTGGAGATCATGGACTACTGGCCATATGAAAACGGTATACCTTTCCCTCTCGTGGAAAAAAGAATATGCTTCCCTCGAGAGTTCCTTGAAAACCATTCTCTTGTACTCGGGAAAACTGGAACAGGAAAGTCAAATCTCCTGGTCCAGCTGATAAAGATGTATGAGGAAGAGGGTAAAACCGTCGTAGTTTTTGATCCTCATGGGGAACTCTGGAAATACAGTAGTCCCAATTCATCTATTATCACGCTATCCCCTTTCCCTGGACAGGAAACGGGATACCTCCGGTTCAACATGATGTCAGTGCTCCCCTATCGGAGCGAGAGGGAGCAATTGATAAACGAAGAACTCGTAGTGCAGACTCTGAAGGACATATTTTCCACAGAATTAGCCTTTTCCATAGGCACCTGGGGTCCAAGGATTGAGCTGATATTCACCGTGATCACCAGGCTGCTGTTGAAGTACAGGATCAATCCAACAATCCAGGACCTGTCAGATCTACTTCTCAATTACTACAAGAGGAAGGATTTTTCATCTTCCCTTGAACCAGAGGAGAAGACTCAATTCTACTCAATATTCAGTCAAGGTCCAGATTTTATTTCATCAACTGTAAACAAAATTGTCTCCCTTCTAACAAATGAAGTTTCGAAAAAGCTGTTCTCATCCAGCGAGGATTTCTACGATATTTCGAAATTGAAAAATACTTTGTACGTGGAACTTTCAGGAGAATTTTCTCCCAGTTCCCTTACCAGGCCATTTTCCATAATGCTACTATACAAGATATTGAACAACATTATACGCCGGCGGATGAGAGATGTCGTGCTGGTCATGGATGAGTTCCAGACTCTCTCACCCCATATAACACAGCGATTGGTAGCTGAGGGGAGAAAATTTTCCCTGTGGGCAATCATGGCCACCCAGTCACTCTCGTCACTTGATCAGTCAGTTGCATCAATAATACGGACAAACGCTCACAACTTCTTCCTCTTTCAACTCTCTAATGAAGATGCATCGTTATTCAGATACGGTGGAAAGCCCTTGAGAACCCTGGAATTCCATAAGTTCAATTGCCTCGTTCCAAGAAGTGACAGCATTTTCTCCGGCATGACAAGATTAGCCTCTCCCAGCAGGGAATTCACGATTTTAAGGGAATTCTATGATTTTGAATGCGATGTTGAACATCCTGACCAAAAATTTCCGGAAAAGATGGATCCGGTTCGCCTGAGTAACTTGGTATCTATGGGGCTGGCAACAATTGTTGATGGAAAGGTGCACATGGAAGAGGAATACTTCGAAAAGATCGGTTCTAGACACAAGAAGGGAAGCGAGTCTATGTTCCACAGGTATCTGGTTACTAGATCGTATTTCTTTTTCAGGAACAAGGGATATGACGTCTATGAAGGACTAGAATACGATGGCAGGCGCCCCGACCTAGTTATAGTGAAGGACGATGAGAAGATCGCTATAGAATGCGAATATTCAGACATACAAAATAAGTCCAGGATAAAGGAGAAGATGAAATTCTACAGTCGAGTCATTTTCTCTGCGTTCAGGGGCCAACAGGAAGAATTTCCTCCAGATACCAATCTTCTATTGACTCCTCCGATAGGTGATCATTCTGAGCCAGAATATATGGGCGATCCGAATATAATTGGAGTGTGATTACGTATGAGCGTGGGAACCATCAGTGCAATCTAGTAGTTTTTTATGCAAGTTCTTGTCTAAATTTAATATTATGAAACATGAATGGACCAGAAAGGATTTCAGTATGAAAGTCGATATACCATGATGGAAATATTCATCGATGGGAATTATTCAAATATTAGGTTCTCTGCAGCACACTTCATTCCTGGAGACTGGAAGTGCTCAAGGATACACGGTCACGACTATTCTATATCCGTGAGGATAACAGGCTCTCTTGACGATAAGGCATATTTCCTTGACTTCTCAAAGGCTAAATCCAAGTTGAGGGATATAGCAGACTACCTGGATCACAGAGTTCTCATTCCGGAGAAAAGGAGTGGAGTAATATTAAAGAGAACAGAAGGAAATTTAATCGTCAGGATCGAAGGCAAGACGTACAGCTTCCCCGAGGAAGAGGCAAGGATTGTACCTGTCAAGGATACTACGGCGGAATGCCTGAGCGAATACATCCTTGAAAGATTCCTTGATTCTCTGGATCAGGAAGTAGAGGCCGTAGATATAGAAGTACACGAAGGACCTGGACAATATGCAAAATCAAGCTGGAAAAAATAAGGCAGTCAGTCTGCTTTCTGGTGGTCTTGACAGTTCAACTCTCCTATCTTATGTCGTATCAAAGGGGTATGAAGTGTTTGCGCTGTCATTCGACTATGGACAACGGCACACAAAGGAACTAGATTCTGCCAGGAAAATAGCAAGTTACTACAACGTGAAACATAGGATCATGAAACTAGATTTGAGGGCGATTGGAGGAAGTGCTCTCACCAGCGATATCAATGTTCCAGATGTTCCCTTAGAAGAGATCGGTAAGGATATCCCGGTAACTTACGTCCCTGCACGAAATACCATTCTGCTTTCTATAGCACTTGGTCTTGCAGAAGTAACTGACTCATCCAAGATATTCATAGGGGCCAACGCACTTGATTACTCCGGTTATCCCGACTGTAGGCCGGAGTATTTTAAATCTATCAATAAGACATTCAATCTGGCAACGAAGAAAACTGTGGAAGGTGGAAGCATTGAGGTGGAGGCTCCACTGCTACGATATTCAAAGGCAGACATAGTGAAGCTTGCATACAAGCTAAAGACACCACTTGAGCTCACCTGGTCGTGTTACAATGGTAGGGACAAAGCGTGCGGTGTATGCGACTCCTGCAAACTCAGGCTAAAAGGTTTCATGGAAGCTGGGTTGGAAGACCCTATTGAATATGAAAGGTATCCCGATTTTTATTCCGAATATCTGAAGAGAAGAAGGAACCCGGAAGGTCATGTCAAATAACATAAGTTGAAAAAACGCTATATGGAAAAACAATTTAATTGATTAATACTAAGGTAGTGTGATAAAGGACCTTGAGATCACTTCAATAGAGGGACGAAGGTACGCCCCTATAGACACAAGGCCACAGGAAGTTAGAATAGATCAAAATCTGACGATAGTAGACGTAAGGAGAGAGAGTGAATTTTCCAGGATCATATATAAATTCACATCTTCATTTTCAACACTAGGAGCAATATCATTAGAAGGTTCTCTTTTGTACCAGGGTGGTGAGGAGATAGAAGCAAAATGGAAAAAGGACAAGTCACTACCTGATGCCGTCGCAAACGAAGTGCAAACTGCAATTTTTTCATCATCTGTAATCGAGACCATACTCATTGCAAGAGACCTTCGACTTCCACCTCCTATTCCTATGCCAAGTATTCAGAAGAAGAAAGACGTCGTTGGATTTGGATGAGCCACCTGACGGATTAGAATAGAGACTGAATCTGGAATCTGCCAGGCTCTCAGTATTCTCTCCAACGATGGCCGCAGTGAATACAGGTGTAAAATCTTGTTTCCGGCTCGTCCGCAGCTCTAGTCTGAAGAGCTTCCCAATACACCCCAAATTCGTGGCACTTTGGGCATTGAACAGTCTTGTCTATAGGTAGGTTGATCTCTTCCTTCTCTACTACAATCGTCTCCTTTTTCTTACCTTTCTCCACTATACCCTTCTTCTCTTCTTCTTTGATAGGGATTGTATTTCCGCATTTCCTGCATACCCAAACATCCCCCTTTGGGAACATCATCGACCCGCACTTAGGACAGAACACTATTTCCCAAAGTTATATTAAATAAATACATTTTCCTGCGTTGAGAGTACCGTACGTCAAAATTCATCGATCGGAGGCAAACGAAGCGATCGCCACGTTAAGAAAGGGCGGTGAGCTACTAGCCCGGTTCAAGATAAGGAGGGAGGGTGATTGGGTTCTGATTCCCGTCAGAAGTTCGACCTTAGAAGATGAATTTGAAGAAAATGCAAAGAAGAAGATGGAGCACGTTGGAAGCTTCGAGAAGATATCTGATTTCTTCGTTATAAAGGAAAGAGAAGGATGGGAAAATGTGCTGGATGAGATAAAAGAAAAGCAGGATCCCAGAGCAATATTCTTGGATAAGGGTGTGGAAGGACAACTGCGCATAAGGAAACTTGAGCTGATTTACGGTACTGGGAAGCCAAACGGAATCGTCAAAGAAAATGGGCTCAGGTATATGGTCGATCTGGAAAGGGCTTACTTCTCCCCTAGACTGGCGGGATTAAGGAGGGAGATTACCGAAAACTGTCTCAAATCTTCCGTTTCCGGCCTGGTAGTTGATATGTATGCAGGTGTTGGACCGATTTCAATACCTCTCCTGAAGGCAGGGAAAAAAGTGCTTTCTGTGGACGTAAATCCAAGCGCCATAGAACTGCTTTCGTACAACATGAAGCTGAACAGGACTAAGGGAGAGATACTGATTGCAGATTCTAACGGGATATTCGAATGTTTTAAAGGGGTAGGTCAAGTGATCATGAATAATCCAACCCAATCTCTCTCGGTGACAAACAAGGTGATTCAGAGTATGGAATCCGGGACAATCGTCCATGCAACTTACATATCTGGCAGGGTTGACGTGATAGAATTCGACGGCACAGAGATTCTGGAAAGAAAGATTGTTCATGGTTATTCGCCTTCATCTTCACTTTTTTATTTTAGAATGCGAAAGAAGTAAACGATTTATCCCTTTTAACCATCTATGTAACGATGCCAAAGCAGGGATTCTTCAATTCTGTCCTATCGGGGATAAGGGAACGGTATGAGCAAAGTCTCCTCGAGGACATAAGAAAGGAGCCTCTGCCGAAGCATATTGCTGTAATAATGGACGGTAACAGAAGATTTGCAAGGCAGTTGAAGGTATCTGACGACGAAGGACATCTTCTTGGAAAGGAGCGACTGGAGGAATTCCTAGACTGGGCGTATGACATTGGTATAAAGATTGTTACTGTCTATGCTTTTTCTACTGAGAATTTCAAGAGGGATTCATCAGAAATAGATTATCTTATGAATTTATACGCTAATAGCTTCAACGATCTGGTCAATGATGAGAGAATCACAAAGAACAGGATTAGAGTAAAACTAATCGGTAAGACAGACCTACTACCTGAAACTCTCAGGGAGGCCGCAAGGAGGGCCGAGGAATATACTAAGAACTTTGATGGATATCTCCTCAATGTTGCAATAGCATACGGGGGAAGAGAGGAGATTCTTGACGCAATCAAAAATATATCAAAAGAAGTCAAGAGTGGAAAACTTGATCCTGACAATATTGATGAAAAACTAATAGAGAAATATCTCTACACTGGGGAGATAGAAGACCCGGATTTGGTCATTAGGACGTCGGGTGAGGAGAGGGTCAGCAATTTTCTGCTATGGCAATCTGCTTATTCAGAACTTTATTTCACCGATGTATACTGGCCGGACATAACAAAACTCGACCTGCTCAAGGCCGTAAGGGACTATCAGAAGAGACAGAGGAGGTACGGAAGATAGTGCCTATCATCGGTATAGATGATACTGACTCCAGAACGGAGATGTGCACAACCTATTTGACAATAGAGATTTTGAATAACTCAAATCTTGATCTGATCGGATATCCGAGTCTTGTTAGACTGAATCCAAACATACCCCTAAAGACAAGGGGAAATGCATCTATTTCTATGACACTTGGAAGGGGGGAAGGGGATAGAACTGTCATTGGTAGAATCGGAGATGAACCTATTTTTTCCTATGAACGGTATAGCGAAGAGAAGATGGATGTGGACATCATGTCCTTGATAGAGAAATTTTCCCCAAAGGATAAGGATACCAATCCGGCGCTGGTTATAGGAAGTGAGAGGAACAATGAGAACTTCTATTGGGATGCTGTCAGGGAATTTGTTGATTATGAAAAGGTTATAGGGAATATAAAGGGTGAATTCAAGACAATAAACGGACAGATCGGTATAGTTGGGGCAAATGCAGCAGTTTCATGGCCAGGAACCAACCATACCTTTGAATTGATCGCATACCTTGAAAGGGGGGGTTGGGGGGGAAATCACTTCGTTGATGACTCTAGTTCAATGATGATCGAGCAATCTTTTCCAGATACATTTGATAGTTTTGACTTCAATAATAACTATAATGCTATCAGACCTACGACCAAGACGCCTGTACTATTCGGGATAAGGGGGGTAGATCCTGCTAGACTGATTACATACAGAAGTAATGTCAAAAGCGAGCCTTATCACTCCTACGTTGTCTACCGCACTAACCAGGGAACCGACGATCACCTAGTGGAGAGGAGCATTGGCGGATCAAAACTTTATAATTCTTCCATAATAAGGGGGTTTGTATCATCAGAACCTATACGGACCAGGGGAGGAATACTGAGTTTTGATGTATCAAACAATGGAGAAAGTATTACGGCAGTTGCGATGGAACCAACAAAGGAATTCAGAAACATTCTTTCCAAATTGAAGAAGGGCGACGAGGTAAGGGTATATGGCGGAATAACAAAAGTTGGATTCATAAATGTTGAGAAAATTCAACTCGTATCTGTTTCGTCTGTCGTAGAGATCAGGCCACCAATCTGTAAGAACTGCGGAACGAGAATGGAGAGCGTCGGAAAAAAAGGTGGTTTCAGATGCAGGAAATGCGGTGCACGTAGCAAAACAGGTGACATCAGTGAAGAAAAGAGAGATATATCCCCGGGGTTCTATGAAGTTCCTATTATAGCCAGAAGGCACCTGGCGAGACCTCTGAAATTGGGAATCCTGAAATGATATGCGTAACTGGAACTCCTGGAGTTGGAAAATCTACTGTTATGAATGAATTGATCAAACGCGGAATCAAAGCCTCAGAATTTGACTCGCTGATAGTCAATTGTATTGTTAAAGAGATAGAAGGGGAGAAGATTGTCGATGAAAAATGCATTCGTAAGATCAGTGCAAACGGCTTATACTTCGGGCATCTGTCACATTTTGCCAAATGCGAAAAAGTCGTAGTACTGAGGGCTCATTTAGCGGACATTGAAGCCAGGCTCAACGAAAGAGGATACAGCAGATCAAAAATTATGGACAACATTGAAAGCGAGGCAATCGACTTGATAGGTTTTGAGGCTGATAGACTCCATCCTAACAGCACATTCGAGTTTCTCAACTCTGACGTGAAGGAAACGGCAGATTTCATAGAAAATATAATTAAGGGAAAAGAGCCTAGGAGCCTGAAGATTGACCTGATGGAGGAGATATTAGATTGGTATTAGATAAAGCCAGGAGTAGATCGGGTTTCCTGTTAAACGGTGTTGCGTCCAGACTTGGGAAAGTAAATCCAAATTCAATAACTCTAATTTCGTTCCTTCTAGCAATTCTATTCGCACTTACTTATTACCTTGGACGTAGGGGCATAATATATCTCGTGGCAGCATTGATTCTCATCATTGGTTCGTCATATCTTGATGCACTGGATGGTGCTGTTGCAAGAAGATTCAAGAAGGAATCAAAGAAGGGAGATTTTCTGGATCATCTCCTAGACAGGTATTCTGATTTTGTAATACTTTTTGGAATGACTGTGAGCTCATTCGGAAATCTTTACTTCGGAGTCGTAGCAATAGCCGGTACTTTTATGAGCAGCTATGTAGGGACGCAATCTCAAGCCGTCGGGCTCAACAGGTTATATGGAGGATTTCCTGGAAGAGCAGACAGACTGGTTATCATCATGATAGTGACTGTTTTGCAAATATTCACGATGAGAATTGAGCTGTTTGGGTTCTATATTACAGCTTGGGCTCTCCTATTCCTAGGGGTCTTGGGATTTATCAACTCTGTCTACAGGGCCAGACTTGCCTACTCGTCTATCCCCTAGGTTTCTTATTCTATAGAAACTCAGGGGATGTGATATCTTACCGGAACTGCACAGAGGATCCCTCTCCTTGTAGCAGAGTCCAAGGGAACCCAGTGTCTGACACGAGGGGACGCTGTACTCCCTTCCCCTTCCAGTTCCCGTGATGTGTTCTATCTGGTACTTCGTTATCTTTTCAGCAAAATCTGGAACTTCCCCAAAATACTTTAGAATTTCGTCATTAGGCAATCCTATTCTGTGAAGGAACGTTACTAGGAAGAAGCGACCGGCATGCGAAACGTTTGCCCCTTTCTTCATCTGATCTATTATTTCAGCAAGACATGGGGGGAACGATTTCTCGTTTAGAGGGCCCAGGTTTGCCCTTTCCTGCCTTATCTCCCTTCCCCTTGAAATGACCTCGCTGACATACGGTTTCAGCATCCCGTCTACTTCAGCCGGAAATTCGACAACCTCGTTTACTTCCTGCATGTATTTTCTGTAGAAGGCTTCCCTCAGTATTTTTGATAAGACATGCTTTGATGCAACCACATACCCGTTCTTTAACTCCTGATTGCACAACTTCAGTTCCTTGTCATTGAATACTACTGCATTCTTAAGGAACGAAGGTACAGGAATCAGGAACTTTTCATCCTCTCTGTCTATCTCTACACTGAGCTCGTGGGCTATGGACTTCAAATTCCTGATGTCAGACTCCTTCTCCAGGTTGTCATACAGTGCATTCCTTTCTCGGATAGCATATCTGGCCGATATGAAATAATCCCTGATATAAGTGAGAATAACCTTTGTAACAATGTAACTCTTTACCCTCTCTTCCCCGTTGATAGGAAATGGTGCATCCTCTCCATTCATGATCCTGTACAACAGATCTGCAGATTTCTGGACATAATACTCGTTCTCTTCGAGGAACCCCTGCAGCGAAATACCTTCTCCAAAGTATTGCACCAGCCCCCTCCTTAGAAATGGATATTTTTCTATGACATCTTCTCTCATACGATTTGAAGTTCTCTTGAGGCTGATGTGATGATCTCGCAACCGCTCTTTGTGACTATGACATCATCCTCTATCCTTACTCCTCCCTTTTTAGGTATGTAAACCCCAGGCTCGACAGTCACAACCATATTCTCTTTAAGGAAGAAATCTGTTTGAGGACCCAGGGCTGCATGATCGTGGACATTGAGTCCCACCCCATGTCCCAAACTGTGAATGAATTTCCCTTTAAACTTTGAAGAATCTATGACTTTCCTTGCAGCTGCGTCTACCTCCTTTCCATTCTCCCCGCTTCTTATTGTCTTGAAACCTGTTTCCTGTGCACTCAATACTACCTCATACATTTCCTGCATCTCCTTGTCAGGTTTTCCAAAGAAAAAGGACCTGGTCATATCTGAGCAGTATCTCTGATACTTTGCCCCAAAGTCTACCAGCACAACGTCTCCCTTCTTCAGCTTCCTACTTCCACCGGAGAAGTGTGGTTCGGCTGCATCCGGTCCGAATGCTGCTATCGTGTCAAAACTCGTCGATGATGCACCATTCTTCATCATTTCGTAGTTCACTTTTGCAGCTAGTTCACCTTCAGTCATTCCTTCCTTGAGCATACCCGGAATTTCGTTTCCGACGACGGAAACTATACGAGCTGCCTCCCTCAATTTTGTTATTTCCCTCTCCGACTTTACCTGTCTGAGGTTAGAGATTGAGTCTCCGACATCAATAAATTCCTTATCTGGAAGTTTATCCTTGAGAGACAGGAAATCTGCATAGGATAGACCGGAATAGTTTATGCCAACAAACGTAGTGTTTTTCGTCACTTCCTTTAACAGTTCGTCTCTCTCTTTTCCCGAGGAATACGCTTCCACATCTATGTCTTCAGATTTTGCTGTTTCGGCTTCTAGCTGACTCGTGATGACCTTCAGGTTCTTACGCGTTAGAAATACATAAGAACTTTCGAATAAGCCTCTTGTGAGCTGAGTAAAATAGAAGAATGACGGGTCATTTGAAGTCTCGCCACCATTGTAAATGAGGATTCCCTCAACGTTCTGGTTCAAGTCAAAAAGCTTTTCAACGTCCATAAATCATAAGTCTTAATGGATTAATCAAACTTTCTCCATTGGTCGCTCTATTAGCAGATCACTCTTTGAATGTGACTACAAATACTTCACCCAGGTCTGGAGATACGATGTGTCCTACCTTATACCTTGAAAAGGAAAATACTTCTTCCTTACCGGGCAGATACCATGGACTCGTTCTTACCGAGTCAATTGTCGTGAACGGATCGTATTTTATCTTGGCGTAGCTCATACCGATTCCGTCTCTACCTAGAAAAAGGGATGGAAATTGTACATAAGAAAGATGAAGCAGGTAGATCAAGTGTTCCCGGAACTCCACAAGCTTTGAAAATGCGTAGTTCTGGAACTTCCTCATCTCATCATCATACAGAACTATCTTTGAATGTCTTCTTTCTATTCTGTTCAAAATACCCTGGCTCTGGATTACGTTCTCTGCAAATTCTACCCCCATTGGAAATATTATGACGAGGAAATTATTCATAGATTCAATCAGTTCATTTTCATCCTGACCAGACATCTCTGGGAGGAAACAGAGGTACATTTCCTTGTCAGGGAAAGAACTGTAGGCGACAGGGTCCCTGAGTGCCAATTCCTTTGCCCTTCTACCTACAGGCTTGAGCATACGTATAAATGATGATACGCTATAATTCTTTGCTATTGGTACTGAATCTTCCGTGTTTTCAAAGCATCTTTGACTTTCGTTTCCACTTCCTTTCTGAAGACAATTAACCCCATTCCCTCGAGCTCTCTCTCCAGGAACTGCATAATTGAAGAGAAGTCCGTTATAGGTCGAATGCCTTCTTCAGTCAGGACATTTAAGACTTCCTTCTTGAATGGTGATTTGAAGTACTGGGATGATACGAGGCTATCATTAAGCTCCTCTCTCAACTCATTGAAATTGCTTTCGCTTAGCCTTACAATGAAGCCCTTTGGTATTTTCCTGTGCTTCAACGAATCGTACATTGCGAAATCAGTTCTCTTCAGTTCTGCCATGAAGTCGCAATCATTCCACTGCACGAATTCATCATAGTCTGGGTTCATGGAAAAGAGTGCATCATTTGCTAGAGACGAAGCTATCAGGGCAGTCTTATGCCTGTAGACCGTCCTGTACATCAGCATTCGTGCGACCATCAAACCCTCGACAGATGGGAGTCCCTTGGCTTCTACACATAACTCGTTTTTGTAAATTGACAGCACTCTCATTATCCTTGGGATATCCACAGCCCCGAGCGCAACTCCTGTATAATAAGAGTCTCTGGCAAGATAATCTATCTGGTCCACGTCCCCGTTTCCCGAGATTATCCTGCTCAGTACGCCAGCCTCTCCCTTGAGTATCTTCACAACTCGTTCTCTATGATCCCCGAGGGAATCGCTTAACTCATTCCTTGGTGTTTTTCCTTCTATGATGTCAATTGTTACCCCCAGATGTTCCTTGCCATATATTTTCATCATGGAATCTTCGAGGGAATGTGAAAAAGGGGAGTGCCCAATGTCATGAAGAAGTCCTGCCAGAGAGACATCGGTTACATCTTCTTCTCCTAGACCCAGCCTTGTAGAAACTTCCCTTGCCAGATAATATGTGCCGAGTGAGTGCTCAAATCTAGAATGTGTTGCTCCGGGGAATACGAGGTACGTGAAACCAAGTTGTTTCACCATATTCATCCTCTGGAATTCATTTGTAGAAACAATCTTGGAGACAGTTTCATCAAGGTCAATTGAACCGTAAATCGAGTCGTGAATTGTTTTCTTATCTTGCAATTCTCCTCGATTTTAATGAATCTTTGATTATTAAGTTATCCGTGAATGTTCCTATTGAATGGAACTGCCTGTTATGTGAAATGTTTTATCCTTACGAATGCCTGAATTTACGGCGGTGCGATCAATGATTTCTTTATTTGAATTCAATGAAATTTAAATCATTGGCCATTATTTATGATCAGACAAGATGTGCCTAATCGTCGTTCTCTATTGAAAAGATTGGCCCTAAATCACTTGAGATTAGTATAGATTTTAATTCGATTCTAGAAAATAATATCGGAAATCTCGTATCCCAGTTACAATGAACGGAATGTATCTTTAAATAATCGATAGTACCGGGCCACCGACATCGAAGGGCGATAGATAGATGCGGTGACCTTCTCTATTCTCCGCTCCGTGCCCCCACCGGCATCCGCGGTCCACGTAACCGTTGCTCCCTTCCGGTCCTGGCGGATTCCCGTGATAACGCATGCCCCTTTCCCCTCCGGGAAAGATGCATACAACCTGGATCTGATGGGACAGAGTTTCGCCGAACGTCAAAGGCTCGCACCTTCAAGGTTGCCTTCTATATCGGCTGTCGCCCCCGCGTATAGACGGTTTCGAGTAACAGGAGACGCCTACCCTCCCGGCCAGCCCGGCATATTGCTTATCAACTTTTTAAGATAAACTTATCGTTCTGACATTTCCCTATACAGTCTTTCCTTCACATATCCTGTTGATTTCAAGTATCCAATGGAACCACTGGAATCTCTCTACCTCCAAGAGCTGGCAGCCAGATTCCCGTGATAGATGTATTCAGTACTCCAGACCATTTTCCGCGTCCAAAAACCTGCATTTCACCCATAATTTCCACATTGACTCCCTTCACCCTCAGTACGCAGAAGTAAGACCTGTATTTCCCAGTCTCCCTGTAGCTGAGCGGCCTCATCAATTATCCTACGAATAATTATTCATTATTCTCTCCCACTATCTCGCTTACCAGAATATCTAGGTCGCTTGGCTGAACCTTCACCACCTGAAGTTTCAGGGATGTGCTGCCATCGACTCCCCATTTTGCTCGCCCGTTGATCACTTTGTCAGTTCGTATAAATGCTTCTTCCAACTCTTTGAATTCCGCCATAACGATTCATTACGAAGCCCATTATACATCTCGCTTAATGTCACTCCCTCCATCTGATGAATTTTCTCCCAAGGAGTGTCAGGATTACTGTTTCTATTAGGAGTATGAATATCATGGAAACCTGGAAAGGCTCTAGGCCCACTATTCCCTGAATTAGAACTGCAGCCGGCGTAACTGGAGATATCGATAGTACGTAAATGATACCTTGTGGCAGGAAGGTATATGGGTAGAATGTAGGTGGGAGTACCGTCATTATTATTGAGAGTATTGCCGTTATTCCCCAGACATTCCTTATGTGTTTCAGCAGTCCAGCTATTATGAACGACAGGTTAGATATTGTTAGTGTAAGCAGTACCAACACTGCTATGATCTGCAAGGCTGAAGAAAGTGCAAACACTTTCATGTAAGCTCCCAGTATGGCATAAAGGGCAATACCGGGAAGAGAAAATACAAGATAACTCAAGGAAAGTGCAAACATATAGTCCTGAGATGTTACCCTTGTCGCCACAAAGAGGTCCTGTATCCTTATTTGGATCCTAAAGAATGCCGCATCCGCAGCTCCATTTATGCTGTTCGCTGCAACTATTGCTATGGGTCCGCCTGCTATTGCATAAGCTATGAGGGTTCCGTGTGTGAAAATCGTTACCATGAATAATAGAGTGAGTGGTAGAGAAAGGGAAGCAACAAGATAAGATGGACCCCTGAGAATTATGTAGAATCCATAGTACCATGCAAAATAGAGCACGAACTTAGGATTCAAGCATTACCCCCTGGGAGAGAAAGATGTCGTCCAAATTTATCCTCTTGATATCATACCCCTTTGCTATGAATTCTTCGACCCTTTCCTTTTCTATGTATTTTATGGCAACGTTAGCAATCTTGATATCGTATTCTTCTCCATCCATCTTCTCTGCTCTCATCTTGCCACCGAATGAAGAAAGCAGTTCCCTGATAGCTCCATGTGTTATTATGTTCCCCTGATCTATAACAACCACTTCATTTGAAAGCTCCTGCGCTTCCTCCATGTAGTGAGTCGTGAGAATTATCTTGGACGAGAGTCGTTTTATAGCGGACCACACCTCTATTCTTGAAAGTGGGTCCAGGCCAGTGGTTGGTTCATCCAGAAAGATAACGGGTGCTTTTGCTGCCAGAGCCATAGCTACGAAAACCTTCCTCTTCATACCTCCTGAGAGCGTGTCTGATGGGGCATTCCTGAAGTCATACAACTCCAACTCATCCAAGGCCTGCTTTGACTCTTCCTTTGCCTGTGAAGCAGTGAACCCCCTCGCCATTAGGTATAATTGCATCTGTTCAAGGGGAGACAGGATGCCTATTAGCTGGGATTCCTGTGGAATGCTGGTTATTATCTCCCTGACTTTCTTTGTATCTTTGAGGATGTCAAGCCCTTCTATCGTTGCTGTCCCGGTTGTGGGGAATAATTGAGTCGAAAGTATCCTTATTAATGTGGTCTTGCCAGCTCCGTTCCTTCCTATAACGGTTGTGACCCTTTCTCTAAGAGTTGCAGTTATTCCACGGAGTGCATAGGTATGTCTATCATACCTCTTCGTCACTTCTTGAATTTCAATCATCTAAGCTCTCAATTTCACCGAGAATTCTTCTTTGAATATTCCTAAACTTAGGGTAGTTCCGACAGCCCTGATTCCCCTTATTGCCCCTACCTTCTCAACTTCAAAATCCTTCAACTCGTTGCTGTCCCTTACTTTGATCTTTAGTAGTAAATCGCTGTCACCGGATGTGTGATGAACATCTAGCACTTCGTCGAATCTGGAAAGCTCCTTGGCAATCCTGTCCAGCTCCTTTATATCGCTGATTGAAATAGTGACAAATGCAGTTAACTTATAATCAAGCTTGTCGTGATCAATCAGCGGAACCATCTTCTTTATTATCTCTCTATCCTTCATTCTCTTGACTCTCTGAAATACTGTGGTAGGAGGTGATTTGACTTTCCTAGATATCTCGTTGTAACCTATGGTTGCGTCCTCCCTCAGAACATTAAGAATTCTTATGTCCAGAGAATCGTATTCGCCTTTCATTATAGGCCATTTTTAAAAGGTATTTAGAAATTTTGTGTAAGCCTCCAAATCGAATGTTTATTAGGCACGGAATCAATGAGGCTTGACGATTATGCCAGAACTGTCCGCGTCCATACTTGCCGCTGATCTGCTGAACTTGGAAAGAGATATTGAATCAGCCATCAAATCGGGAATTACTTGGATTCATCTTGATGTAATGGATGGTCACTTTGTACCTAATCTCACAATGGGCATACCGTTCGGAGAAGCTATCAGGAAAAGATTCAGTGTTAAAGTAGAAAGTCACATGATGGTGGATAATCCAGACATGTTTCTGGACCAGTATTGCGCCTTCTCACAATCAGTCACTATTCACTATGAGGCACCTATTCAGACCCTCAGGGTATTAAAGGAAATTGAAAGGAGAGGTTCTATGCCAGGATTGGCCATCAATCCCAAGACTCAACTCTCAAGCATAGAATCACTGCTGCCGTATGTAAAATATGTGTTGATAATGACTGTTGAACCTGGTTTTTTCGGCCAGGAAATGATAGAGGAATCTGCAGGGAAGATACCGCTACTCGCAGAGTACAGGACGAAAAAAAATCTTGATTTCCTCATTGGAGTTGATGGAGGTATAAAAAAAGAAAACATATCAAGGATAGCGAAGATGGGACCTGACATCATAGTAAGCGCATCTGCAATATTCAAGGGGAATATCGAGGAAAACGTTAAATCCCTAAAAAGTTGTATGAAGGAGAACGAAAATGGACACTGAAATCGTTGAGAAAGCAAGAGAACTTGAGGACAATGGAGACTTAAAAGAGTGCATAAAATACGTCGACGAGAACATAAATTCAATCCAAGATGCCCTGTCTAAAACTGACATCCTCAGAATCAAGTCGGAGTGCTTTCTCTATCAAGAAACTCCAGATCCAGAAATGGCCAAACAAACTGCAGAAGAATCCCTGAAAATTGCTACTGAAAAGAATGATATGAAGAGAATTGCGGAGACTAATCTTCTTCTCTCACAGATACTGGTCCTAGAAGACAATAAAAAGGCAATAGAGTATGGTAGAAAAGCACTTGAACTGTACCAGAAGATCAACGATAAGGGAGAATATATCTATTCTATGATTTCTCTAGCAACCATACTGGAGGATTTCAATGAGGCTTCTTCCCTTTTCGAAAAGGCCATTCAAGAGGCAGAAAATTCCAACAATCTGGACATGCTCGCGCAGGCTGCAGTCAACTATGCTTACCTGCTTGTAGAGCAAAAAGGCGGTGATGAGCCGCTTAAAATTCTAGACAAAGTCATAAAGAGGGTCGTAGGCGAAGCAGCAAAACTGAAGAGAAAGGAAGAGAGGATCAGGGCAGTCAATAATTATTCTGAAATATTCGACGCGGCCTCTGATATAGCGATGGAACTTGATCAGTATGATCTCGCTACAAAATACGCGTCTTACCTAAACAAGGATCCACAGGAATCAGCAAAGTGATCAAGAAGCTACCAGGAATCTTTCGACGTCCAATCCGTTCAGTCTTGCAACAACGAGCGCTGCCACCTTTGTGCTTAAGAATGGGTTTCTCTCCCTCATCTTGTTGATTTCTGATATCACATCCCTCTTGCTTTTGCCCGTTTTTTCTGTGATAAGTGAAATTATCATATCTGTCGCATCTTCCCCATCCTTTTCGTTAACTATAGCGCTGAAATCTGGTTTATAATCCAAACTCAGCTCGATACCGTTGATCGAGCAAGTAATTGAGTATAGGTCACCCGACTGTCGTAAGCATTTCGTATCCATTGCAATCTTTAGAAATTCCTTTACTTGGTCAGGTGTCAGGAATCTCGACTTTATAGAAAGGATTGTCAGAATTTCCGTCTCAGAAAACTCATACTTGCCTGTTGTCTTTTTAAGGTAAAGCAGGAGCTTCCTTATCTCTTCCACCATTGAAACCTCCAATTGGAATCACTATATTGCATCCATCACAGCTCTGTTTGCTTGTATACAGGATTGCATTCCTATTGAACATTAAGGAATCAGAATATACTCGCTGCCCTCCATTTGAAAAGAAGAAATCTGCCAGTTCCATGTTGTTCCTTACGTAGAGTATGAGGGAATCAGTATAAAAAAGGGCAGCCCTCAATTTTTCCTTCTCGATAGATTCTGAAATTGTAACCATGGTTGCACCGCCCGTTATGGAATCGGCAACATCGTCAACCCTGGAAATTTCTGCATCTAGATAGAGTTCATAAATACCAGACAGGTCGTCGTATCTCCTGAAATTGAGCTCTCTCCCCCTCTTGTAGTCTTCATCAATTAGCCACAATGGTCCAGATTCATACTTCTCTAGAGCTCCCTCTTCCACTATCTTTCTTTTTCTCATTGTGACTGAGGGGATTATCATCTTCGTTCTCTTGATGTGTTAGCGATGAGGAGATTAAAAATATTATCCTGTATGAGGGCTATAGAACCGGATTGATTGAATGAACTGACAACATCATTTTCCTGTTCCGTAAGGTTGATCCCGGCAGGCGCTGTCAATTCGATATGGAATGCAACCATCGCTGACGAGTTACCGTTGTCGGTCCACTCAACAATCGAATTAGGGTACTTTACTAGGAAACCTCTTCCGAGGTCTTGCCCTCCTACCTCGACAGTCAGGTCTATGTTCACATAATTACCGGTGCTGTTGGACAATGGAACGTAAGTCTGAACCCATGCATGCTCCCCAAGACCTACCTGTCCTCCATTTTCCTGGATCAACTGACCATACTGCGTCCAGGAAGGGATACCTATGCTCCTGCTCATAGATTCAAAAAGGTACGATAGCTCTTCACAATCTCCCTCCTTAACCTGATACACCTGTTGAGCTGAAAGAGGTACATTCCCAAGGTTGTAAGTGATATTGTAACGATAATTCATGACAATATAGTTATAGATTGACCTAAGCATTTCCACCACTGTAGTATCATTTGACGTAATATTCATGGTCAGATCCCTGAAAAATGATGGGTTTATTACTTCGAGATTGGTTCCAGTAGCGTTGAAGTATTCCGGATGATCGTATTCTTCCCTGAGAAATTCTGGAATCTGAGAAGGTATCCCCGTTGAGTTTTCGAGATTTTGCCAGCTTTTGCCGTATGAGGTGATATTATAATTGACGTCTATGTAGGAATTACCGGGGCTAACGGAGAATTTCCAGTAAGTTCTGTTGTCTGAGATATCAGTCGTGGCATTCACATTTGGAGAATGAGTTGTTGTTACCCGGCTCTGCTGAAGAGTATCATTAATCGTAGGGGTGAGATAGAATGTGAAAGATTTGCTTGAAGTGAAGGTGAAGTTTCTTGAAAAAGTTGTGGTTAATTTAGATGGAATCTGATATGATACATTATAAGTCACTCCGTTAATAATACTTGAGTCTTCAATCAAATAATATGCAGTAGTTATGGCCAGAATAACTACGATCGCCACAGCAATCCCCTTAATAGCAGCTCCCATTCAGCTAGTCCCAATTCTATGATGGAAAAATATGGTATATAACAGTATCGTCGCTGCTATTTCTGGAACAATTGTTATGAATGCGTAGGAGCTTTTAAGATATTCCACGTATATTGCTGAAGAGAATAGCATCTGAACCAGGAAGGCAGAAATGAAATACAGCAATCCCCTATTTCTGGAAACACCGATACCGAGAATTGTACTTGAATTAACGTTTGTGAAAAAGGCAAAAAGAGCCACAAGAGCTATGAAAATGTAATTTAAATCTGAAGAACTGGTAACAATGGCAATTGCAAAAGAGACTGGAAATGAGAATGCACCACCTAAAGATGTTGACAGCTGGATAAGATCCTTTCTCGTCCTATATTTTCCAGTCATTATCGCTAGCTGCTCTCCTGCCGATAGTAGCGGTAGAAACAGCATTATGGAAATGAACATAAGGTCTATATACTGATCCAATGCGAAGAATGAATAAAGAAACATCACGATGTATACTATGCCCAATAGCACTCCGAACAGTAAGAACCTGGCAAAAATAGATTCATCAACTATCTTGTCTATCCTGTTCCAGTTCAGGTAAAAAAGTGGAGTAAAGATGGCCAAAGGAATCAGAATGGCAGGATAGAAATTCATTCCTTAAGGTGATAAGATAAATAGTAATTATAATTTCTGACATAGTGAAGATGGCCATAGCTGTGAGGAAAGATCTAGATATGGGGAAGGGCAAGATAGCCGCCCAGGTGGCTCATGCAGCTGTAGAATGTTCTATGAACAACTCTGAGAAAAGAAATAAGTGGATTTCCGAAGGACAGAAGAAGATAGTTGTTTGGGTTAAGGACGAGGCACAGCTCCAGGAGCTGATCAAAAAGGCCAGATCTACGGGTATAAATTGCTGCCCAATCAGGGATGCCGGACTCACACAGCTTGAGCCTGATACCCTCACATGTTCTGGTTTTGGACCAGACGAGGACTCTGTCATAGACACTATAACAGGTGGTTTCAAACTTGTTTGATTATTCCATTATGTCAGGCAACTTTAAATCAAGTGTGTAATTATAATGCAATGACAAACCCACCAGAAAACGCTGCTCTGAATCGGTCGCTATTTGATCCCCCGGAGAAATCTACGATAAGAGATATGCTGACTATTTCCTGGGTTTTGGCACTGATTTTAGGAATCATCCTCCTAATAACGGGACTCATTTCGTTAGGCATAACTGCTATATTTGGTGTTATTGACATCGTAGTATTCTATGAGTGCAGAGAGATCATACGTCTTACTGAGCGCAGACAGTTATCTGCCGCCAAGGAGAAAACATTGATCTGGATGATAGTAGGGATGATATTTGGTTTCATCATTGTAGGAATTTTCATGCTGGTAGCCTACATAAAATTCGATGATCTTATAAGAGCCTACCAGAATATGGCAAAGCAGCAATAGCGGTGATTACTCGAGCCAGTCTGTACCAACTGATCTGAAGCCAACTTTCGGAATGTAGAAAGTATTTCTCTTGTGTGCATTATTCTTTACCAGTGCGTATATTCTTTTCACTTCCTGAAGGCTAGACCCCACCCTGCACTGTTCATGCGTCTTCAGATACTCGAGACACTCGAGGATTCTGTCAAGCTTTTCATAAGAAATTCCCAGCTCCCCTTCATCTGTCTGGCCTTCCCATAGATCTGCACTAGGAGCTTTTTTTAGCAGCCACTCAGGGAAATCAAACTTTCTTGCTATCTCGTAAACTTGGGTTTTGTAAAGATCGCCCAGGATTTGAAAATCCGATCCCCCATCTCCAAATTTTGTGAAGTACCCTGTCAGAAGCTCGCTCTTATTAGACGTTCCCGCGACCAGTCCTCTAAGTTCGTTTGCCTTATAATAGAGGAAAACCATCCTTAGCCTTGACATAACGTTCCCCAACAATTTGTTGTCGCTGATCATCTTTTTAAAAGGTGCAAGTGAGGCGCTGAGGTCTACGGTCTCATATGGTAGGTCTAGGAATTCCGACACCTTCTTAACGTCCTTGCTTTCCTTCCCGAATGGAAGAGAATAAAGGTGAATCTTCTTCCTGCTTATGTTTCTCCTGAGAATATAGGCAACCATTGTAGAGTCTATACCACCTGAAATTCCTACAACGACATCTTTCTTACCAACAAACTCCTTTGTGAAAACGTCAAGAACTTCAGTCGTACCCTCAAGAATATCCATTGTTGTTGGAAATGTGGAAATAATAATAAACCTTGTGTATTTGAGGTAGAGTGTTGCCGGGGTGGCCCAGACCGGTAAGGCGCAAGCCTGGAACAGAGTTACAGAAAGCTTGTTCTCGCAAGAGATCGGGAGTTCAAATCTCCCCCCCGGCGCTTTTTGATGTCGATTTTCTAGTCGTGAGAATAAAATATAAACACTTTCTACTGTTCCAATGATGGAGCGGATGTAATTTTGAAGAAATGCATTGTCGCAGGCGTGTTGATAATGAACAGAGATGGAGATAAGGTTCTACTAGTCAAGCACCGGAAGCTAGGAGTATGGATATACCCTGGAGGGCACATGGAAAATGATGAAAACCCACTGGAGTGTGCAATTAGGGAATCCAGGGAGGAAACAAGCTCAACCTTCCATATATTATCAACCGATGGATTCCTCATTTCGGATCAGGGAGCAAAAAGTCTCCCTCTACCGCTTGTGATAATGGACGAGATTGTGCCTTACTCCGATGGAGCTCACGAACACTTCGATATGATTTATATAGGCGTAGCTGAAAACATGGAATTTCGTTCCAATGACGAATCATCTGACTGCAGATGGTTCAAGCAGGACGAAATATATTCCCTAGAGACATTCGACAACGTCAAGAAAATAATTGAAAAAGGTTTTGAAACTTTCTCTAAGATTAATGATGCGACCTAACAGTTACCGATCCTTTCAAAAGTAAATATTCTGTAATTTTGTAGTCCTCAAGCCTTGGCAAGTATTAAATTGGTCTTTGGATGACATTCTATGCAAGAAGAAATGATCTATTATCCATCATTTGATGGATCAACCGTTAAGGCCTTTCTCGTCGGAGACAAAAATGCAAAGAGCGCAGTCATAGTAATTCAGGAGATATGGGGCTTGACTAACTTTATAAAAAATTACTCAAGGAAGCTCTCATCTCAGGGTCACCTGGTACTGGCCCCTCACCTCTATTCGAGAAAGGGAGAGGATGAAACATTCTCTCAAGAGAACATCATGATGGCTATGAAGCTCTTCTTTGAATTACCTGCTGAAAGAAGAGGGGACATGGATTCAATAAATGCAACGCTCGAAAGGGCCACGCCCGAGCAGAAAAACGTGATAACGAGACTGATGATGGGGAGGGGGCAGCTTGAAGAGAGAATGATAAAGGACCTTGCGATGGGCTACGACTACTTAAAGGCAAACTTCAAGCCATCGAAGATGGGAGTTGTAGGTTTCTGCATGGGAGGAGGGCTGTCCTTTCGTATCTCCACTCAGCTTCCATTCGATGCTACGGTGGTCTACTATGGGGCAAATCCACCGAATCTGGACGACATTTCTAAGATGAAGGGGCCAATGCTTGGATTGTATGCTGGAGATGATCCCAGGATAAACGCTGGAATCCCAGATGCAGTTGCACATTTCGTGAAATTCAAGAAACAGATAGAACTGAAGCTCTATCCAAACACGAATCACGCCTTTGCGAACAATGATGGATCAGTTTACAATAAGGAAGCGGCTGATGATGCTTGGGAAAGGGCATCATCCTTTTTCAGGAAGTATCTACAATGAAAGATAATGACAAGCTCCTGAGCAATTGTTTCCTCACTTGGACGTCGATATTAGAAGAAAGGGAATTAAATAAAAACAAAAGTGAAATTGGTCTGAATTCTGAGAAAGAATAGATAGGACTACTTTCTCATTGCGACTGAAATTGCACCTGTCGGGCAAGCAGTTACACAAGCATTGCAGAATATGCAGTCCGACTCCCTAATAGGATCACATTTGTCTGTCCTATACTTTTTCCATTCTTCAGTTCCCTCTGCAATCTTCTTATCGTTGCCGGTACCCTTGTTCCCTGGATTGAGGAACCACTCGTAGACGTTGACTGGACATACGTCCATGCACGATCCGTCTGCTATGCAGGTCTCCCAGTCTACTGCCACATTGGTTCCATGAATACCAAGTTTCGTTGGATATGGCTTTCCGTCCTTATCCATTCTCACTTTTCCCTCAGCTCTGACCTCGTGACCTGCGTGATTTCCGGTGATGGGATATTCATCCGGCTTATCGAAGAAATTGTCATCAATAGGTTTAGGATTATAGTCAACCTTGGCCATATTTTGACAGAAAAAGATGATATTAATAATTTTTGACCTTAGAAGCCTAAAAGAAGATGGATTTTGAATTGGGCATTAACCTCTCTTATAAACCGAATCTACGGTTAGGGAATTTACCTTCCATATACGTATTGCTCACAAAACATTAATATAAACTTATGATGGACTTGTATGATGTTCCCATATACGGCAACTGCGTTAGCAATCACTACTAATGTTGGCGAAGACGCCCTCATTGCACTGGTTGCCATAATAATACTGGCATTTCTCTTCTACTCGATAAAGATAGTTAGAGAATACCAAAGGATTGTAGTCTTCAGATTTGGTAGGGCACTTGCACAGAAAGGGCCAGGAGTGGTGTTCATTTATCCAATAATAGATGTCCCAGTCAGGGTTGATCTCAGGGAAAGATTCCTTACAATTCCACACCAGACTTGCATAACTAAAGATAATGCGCCTGTGGACGTTGATTTCATCATCTACTTCAAAGTCATTAGTGCTTCTGATTCCGTGATACAGGTACAGAATTTTGAGGGAGCTGCAATGGGTATTGCAACTACGACTCTTAGGGCCGTAGTAGGAGACATAATCCTGGATGAAGTTCTCTCAAAGAGGGAGAATATAAACGCAATTCTGAGGACAAAGCTGGATGAGGTTACAACAAGATGGGGCGTCAAGGTAACAAACGTGGAAATCAGGGAAATACTTCCTCCGAAGAACGTTTCCGATGCAATGATTATGCAGATGAGCGCTGAAAGATCAAGGAGAGCGGTCGTCACAGAAGCAGAGGGAAAGAAGCAGGCGACCATCACGGTAGCTGAAGGAGATAAGCAATCTAACATACTTAGGGCAGAAGGAGATAGGCAATCAGCAATTCTAAGGGCAGAGGGTTATGCAATGGCCCTAACGACGATATTCAACGCAGCCAAGGAGATAGACCAGAAAACTATGGCACTTCAATATCTCGACATGATGAAGGGACTTGGATCCAGCAATTCCACTAAGTACATCATACCTATGGAATTTACCGAGATGTTCAGGCCGTTCACCGAAACACTGAGGGCAGCATCGTCGGCAACAACAACGAGTAACAAGAAAGAGTAAGAACAAAGATGCCGAAACAACCCAGTCAGTTTACCGTGAAGTATGGCTATAGGGCTGTTGTCCCCCTTGCTATCCTTCTTATTTTTGCTATTTATCTTCTGGTTGAATATCTGGTCACGGGGATGGACAACAGCTTTCTCCTCGCTTTCTCTATTGTATTTTTTGTGATTGCCCTATTACTATTCGTTGGTTTCTCCATCACCATTTCGAAAAGGATTACAAAGAAGTATTTTCATCCTGAAGCCTTGGTGGGACAAACGGGAAGAGTACTGAAGGGCGTCCCAGCAAATGAGCTCGGGACTGTAGTTGTAATGAGCGAAGACTGGAGCTTTATTTGTGATACAGAGACGCACGATAACGAGCAGGTCACAGTGATTGGAGTGCAGGAAGAAAGTGCAACGCTCAGGGTCAAGAAGATTTCTTGACGGTCACGACTCCCTCGCTATAGCTTAGCACGATAATCTGATCACCAGCACTTATTGCTTCTGCAGAAGTTGCGGTCCATTCCTCCGATTGTACATTTACGACACCCTTCTCCTGTGGCTTTATGTCTGTTACTGCCTTCCCTTTCTTTCCAATTATTGTTTCTGGACCTACCTTCGAAGGTTTACCCATGACTGCCTTTCTTAAGCCAATTAGATACAGGGCTCCGATCGGAAGGACAGTTGCTTCGAGTGCAATCAATGCATAATTTGTGCTCCCAAGAATAGGCACGTTTGAGGAGTAACTCACCCCCACCATCAGTATAAGCCCACCCGCGACGACTAAAACCACCCCCCCTACCATTGCAAGCCCATGGCCCAGCTTAATCTCCAGGAATATCAGTGCAATTCCCATAACCATCAGCAGGATAGCAATTGGCTGAAAACTGATCAGCGTCACCCCCCAGAATCCGAGTGCTATTGCAACTATACCCGCGACACTCAGTACGATGGAACCGTGGAATATGTCAAGAAGGATTGCGACTGCACCAATCAGAATGAGGAAGTCAGCAACAGTAGAATTTGAAAGGAACGATTCCAGTTGCTCCACTGTGTTCTCATAGAATTGAATCTGTGGTAGCCCCTGATAACCGAGTTTTTGAATGACGGCTGAAAGACTGTCAGAGACGCCAGTAATGAGCCCGATTCTTGATGCATTCTGGGCGGTATATGCAACATTATATTCCACCATCTGCTTAACGGCTGACTGGTTCCATCCATGCACTTCTGCCAGGGATTCCATAAATGCCAGAGACGCATTTGTGACATGCTGTTGCTCCAGTGATGTCCCACCTATTATGTAAGGAGTCGATGGCCCAATGAAACTAGCGTTTCCCATGTAAACATAGTTTGAGGCCAGTGCTATGTACGATCCCGCGGAGGCTGCCATATTTCCTGAGGGTACGTATGTGGTGACAGTTATGGATTTCTCGGCTGCAATCGTGTAATTCACTATGGCGAAGCCGTTAGTTAAATAGCCTCCGGGAGTGTTCATTACAATTATCACAGGATCGCCGTGTGATTCTGCATAAGATAGGACCGACTGGAAATAATCCTGAGCTCCAGGATCGACTTGATAAGTGAAATTTATTATTACCAGTGAATGATTATCTGCATTGCCAGCTGGAACCGAAAACAGTATCAGCAGGGCTAGGAATAGCACCAAGAGCAGTGCAATCTTCATGCTTATGCATCTATAATGGAGAAATAAGGCTTTCTTCACTCATTTACTTAAAAAGATTAGGCTAGTATTAAGTATTTAAGACCAATAATCTTAATCGATAAATGTGACAGAAAAACCAGCAATCAACTATGGATTGGAGGGGGTTTATGTAGACGAGAGCGCAATTTCCAAAGTAGATGGACAGAACGGCAGGTTGTGGTACAGGGGGTATTCTATAGAAGACCTTGCAGAAAAATCAAATTATGAAGAAGTCTGTTATCTTCTACTTAACGGAAAACTTCCATCAAAAGTCGAATTTGAGGAATTTTCAAGGAAGCTCAGAAACAGGAGAGACCTACCTGCTGAGGTAAAGGACCTTATAAGAGTAATGGCACCTCGTTCTCATCCGATGGACGTAATGAGAACTGCAACCTCTATGCTAATCATGTACGATAGTGACCCCAACAACCAAGAGAACTCAGCCACTTTAGACAAGGTCATTACGCTTATCGCAAAACTTCCATCCATTGCAGCTGCAACAGGGAGGTTCCGAGAGAAAAAGGAGTATATTCCGCCAGATGATTCCCTCAGCATTCCTGCCAATTTCCTCTACATGCTCACAGGGAAGAAACCAACAAAGTTTGAGAGCAAACTGATAGCTCTGATGTTCATACTGCATGCAGAACACAGCACAAATGCATCCACATTCTCTGTGCTTGTGACTGCATCCACACTTGCAGATGTGTATGCTGCAACCACTTCAGGCATAGGTACACTGAAGGGTCCACTCCATGGTGGTGCGGATGAGGCTGCACTGAGCATGATGAATGCAATAGGCAATCCAGATAACACTGAGAATTACATAGAGGAGGCACTGGAGGGGAAGCAGAGGATAATGGGGTTCGGTCACAGGGTTTACAAGACGTACGATCCGAGGGCAAAGCTTGTGAGAAGCTACCTTGAGGAGAGCCTGACAAAGGAACCATCAGATGAAGTGAGGAGACTCTTGCAGATTGCACTCAGGGCTGAGAAACTCATGATAGACAAGCTGGGGAAGACAAAGGGGATATGGCCCAACATAGATTTCTTTGCTGGTCCGTTGTACAGGGTACTGGGCATAGAGGGACAGATGTTCACACCCATATTCGTTGCTTCCAGAATGGCAGGATGGGGATCTCACATAGTTGAGTACTGGCACAACAACAAACTGGTGAGACCTGTCGAGTGGTACGTTGGCCAGCTGGACCTGAAGTATGTACCGTTGAACGAGAGGTAGATAAAGAGTTATTTGATCAAGAATAATGAACATCTGGACTGCACTTTCCCTAGAAAGACGAGATGTGAAAGGTTTAACTACCTTTTATTCATAGCCTTTTCACATGGCCATATATCACGGAAGAGCTAATGCTAAGATAAGTGGTGGCAAACTCAGATCGAACAGGCACAAGAAGAGATTCGAGCTTGGAAACGAGCCAACACTCACCGTACTTGGAAATGTAAAGAGAAAGCAAGTGAGAGGAATGGGGGGAAATACCAAAACTGCACTATTGAGAGGTAACGAGGCAAATGTTACAGACCCAAAGGACAGGGTAACCAAGAAGGTCAAAATAATAAATGTTTTAGAAAACATAGCCGATCCACATTTCGCTCAAAGGAACATAATCACAAAGGGGGCCATTGTCGTTACAGAACTTGGCAATGCAAGGGTAACGTCCAGACCTGGACAAAACGGAAGAATTAACGCCGTTTTAATAAAGAAATGAAGCGAATTCTCTGGGAAACTTATTTTGATACTGCAGTGCCGAGGAAGCTGGGTAGAAGGGTAAAGAAAAATTTTCAAACCCTCAGGCTCATGGAAATCATCAATTCTATGAACCTGAGCTACAGCGTTACGGATGCGAAATACCCGAAAATTCCTTGGAAAACCGTTAAAAAAATAGAAGTGGAATGGGAAGGAAGTAAAGAAGAATTAATAAAAAAAATAGAATCCGGCTCTTCTAGTGTGTCTTGACAAATTTCGCAAGTATGTCCGTAAGATCTGGTTTCCCAATTTCCTGAAGCTCGTACTTCACATTTATTAGTGGCTTGTTTATCTTCACAACTTTCGTCAGGTCTATTGGCGTTCCTGATACGACCACATCTGCAGGCGTTGCGTTTATTGTCGCTTCCAGATCCTTTACCTGCTTTGGAGAATAACCCATGGCAGGGAGATAGTTGTGTATTTGCTTGTACTTTTCATAAACTCCCTTGATCGTTCCCTTAGCATATTCCTTTGCGTCCACGAGCTCTGAAGCTCCGTATTTTATAGAGAACAGGACGGCGGCACCATAGCTCATCTCTCCATGAGTGAGTGTGGGGCCATCTTCTATGGCGAGCACCTTCTTTCCCTTCACCTTTTCCGAGTCTGCACTAAAGAATGGGGATGCTCCGTCCACGACTATCGCTTTGGGATTAAATTGCCTTATGTTGTTCCTAACGATGTTTATATTTTCTAGACTCGCAGTTTCCTCCTTATTTATCACTATAACATCAGCAGACCTGAGGTTTACTTCCCCTGGATGGTACTTAATCTCATTTCCTGCCCTATGCGGATCGGCAACTACGATCTGCAAGTCACTCTTGTAGAATGAGAAATCATTGTTTCCCCCATCCCAGAGCACAATATCGCCTTCCTTCTCTGCCTGCCGAAGAATTGCTTCATAATCCACTCCCGCATAAATGATGACATTCCTCTTTATGTGGGGTTCGTATTCCTCCCTCTCCTCTATCGTGCACTTCTGTTTGTCTAGGTCATCCATCGTTGCGAATCTTTGTACTTTCTGTTCAAGAAGGTTACCGTAAGGCATCGGATGCCTGATTGCCACGACTTTCTTTCCCATTCCTATGAGTATGTCTTCCACTCTTCTTGTGGTCTGTGATTTTCCGGAACCTGTCCTCACTGCGCACACTGATATAAGTGGTTTCTTGCTCTTTATCTGGGTATCCCTCGGTCCAAGGAGCATATAATTTGCCCCTGCTGCTAGCACTTCCGACGCTTTGTGCATTACATATTCATGTGGAACATCTGAATATGAAAAAACCACTAGGTCAACTTTCTTCTCATTAATCAGGTCCGTCAGTTCAGATTCTGGATAGATTGGTATCCCTTTGGGATAGAGTTTCCCTGCGAGTTCCTTTGGGTATGTTCTACCTTCTATATTTGGTATCTGTGTAGCCGTAAATCCAACAACGTTGTATTCCTTCTTGTCCCTGAAGTACGTGTTAAAATTGTGGAAATCACGTCCTGCAGCACCCATGATCAAAACATTCTGGGTCATATTATCACTGTTCCGTATTGGATAAGAAGATTTATTTTTTCTCGTTCCCCTCAATTAGTCATTCGCTCCAGAAACATTATTAATGATTTTTGAATGTATTTCCGTGGTAAGCAGCCCTGAATCCTTCTATCTGAATGAACTGAATGATGCGAGTCTCTACAGAGATATTTCAACAAGGATTATGTCTTCGGTAAGAAAGAGCCGAAGAAATCAGACCATAGCAAAAAAATTGATGGAGTTATCTGCTATAGAGTCGACTCACGCTGAGTTCTGGGCTGAGTTGTTAAAGAAGAAGGGGATGCCCTTACCACCATTCAAAAGGAGGAACGCAAGCTATTATCATTATCTTGGATTCCTTCAAAGAATATTTGGCATATCCTTTCTGGTCCGTTATCTTGAAAGAGGCGAGATAGACGCCATTAAGGAATACTCTGACTATCTAGAGAAAGAATCAAGAGAACAGTGGGAAAGGGACCAACTGAGCAAGATCCTGGCTGATGAAAGGGATCACGAAGACGTCTTCGTCAAGATGATGAACGAGCTAAAGGTAAATGCAGATACGGTTAGGGATGCAATATATGGAATGTCAGATGGGCTGATAGAAGTTCTTGCAAGTGTAGCAGGACTTACAGGTGTTTTCATTAACAACATGTATGTAGCTGTCGGTGGCATAGTATTCGGTGCATCTGGACTCATTTCAATGACAATAGGTGCGTATCTGTCTGAACACGCTAAGGATCAGTTGTCTTCTGGAGGGGCACATTCTCCTAGAAAGGCTGCAGGAAACACTGCCCTTTACTATTTCTTTGGCGCAATCGTACCCATCATTCCATTTCTGTTTCTGCAGAAATACGTTGCACTCGCAACAGCCTTTGGACTTGTCATAGTGGTGGATATGATAGTTACCTCAGTGATATCAATACAATCCAACGGACGGTTAAGAAGGGACCTTCTCCGATCCCTTGGTCTCGTGACACTGGGTTTCCTCGCAACATTTGCAATTGGAATGATAGCACACCATTTCATAGGGTATATAGGCTGATCTAGCGTTTGTACCTCCCAACAAATTCAGCCTGGTCTATCACTTTCCCCTCCATTGCTTTCAGGAGGCTCTCCCTGGTGGCGTTCTCCTTGATGGACAAGAGGGAACTGATAGCATAAAGTCTGAAAAAGTATCTGTGGTACCCGTGACCCTTTGGTGGACAGGGTCCGTCGTAACCCACTCGACCAAAGTCATTTTTCCCTTGAAGAAACCCTTCCCCTGTTTTGGGTGTCTTTTCAATTCCTTCTCTCATCTTTGAAACTGTTGGTTCTATATTGTAAATCACCCAGTGAACAAAAATGCCGGCTGGTGCATCTGGATCTTCGACTATCAATGCAAAAGATCTGGTTCCTGAAGGAACCCCATTTATGCCTATCTCTGGTGAATGGTTGATACCTTCACAGGTGAATTCGGATGGTATTAGGTCTCCACGTTTCATTCCTTTTATTTCTAAACTGAGTGACATACATGAGCATGGAAATCTCATTAGAAGTATTTTGTTCATTTCCCTCTCGAAAGAGAATTCGATCGCTTTCCCCTTTCAATAATGATTTTATTAGGTGTCTGCATTACTTAGAGTGCAAGAAGACGACTTCAAGGTCACTCCTTGGGAAGTAAGTGGAAGGATAGACTACGATAAACTGATCAGGCAGTTCGGCACCCAGAAGATATCTGAAGAAATATTAAGAGAAATTTCCAGGATTTCCAAGGGAAGCATGCACGTCATGCTGCGAAGAAATATCTTCTTCTCCCACAGAGACCTAGATTTAATCCTCAAAGATTATAGGGAGGGGAAAGGCTTCTATCTGTATACTGGAAGAGCGCCTTCCCTTGGCATGCATATAGGCCATCTCATCCCTTTCCTGTTCACGAAATGGCTGCAGGATATATTCGATGTGAACGTCTACATCGAGATAACAGATGATGAAAAGTTCATGCGTAATCAGGATTATACCTTAAAGCAAACTTCTGAATGGGCCCACCAGAATATTTTGGATATAATAGCTGTAGGTTTCAACCCCGATAAGACTTTCATATTCAAGGACACAGAATACATCAGAAATATGTATCCTCTTGTAACATCAGTTGCAAAGAAATTGAATTTCTCCCAGGTGAAGGCAACTTTTGGACTGGATGTCTCATCAAACATTGGTATCCTCTTCTATCCTGCGATACAGATAGTTCCAACCATGTTTGAAAAGAAGAGATGCCTAATTCCGGCTGCAATAGATCAAGATCCATATTGGAGACTTCAGAGGGATCTCGCAGAGTCGCTGGATTATTACAAGGCTGCCGAAATACACAGCAAATTTCTGCCGCCCCTTGCCAGCTCTGACGGCAAGATGAGCTCTTCGATACCAGAATCAGCAGTATACCTCTCAGATTCTCCAAAGACGGTAGAGAAGAAGATAATGAAATACGCGTTTTCAGGCGGTCAGGCGACCACAGAATTGCAACGAAAACTCGGCGCAGATCTTAAGGTGGATGTACCCTACCAGTGGCTGTATTACATTTTCGAAGAGGATGACGATGAGATCAAGAGAATTGGAGACGAATACTCGAAAGGCAGGCTACTGACGGGAGAGGTTAAGAAGATTCTTGCACAGAAGGTAAATCAATTACTGGAAAAGCACAGGGAGAACAGAAATAAAAGTGAAGATCTCTATTCAGAATTCCTATATGAAGGAAAACTGGCAAGAATTATGTGGGATAAGATACATTCTTAAGAAATTTAATCCATCTCTGGAGACGATTCGATTAGAATTTTGGCGTTTGCGAGCCGTTATCTCTGACTCTTTCTAATCTTCGTTGCTATCTCCAGATATTCATTTAGGGATTCAGGATTTGCCATGGACCCTACGTTCATTGCCTTATCAGGCTGAATCCCCATCAGCAGCTTCTTCAGTGGGACCTCCATCTTCTTACCATTGATTGTCCTGGGTATCTGTGACACCCTGATTATCTCATCAGGGACGTGCCTTGGCGATAATTCTACCCTCAGTTTCTCTATTATTTTCTTCTTGATATTTTCAAAGTCTTCATTTTTATCTGTGACCACAAATAGTGGCATATAGTACTCCCCTCCCTCCAGCTCCAGACCCACTATGATACTGTCCTTGACCTCATCGATCCCATCCAATATACCGTAGATCTCTGCAGTACCGATTCTGATGCCCCTTCTCTTTAGGGTAGAATCAGAACGTCCGTATATGATTGCTGACCCGGCCGGTGTGATAAGAACCCAATCACCGTGCCTCCATTTTCCGGGAAATTTAGAGAAATATGTTTCCTTGAGTTTCTCCCCGTCATCGTTCCACAGATAGATAGGCATTGAAGGCATGGGTTTCTGTATAACGAGTTCGCCAACCTGATCTATGACAGACTTCCCATCCTCATCCAGAGAATATATGTCTGCACCCAGGTTCCTGCATTGCAGTTCTCCCTCCACAACAGGAAGACATACACAGCCGCCGAGGAAAGAAGTGCAGAGGTCTGTACCACCACTTATCGAGGCAAGCCAGACATTTTTCTTGATACTTTCGTAAACATACCTAAAGGCTTCGTTCGAGAGAGGAGAGCCCGTTGAGCCTATGGCATAAAGACCCTTGAGGGGATACCTGTCTATTAGTCTAACGCCCTCCTTCATCAAATTTGATATGTAAGCTGCACTGGTCCCGAAGAAGTTGATACTATTCCTATCAGCAATGTCCCAAAGATGGTAGTTGTCTGGATAGGAGGGGCTCCCATCATACAGGACTGCGGTAGCGCTAGCTGATATGGAACTGACCAGAACATTCCACATCATCCACCCTGTCGTGGTATACCAGAAGAACCTGTCACCCTTCTTCAAATTGTAGTGAAGATTTAACAATTTAAGATGCTCCAGCAGAATTCCGCCATGACTGTGAACTATGGCCTTAGGTGGACCTGTGGTTCCAGAAGAATACAAGATCCACAACGGGTGATCGAATGGTACCCTTTTAAAGGATAGACTCCTCCTTTCACCTAACATAGATTCCATTGGAACAGCGCCCTGAATTTCTCCAGAAGAATCTCCGAAAACAACAACCTCCTTGATGCTTGGTATCTTGTTTGCTACTTGTTTTATAATTTCTGTCTTACCATACTTTTTTCCGTTGTATGTATAATAACTCGGTGCAAACAATACTTTTGGATTTATCTGTTTGAATCTTTCGAGAATCGCTTCTGACCCAAAATCTGGAGAAGAACTCGACCAGATGGCACCGGTCGCCGCTGTTGCGTAGAGAGCTTCCATTGCCTCCGGTATGTTTGGCAGGAATGAAGCAACCCTGTCACCCTCCTCAACTCCGGAATCTAGCAAAAATCTCTGGATGCCTCCAGCCTTCCCCTGAAAATTATCCCTGGAAATACGCACTCCTTCCGCAGTCTCATTGAAGAACAGTGCTATTTCTTCCTGTTCTCCAAGCAGCAGATTGTTCTCCGCGTAATTCAACTTTAGCCCGCTGAACCATTTATTACCTGGCATCCGTTCAGAGTTTATAACCCGGGAATAGCCACCTTCGCTCCTAACCTTGAAGTAGCGTAGTATAGATTCCCAGAAATCTGAAATATTCTCTATCGACCACCTTCTGATGTCCTCATAACTGCTGAACCCCTTATCGTAAGTACTGTTTACCCAGTCTGTGTACTTCCTTATATTTGACCCTTCACATAATTCCTTTGATTGCCAGAGGATGTTTCTTTGCGTCACTTGAAGTCGATGAATATTCTAACATCTATAATATTACTTTCTAAATTGCATCGATCTTTTCTATGATAGAGTCTTTCCCCTTTTCTTTAAGCAGGTGAAGTTCTGAACTCTTGAAAACACCGTATTCCGTTATGTAACCCGTAACATACCTGTTCGGGGTTACGTCGAACGCAGGGTTATATGCACTTGACTCTCTGGGCGATATCTTCACCCCTTTAATCTCCTTCACTTCCTCTTCCGACCTCACCTCAATCGGTATCTCCTTTCCTTCTTCTATGCTGAAGTCAAAAGTGCTCAAAGGGGCTGCGACGTAAAAACTGACGCCATTTTCCTTCGCGAGAACAGCCTTCTCATACGTGCCTATCTTGTTTGCAAAATCCCCATTAGCTGTGATCCTGTCTGCTCCGACTATTACAAGGTCTACCTGTTCTCTCTGCATTAGGAATCCGGCTGCATTGTCTGCTATGACCTTGTGTTCTATTCCCTCCTGTACCAGTTCCCAGGCTGTCAGCCGTGCCCCCTGGAGCCTGGGTCTCGTCTCATCCACCCAGACAAAAGGTTTCTTTCCTGCCTCGTTTGCAATTCTTATGGGCGACAGGGCAGTTCCGTAATCAACAGACGCAAGTGCCCCCGCATTGCAGTGCGTCAGTATTCTCTTATTTTTCCCAATCAGTTCATTTCCATTGACACCTATCAGCCGTGACCTCTCAACTATGGAATCTACATACATTTCTGCATATTTCTTGGCTTCATTCTTGTGCTGAAGAACAAAATCCACTGCATAGAATAGATCATTTGCCGTTGGTCTCGAAGACTTTATGATCTTACCTGCTTCCTCTACATCCGTGCCCAGAGCTTTTGCCTGTGCAACACCATATGCAGCAGATGCACCTATTGATGGTGCTCCTCTGACAGTCATATTCTTAATGGCGTCATGAAGTTCCTTAGTGTTACTTATATCAACTATCCTGAACGTTTCAGGCAGTATCCTCTGGTCAATCATCTTTATAACTGGCTCCTCATACCATACCGCCTTGACATCTCTTTTCTTGCCGTCTACGTTTATCTTCATGCATCCAAATCCACAATCCATTAATTTAATCTTCGTCTCAACCTAAGACAAAGATTTTAACTTGGTAACTATCCATAAGTATGGAACTCCCCTGGACTGAGAAATATAGACCTGCCCTGCTTAGCCAGCTCAGAAGAGACAAGGCAGTAGACGTGATGATTTCTTGGGCCAAGAGGTGGGAAAATGGTACACCATCTAAGAAAGGATTGATAATATACGGGGCCCCGGGCACTGGTAAGACGTCTTCAGCTATCGCATTAGCCAAGGAAATGAACTGGGAATATGTTGAATTCAATGCATCTGACATAAGGTCGAAGGACTTAATTGAACAGAATGCCATCAAGGGGTCTCTCTATTCCTCAATTTCAGATGTGAAGAACAGGAAAAAATTGATTGTCATGGATGAGGTCGACTCACTCTACGAAAGGAATATCGAGGGAGCTGATGCAGGTGGCAAGGCTGCAATATCGAGCCTGCTTGAAAAAACACTCAATCCTGTAATATTGATTGCGAATGACCTCTATGCCCTTAAATCATCCGCTACCGGGAAGGCTATTGCTGATAAATGCGAGCAGGTAGAATTCAGGAGATACATGAAATCTCAGATCGCAAATGTCCTTAAGGAAATTCTTCAAAAGGAGGGGATTTATACCTCTCCTGAAAAAATAAATGAAATTGCAGAAAACGCAAACGGAGATATGAGAGCAGCAGTCAACGACATACAAGGAATTGGAGAATTCTATGGAACTGAAGAAAGGGACCTGACGTTGAGCACCTATACTGTCATAAGCGACATTCTCCATGGACACAAAGACGATGTACGCACCATAAAAGCTGAAATGATGAACATTGGGTTGGACCCGAACGACTTCATCCTTTATCTTATTGAGAACGTCTATCCTCTCCAGTCCAACGTGGATGACTTTGTCCTTGCCCTAAGGAACATTGGGAGGGCGGACCTATTCCTTGGAAGGGTTGGAAAGAAGATGGATTACTCTCTCTGGTCATACGCAAACGATATGATGTCTTACGTTTCAAGACTTCATCTGAGGAGCGAAAGATTTGAAAAATTCTCTTTCCCATCCCTCATAAAGAATATGGGGGCTCTCAAAAAGTATAGGGGAATCAGAAAGGATTTCTCGACTGTGATGGCAAGATACATCCATAAGTCAGAAGCGTTTGTAAACAGAGATTCTCTCCCATACTTCTATTACCTCCTTCAGAGGGACGAGGAACTTAGAAGGAAGATTGAGGAAAGAACAGATCTTGACATGGACGAAGTACTTTCACTTGACCTCTGACAATTTTTTCCTCAGCGACTTCAATGTTCCGGAAACCCGGTCAATCCCAATACCATTTTCGTCTGCCACCTTTCTGAGATAGGGTAATTGCGTATGTTTGACTCTCATTGCTACCATTCCATGGTAGCGTACTATTCTTGAACCGTCTAGAAGCTTCACCAATTTGTGAATATTGTCATTGGCTGGATCGCTGAAGTGAACGTATCTCTTTCTGCCCGTCCTGTCCTTGACGGTCATTTAACTGCTGTTATCTTCTCCAGATCCTTCTTGAGAATCTTAACTGCCTGTGAAATTTCTCCCTTTTCCTTAGCCCCAGTACATACTACCTTGCCAGAGCCGAAAAGCAAGAGGACAACTTTCGGTTCCTCTATCCTATAAACTAACCCCGGGAACTGTTCTGGTTCGTATTCGACATTCTCCAGTCCTAGAGACATGGCTATGTTAGTGAGATTGAGCTGCATTTTCAGGTCATATACAGCAACTATGTTCTGTACAACTATATCTGGGTTGCTGTTCACTGCTATTCCTGTCTTTTTAAGCTTTTCCACTATTGTACTTATGGTTTTGTTGACTGAATCAATCGTCTTCGCTCCAGTGCAGTTCACCTTTCCAGACCTGAATATCAGTACTGCGGTCTTTGGCTCCGACAATCTGTATATCAATCCAGGGAATTGCTCAGGTTCGTACTCCGATCCTTCAAGGGCAAGTGCTATCTTGCTCAGGTCTAGCTTATCAGCAAGTGATGTTGATGCAACTATGTTTTCAATTGCTATGTTCTCTTCTTCAGCCATAACGTTCGCAGTTTATATATAGTGTATATAAATAGTTAATTGTAGCACGAAGCTACAATCTTCACTTTGAACCTATATGTTGCACTATGCTTTCTGCGAGCTCTGATGTCTTTAGGGACTTCAGGCCAAGGTACCTTGCAAGGTCCTATGGTACCTGTTTATCCCTGCGTGTGTTTACGAACGCTTTTTCAATTAAATCTGCTGGATCGTTCCATTTGATGTACCTGAGGAGCATAACTGTTGACAGGAGAAGGGATGACGGGTCGGCCACATCCAGATTTGCGTACTTTGGGGCAGAAACGTGAACAGCCTCGAAAACTGCATAGTTATCTCTCATGCTTCCAGATGGTGCCTCTCCATACCACCGATCTGGGCTGCAAGGGCGTTCGAGATATAATTGCCATTGAAGTTAGGGCACAGTATAATGTCGTATTCATCTGACCGCAATAGTATCCTGCTGGAACATGTTATCTGCTATCCCGTTTATCATAACGATCTTCCCCCGCACATTATTAACTGCAAGATCAGTCTCAGTTACCACTTTGTCTTCATGTCCTTTTGCTGTTTCATAGGTCTATTATCTGCATCAGCGAGACATTGATACTTCTGAATCCTTCTCCAACAGGGGTAGTCAGCGGTCCATTCAACGAAATATTGTACTCTGACATTTTCTTCACAGTATCACCTGGTAAAGGCTTGTTAAACTTCGACATTGCCTTTTCCCCAGCCATCAGTTCAATCCAGTTAATCTTCCTTTTCGCCCCATTTAAGATTTTTATTGCTTCATCAACAACTTTCTTGGTTGCCCTTGTCATGTTGGGACCTATTCCGTCCCCTTCTATATATGGGATATCTACAATGCTAGGTACGTTTAAAGTATCATTTTCAACGGTAATTTTCGTAGATATCGTGGCTTACACCTGCTTCTTTCATAAATGATTAGACAGGCGCTTTATAGAGGCAAATTTTAACATAGTTCTGGATTATGTAGAGGAGAGAGTGCAATATCGATGGTGGAGAGACTTAGGGGATTCAGGGATTTCTATCCGGAGGAACAGGAGATCAGGAGTGAGATTTTCAGGATAATGAAAGAATCCTGCAGACAGTTTGGGTTCAGGGAGATAGATGCCCCTTCCGTTGAAAATGTGGAATTATTTGCAAACAAATCTGGGATGGAAATAATGAACCAGATGTTTTCCTTCAGCGACAAGGGAGGTAGAGAGATCACACTCATTCCTGAGTTTACGCCAACGCTTTCCAGGATGGTCGCGGCAAGAAAGGACCTGGTAAAGCCTCTGAAATGGTTCAGCGTAGAAAAATTCTGGAGATATGAAGAACCACAGTCCGGGAGACAGAGGGAGTTCTACCAGCTCAATGCTGACATCATAGGAAGCGAAAGCTACCTTGCGGACGCGGAAGTGATATCACTAGGCGGTTACATTCTTAAGCGTCTGGGAATAGGAGGTTATTCAAGAATCAGGCTCAGTTCCAGAATACTGATAGACAGGCTAATCGAAAAACTTTTACCTGGAAAGAAACAGGATGTTTATTACATACTGGACAGATGGTCAAAGATCTCTCCTGAAGAAAGGGATTCTTTCATGGAGGAGAAGGGACTGGACAAGGATGCAGTGTTATCACTCACTGGCGGTAACATACTGAATGGACTGGATGAACAGGAACTGCAGAAACTCTACAACATAATCGATTACTTTAAATCGTCCGTCGGGACCTCGATAGAAATAGACCTGAAAATAGTGAGGGGAATAGCTTACTATACCGGCTGTGTGTTTGAAGCATCCGATACGGAAGACAAATTCAGGGCGATCCTTGGCGGGGGGAGATATGACAATATAATTGCACAACTAGGAGGAGAAAATACTCCCGCAACAGGCTTTGCAATGGGAGATGCGGTACTTGAAAACATTCTAAAGGCAAAGGGACTTTGGATTCGCAAGAAAGAGCCTCAGATATTTCTCGCCCCGGTTGATCTTCCAGGAAGGTCATTTGGAGTAAGAGTGGCATCTGATCTCAGGGACCTGGGCATAAAGGTGGACATTAATGTAATGGAGAGAGGTATAAGCAAGCAGCTTGACTATGCCTCTAAGATGGGCTATGAGTACGCGGCAATCCTGGGAGAAAATGAGGCAAAAAAAGAATCCATTTCCCTGAAAAATATGTCAACAGGCCAGCAGGTGGAGATAGAGCTCAGGAACATAAAGCAAATCCTTGATATCATGAAGTAGTACAGGACTGTAATGAACAGACTTTCAAGAAACTTTTATAGTTACCAACGAATAAGGAACCATAGATGGACTCCCTCGAAGACAAAATAGTTCACAGGAAAATAGGGAGAAATACTAATCTCACAGTAAAGGAAATTCTGGATATGGTCGAAGAAGTGAGGAGACAGTATCCGGAGAGAGAGGTTTTCTTCGACGGCGACGAGTTCGCAATCTGTTCTAGAAAGAAGAGGCAGGTTTTCCCAGTTTGATGGGAATTTCCCCCAGCATTTTGTTGGAATTTATCAGTGCAGTGATTTTCTCTATCATTGTGGTTGTCTCCATGTCGCCCTTGAATTCCCCTATTGTATCATTCAAAATAGAAAATACCGTTCCCAGGTTCTTACCAGAAACTCCGTATTTCTCCATTCCCCTGTAGGATACTAACATCTCTATTGCCACGATTCCCTTTACATTGTTTACAATCTCCCTCAATTTTCTGGTTGAAGTACCTCCCATTGAATTGTGGTCTTCTTGGTTGGCTGATGTTGGAATATTGTCTGCTGAAGAAGGGTATGCTAGCACCTTGTTTTCATTGCAAAGTGCTGCCGAGACGTACTGGGGAATCATCAAACCAGATTCAACTCCAGGCTTGTCTGCTAGGAATGGGGCCAGTCCAGAAAGAGATTTATCGAGGGCCCTGAATACTCTCCTTTCAGATATATTTCCTAGTTCAGTCAACGCTATTGAGAGATAGTCTGCCGCCAGAGCAAGGGGTTCTCCATGGAAATTGCATCCTGATATGATCTCATTTAGAACCAGCGGATTGTCAGTGGCTGAGTTTAATTCTATATCCACAATTCCTTTCACATAATTCACTGTTTGGAGAACCGAGCCGAGAACCGTAGGTATGCATCGAAGGGAATAGGCATCCTGGACCTTGGATTCAGTACCATTCCGTATCCTTTCGCTCCCCTGCACGAATGATTTGAGTGCACTGGCTACTATACTTTGTTCCACATAAGGCCTCGCCTCGAAAAGGCCGCAGTCCAGTGCTTTTTCTGTGGCACTCAGTAAATGCATTGACATTCCTGCTGCAATTATGGAATGTTTGAAGAGGTTTAGTGAGTCATAGATACCGAGAGATAGGTTTGCAAGCATGTATGACGTTCCGTTTATCAATGAAATGCCCTCCTTTGCTTCAAGTGAAATGGGCTTCAGGTCTTTCTGAGAGAAAATCTTACTTGCTTCCACGATCTTTCCGTTTTCTATGAATCTTCCCTCACCGATCAAAGCCAGTGCCAAGTGTGCGAGAGGGGATAAATCACCGGAGGAGCCAACGCTACCCTTTTCCGGTATGTAAGGGATCACATTAGAGTTGAGCATATCGAGGAGTGACTGTATCAGCTCCGGTCTTACCCCAGAATATCCCTTGCAGAGTGAGTTGGCCCTCACCAGCATCATTGCTCTCACCGTCCTTGCATCTATTGGTTTACCGTACCCAGAAGAGTGGGACCTGATGAGATTTGTTTGCAGCTCCTTTATCTTGTCCAAATCGATCCTTTCGCTGATCAAGTCCCCGAATCCTGTGGTAACACCATAAATGGGCTTGCCGGCGGTTATCAACTTGTCAATTCTTTCCCTGCTTGACTTCACCCTATTGGCGGCTCCCTTTGATACAACAACTTTCTCCATTCCGTCAGAAACTCTAACTACCTGATCAAGTGTTAAGTCGTTGCCCGTGAGTATTATCATAAATTGAGATTGCTGACGGGAATAAATAATGATACTTTTTGGTCCGTATTATTGTCGGTAGATAGTCAAACGGTTCAGAATGGTTTTGAATTTATCCTTCCCATAGTAACAAAGCCTACTTTTATCGCGAACTTACAGAATCTGGATTCCTTTGGGTTTTCAGGCAGATAGGAGGACCAGACCCACTAGCCCTTCTATTTTTACAAAGGTGTAATGGCATTATTTACCTGCTGCCTTTCAGTTCATTGTAGAAATCGTTCATTTTGACAGCCTCCATAAGAGCCGGCGAACCGTCCATCAGAAATGATACGAAGGCCACCTCAATGAGTTCCTCGTAAGTGGCACCTGCTTCAATGGCAAGTTTAAGATGATAAGATAAACACCACTCGCACTTCTTAGTCAATGAGAGTGCAACGAACATGAGCTCCTTGTATTTCTGAGGTATCGCACCGTCCCTCAGGATACTGTCTACCAGTTGTGAATAATTTTTTGCTATGTCTCCCTTCTGCTTCAAGATACTCTCAAACAGGTACTGAATTTCCTTAAGTCTTCCCTGAGCTTCCACGATCCTTGTAATAAGCGTACCAATTTAACCGTGATGTAGTTTTAACTGGTAATCAGGTCACGCAATTGGGACAGCCCCAAACGTTTGATGAATCTTGCCTTAAGGGGAGAATGAGTTCAGTAAACCTACCAGCTCATCCTCAAATTTTTTTATACTTTTTCCACCGGCTACTTCAAATTTCTTTGCAACTTCTGATGATAAAACCAGGCGGATCCTAGTCTTTCCACTGTCTTCGTATGCGACCATCTTGCAGGGAAGGAATAAGCCGTTAATATCATCTCCCCCTATCAACTCCTTGGCAGCCTGAGGTTTGCATATCTCGTAGATGTGATATTTCTTGAATTCTAAGTTGAGCGCTTTTTTTAGGATACCCTTTACGTCAATGTCAGCCACTATCACGTAGCCGCCATCTTTCAGATGGAAGAGCAAGCTATCGATTATTTCATCAAAATTTCCATCAAATTCTCTCTCTACAAAGAGCATGAAAAGAAAAGGAAAAAGGTGTGCAAAAAAGTTATGTTTCTTCTCTGACAGAAGATGGACCCTAGATTTCAGCTCTTTCTCTACCTGAATTTATCCATATTAGGACCAATACCATTGCATTTCAGATTGTCATAATTCATTTCACTGCATTTACTCTACACAGCATGCCATTTTTGATATGTCCCTTACAAATGATTGGGCAGTAAGCTTGACTCCCTCTGAAAATGACGGGAAGATGTGGCTTGTGGATATGATATCGTCTATTGTGTAGCCATTCCTCACTGCATACGCCCCCTCAGTTATGATGTCTGTGGCGTTGGGGGCAAGTATGTGCATTCCTACTACCTTGTTATTCTTTGGGTCAACTGTTATCTTTATCAATCCTTCTGTTTCTCCCATGATGCTCGCTTTCGTAAGGTTCTCTAGTGAGAATGTCCTGCAGGAGCAAGATCCATTCTTCCTTGAAAATTCGTTCTCAGTCATTCCAACACCTGCAACCTGCGGACTCGTAAACACGGCCCACGTTGTGGAGTTGTAATCAATCCTGAGATTCTCGCCGAACAAATTGCTCACTGCAATAACTCCCTCCCTGGCCGCCAGTGTTTCAAGGAACATTTTCTTTGAAACGCAGTCACCTGCAGCGTATATTCCGGGTGACGTTGTTTGCATCTTGTCTGATGTGATGATTAACCCCCTTGGATCTGTATTCACGCCAGCCTTT
>JBMFVV010000005.1:0-72101 GCA_049965815.1 Thermoplasmata archaeon | reverse complement strand
CCTCCTTGCCATTCCTCGGTTTTGAGTCCAGTGAGTCTCCGGTGAAATAAGTATCAGTTACGTCCACTATGACGCTCTTCTTCTCCTTCTCTATTGATATGAAGAGTTGCTGAATACAGGGGCGTTGCGGCTGGAATGCTAAATACCACTAGAAATGTAGGCTACGCTGCGAGTATGGCAGTTTTTTTCTCCATACTGATATATGGCCTGTCTGTCTACCTTCCGGGAAGTATCTCAACTTCTCTCTCAATGCTGGATGCAAAAACACTAACTCCGTTTCTAGAAGTAATGCCGCCAGCAGTCGCACTCTTCAGTGCATTTCTCGGCATCAATCCTGTTCCTGAATTCCTGTTAAGGATACCATCAGGTACAATAGCCAACGTATCAAATAATTCAATCTCTACTCTTTCTGGTTCTATGTGGTTTCCACATGTTCTGGCTCCAGCATTCGGAGACTCGTTTGCGTTAGTCTTCTACGTTGCTGCATCTATAACGGTAATTGCTGCCATTCTTTCAGTCTTAAGAAGAACAGATATAAAAGAAGAGGTAGATAATGTTAGGAAATCAGACGAAGGTAACTAGCAATTTTCAACGCCTGTAGATCTAAATCAAATATTCCACCTTCTATGTCTTTGTAGTATTACGTATGGAGTTGTTGTGTAGGCAAAACGCATACTTTTAATGCCTTTTGTGGGTCGCTATTTTTGTGGCAAGAATGGGTACGGAACTTGACTGTTAAACCTGGGATGATAGCCTCTTCTCAAGTAAAAAGGTTAATTGGATATCATATACCCAATATTTACTCATAATTTCCCCGTAGAGTATCTGTAATATACAATTCCTTTGAGTAGGTTTTTTTAGGGCTTTACTTAATTACGAAAATCATAGTCTACTGTTATTCCTACAAGAGTAAAGAATCCTAGATTCTTGAAAACGTTTTATTTCTCTGGGAAGGTAAATTAATTCTTTGAAAGGATATTACCACACTTGTACCCAAGAAGAATAGTTTTTTCTGTGCCAAGAAATATGGTCAATGAATTCCACAGACCATAAATTTGTTAGTTCATTCCTTTATAGTTCTATCTATCTTCTTCAATACGCTCAGGAATTCTGAAATTTCGTCAGTAGTTAGATCTCTCATTGCCATCTCTATAAGGCGCTTATAAGCTAGGGTGCCCTTGGACGTGACTTCTTTTCCTTTCTCCGTGATGGTCACGTGAATGACACGTCTGTCTGTGTTGCTCCTTATTTTCTTAACAAGACCCTTTCTTACTAGTTCGTCTACCACTCCAGTAATCCAGGGGCCACTCACTTCACTACACGAAGCGAGTGAAACCAAGCTTTTGGTCCCGTCACGTGAGAGAACATAAAGAACCTTGTACTCTACAGGTTTTATCTCTAAACTATACAGCTCGCCTGTTATCTTCCTTCTGCTATTCCTAGATACTCTGGATAGTATTTCCCATATCTCGATAATGTCTCTATCCTTTCCCACTTCACGTTTAACCTTGTTCATTGCTTCTTCCCACCCACTGGCAGATTGCCCAAATCTTTGGATTCTGGACCCGTTGAGTTATTAGAGTTGGATTCTTCCAGAGCTAGATTGTTTCCTCGATTGGTAGGCGTCTCATCGAATACATATCTCTTTCCTCTAAATGCAGACAGAATTGCTGCTACAACGAAAATAGCTGCACCAATGTAGAAGGACACTCTAAGTGATCCCATGAATGCACTTGCAAGAGCACGCGGAAACCATGTCTTACCCTCTAGCGTAACGAGGACTGAATGTCCAATAATTGCAGATGTATAAGATGAAGGGAAGAATCCCAAAATCGTCTGCATTGGATTGTAGCCAAGGAAAGCGGAGAATAGGGCTGAAGTCGGTGGAATCTTGATAAAGAAAGGAATTAAGACAGGTGCACCAACTGTAGCTAGTGCACCGCTGAATGCAGACGGCAGTTTAGTAGTGAGGGAAATTAGGACTATCGTAAAAAATATCCCCATGCTTGCAGTTTGCCCCGTATTCTGCAATGTAGCTCTCATTCCGGATGCGGCACCCCTTAGCTGTGGCATTACAGAATTCATAACCGCAGTTATGTTAGGAGCTGCGAAAAGACCCATTCCGGATCCCATAATGAAGAGCATAATTGCAAAATAGAGATATGAAAAGTTGTAGCTGAGAGTAGAGAGGAGTATCAAGGAAGCTGCGGCAATAACCATTCCCAACGTTGCGATGAATCTCGCTCCTGTCTTATCGGAAATAGCACCACTTATTGGTCCGAAAATAATGAACCCTACCATCATGGGTATCATGTAAACTCCAGCCCAGAAGGGTACGCTTGTGTACGAATAGCCATGTAACGGTAGCCAGATCCCCTGCAGCAGAATTATGAGCATGAACATTATCCCGCCCATTCCCATAGACTGAAGCATGCCTGCAATACTTCCGGCAGAAAATGCTCTGTTCTTGAATAGAGACAGGTTGAACATTGGCTGTTCAACATATCTTTCAATGATTACGAATGCTACAATAAGTGCCAGTCCGGAGACCATCGATGTGATAACCCATGGGTTTGACCAACCCATTGAAGAGGAACCGTATGGCATCAGTCCATAGGTGAGCCCGATCAATATTAGCGTGAGTCCGGCGGCAAATGAAACATTGCCTGAAATATCTACTTTCTGGTCTTTGTGTCTTATGGAAGTATCCTTGAGTTTGAGGTAAGACCACACCGTTCCCAGAAGTCCAACGGGTACGCTCACGAGAAACACATACCTCCAATCGAGAGTAGCCAGAATTCCACCTAAAATAAGGCCTATGAGAGAGCCGGCTAGGCCAGCTATCTGGTTTATTCCCATTGCCTTACCCCTCTCACTTGGACCGAAGCTGTCGGTGATTATAGCCGCAGAATTTGCAAACAGGAATGAACCTCCAGTTGCTTGAAAAATTCTGAAAAAGATAATTTCGTCTCCTGCCACATCTCCCTTTCCAGGAGTTATGAATAATAAAATGGATCCGATGGTGAATATTAGGAATCCTAGATTGAAGAGTCTAACTCTTCCGTATATGTCAGATAACCTTCCTACTGTAACGAGCATTACAGCAGTCACAATCATATATCCCATCATAATCCATAGAAGATAGACAAACGAACTCGCCTGGAACGGGTTTATGTCTATTCCTCTAAATATTGCAGGGAGAGAGATCAGCATGATTGTAGAGTTTATCGAAGCCATCAGAACGCCAATGGTAGTGTTTGATAGCGCTACCCATTTGTACTGTACCATTTGATCTTCAGGTGATTTAATTTCTCTATTAATAGTTAATTAATTACTAACTACCAAGCAATATTTTTATAACGCCTTACCATCTGGGAAGGAAGAAGTAATGATGTCAAGAAAGGTATCTGTAATCATTGCAGTCATCGTTCTAATTATATTCAGCACTATTACCTTAGAGACTATTGATCATAGTTCCACAACTCTCACTTCAACAGTGTCTTCTGATAAAACTCAGGTGGTACTGTATTCTCCCATAAATGATACTTCAATACCAATTTCAAACCAAAATGTAACCATAAACTTCAATCTAAGTATAACGTCAAAACTTCCTAATCTTTACCTCTTTGATATCTCTCCATCTAATGTGTCTTCACTGCCTACGGTTGATGGAGTACATCTCCTTTCTCTGGTAAACCTTACTTATCTCAACAAGACACTTTATCCTTACAATTACAGAATTTTGAACGTGACCCCTGGTGAGAATAGCACTTTCGGTGTTACACTATACATAAACTCGTCTCAATTTGATGCGATGAATGTTTCAGATCCTCTAAAAGATCAGATATATCCATACCTTGTAGAAATAGTAGCAGAGACATCAAGTGGAGCTGCCGTAATTGGTTTCACGATATTAAAGGTTTGAACCGTTACTTTCAAGCCTATCGCTTTCCTTCCTTTTTAATAATTTTGCAGTTATCAGGCCTTTAATGCCACAATGAAAAAGGATAGGTGCCGCTATGGGTTTCATCCATGTATTATGAGACCTCCTAGCAGTGAATTCTCTGTTTAGGATTGTAGAATGATCAAGTTTTTAATGGTGGTCTTAACTTTTGGAAAAATCCGAAAATTCTTCTGATTGACAGTTGCTGCATATTTAGACCGAATTGCTCAGTTTCCATTGAGATTGAACAATTCTTGCTTGAGAATATAGGTGTACTAAGAGGACTGTTTTAATTTTACGGAAAATCAATGTTATCCCTTACAACCCTGCACTCTTCTTTGCTATCGATAATAAAGCCCTCAACGTCTCCGTAAGATTCGTAAAGCCTAACCATAAATGGTTTCAACAGCATCGGTAGCAAAAGAAAAGATTTTTAAGTCGTAGAAACTAAATAAGTGAGTAAATATGATCTACGGGTATGCAGGGAATATTTTGAGGATAAATTTATCAAATGGAGGAATTAAAAAAGAACAATTAAGAGAGAGCGATGCTCGGAATTTCCTGGGGGGCTCAGCACTTGCAGCAAAGATAATGATAGAAGAGATTCCAAAGGGCGCAGACCCCTTTTCAGAGCAAAATAAGCTCATATTTGCAACAGGTCCATTCGTGGGAACGTCTGCCCCGGGGTCGGGGAGCATAAACGTTTCGTTCAAATCACCTTCAACGGGGATATTTGCAGATTCTAGAGCTGGAAGTGATTTTGGTACATTACTTAAAAGGGCCGGGTATGATATTCTAATTGTTGAAGGCAAAGCCAAAGCCCCAGTTTATATTTCGATTGACGAGGATAATATACAAATCAAAGATGCCAGTGAAATAAAAGGGCTTTCAACAAGTGAAAAGAACAAATATCTGAAGGAAAAGGAAGGCAAGGATTATGAGATAGCGTGCGTGGGCCCTGCGGGAGAGAACCTGGTTCTGTTTTCGGTAATAATGTTTGATGGAGATAGAGCAGCTGGTAGGTCGGGCGGTGGAGCCGTAATGGGTTCAAAAAACCTCTATGCAATAGCAGTAAGAGGGAAGAAAAGGATCGAAATATTCAACAGGGAAGAATTTACCAAGACAGCTAGGGATTTGGCGAAGAAACTGCTGAGTATACCAGGAAACCTGGGCATGAAGGAAGATGGCACAACGGGGGACCTTGCGAAATGTGATAATGCGGGGGACTGGCCTACAAAAAACTGGAGATCGAATTCATGGGGTAAGGGTCAAGAGATTTACAGCAAGTTTAAAGCGAATAATCTAATTTCTGGTGCCCCTTGTTATAAGGGTTGCATTTTACAATGCAAAAGGGTGGTTAAATCAGATTCTGACAAATGGAAAACGCCCACTCATGGAGGAGCAGAATATGAATCCATATCTGCATTCACAGCATTCATATTAAACGAAGATATAGATGCAGCAGTTCATGCCACATATCTATGCAACGAATACGGTCTTGACACCATTTCTGCTGGATCAGTCCTGGCATTTGTAATGGACTGTTACGATAAGGGGCTTGTAAAGGAGGATAAGACTGGAAAAGAGTTGAATTGGGCGGATATGGACATGACAATGGGCCTTCTGAAGGACATAACATTCAGAAATGGTCTAGGCAACGTACTAGCGGATGGAGTATTGAAGGCATCGAAAAAGTTTGGGAAAGAAGCAGAGGAACTCGCAATACACGTCAAAGGTCTGGAAGGAGCAGCACATGATCCAAGATCAGGTAAGGCGCTTGCACTGACATACGCAGCGTCTAACGTTGGTATGAGTCATATTCATCCGGTAGAAGGAATGGCATATGACGCTTATAAGATAGATTTTGGCCTTATTCCTTACGGGCTCAAGGACCCCAACCAGGTAGACAGGTATGATGAGAAAGGCAAGGGTATCTCATCAAAGATACTTCACGATTACGGCATAATCCCAGATATGATCGGAATGTGCAAATTTTACATATATGCAGGTCTCACCCCTGATGATTTAGCAAAAGAGTTATCATTACTCACCGGGTGGAATGTAGATGGTAAAGAACTTTTAGAGATAGGGGAGAGAGGATACAACATACAAAGATTGTACAACGTAAGGGAGGGCATAACGAGAAAGGATGATACTCTACCAAAGAGGGTACTAAGTAAACCTGAATTCGGGAAATATTCTAATGTGGATGAGTGTACAATAAAAGATTTCGACTTTATGCTCGATGAATACTATGAGGCAAGGGGTTGGGATGAGAAAGGAATACCTACGAAGGAAAAATTAAAGGAATTGAACCTTGACTGGGTAAATGTTTAAATTTTGTCAGTTGGTATGCTGAAAATTTGAACCATGCGGAGAGGGTTATTCAAAAGAATTCAAGCCTATCATAGCTTCCTTTATTACTACGAACTCATCATCTCCAGCCATTTTTCTTGTTTTCCAATACATTCAATGAGCAATGAATATACTACAAATATCACTACATAATGTGCCATATGGCTCAAGGGCTAGCGCAAATTGGTGTCACTTCTTCAAAATGTGTAATGACATCTTAGGACCAAGTTAGCAGTAAACTCTACCAGATATGTGCGGCATTTAGTCCCGCAGTTAGTACCCCTCTTGAAATAGTCTCACGCATTACGAATGATAAAATATCTCTACTGTAGGTTTCAATTCTTCTTCCTCTTCATTGAAAACACCGCACCCCCTACTGCAATTATGATAATGATCACTATTATTCCTTATATAGGGCTAGGCAGTTGTTCCCGACAGAGGGAGAATATGGAAAGAATATGTGCCATTTTGATCCATGAATATGATATTTTTTGAAGAAAAATGGGACACCCTAAAACTAAAGCACCTTAATCGAATATTTTTGTAACTTGTAAACGTGCGTTAGCTCCTTTCGCGGTAACTTTGTTTCAGTAATGACCTTCCCTTTTCTGTAAGTTCATAATATGAATGATGTGGCTTCGTAGTTACTCTTTTCTTGAGCTTTGCCTCTTTTCTCTTTATCATTCCTCCTACCCTCTTTTCTATAAGTCCGTATGAAAGCAATTTCTTGAGGGTCCTGCATACATCCCTCTTGTTCATATTGAGGTCCTTACCGATTGATTTTGCGTAATCTACTCCGTATCTTTGTAAATGAAGTAATATGTTAATCACAAGTTTATCATCTAGCTCAAAATCGCCAGTTAGTCTTATCACGAATCATCATGGGAACTCAAATAGAAAAAATTCATGCTTCGCAACTGATTTTTTTGATCAAATAACTGAAGTGTCTCCTAAGGCGTGAGTGTTTATCATTCCGTTAATCGTGCAGAGACAGTGCGGTTGCGATCGGAGGTACTTTAACGAGATTTAGAATTAAATTCTTTTTTTATGCCTCCCTCAAACACACATTATACGCAGTACCCACAAAACCAAGGAAACCTTAATGACTGTGTCACTGAATTACAGATTTATAGAGAGACTAAGACTTTCTCGGACATAGGGTCTGCGATGAATGGCTAGATGAGACGAAGGTTCTTGAGTCCATTTTTTATTGTAATTTCATTTTCCTTGGAAAGCGTGGAATAAGGGATTCTTGGGTTTCCCAACTCTATGCCTAATAGACCTGAAGCATATCTATAGCCTGATGTCAACCCACCTGCCTTGAGAACAGACCGTACCTGAAGTATGAACCTTTGCTGCTGAAGAGCTTTCTTAAGATTACCCTTCTCCAATGAATCAACTATTCCAATGATAATTTTAGGAAATACGTCTATGATCAATGAGACAATTCCACATCCCCCGGATACCGTAATGTCATAGATCAGACCATCGCTTCCCGCGAGGACACGAGGAGGTTTATCAATGGACAGTAACGAATGTAAGTCTATCAGGTTATGCGTGCTGTCCTTGTAGTATTTGAAATTTTCAAACGAAGAGAAAATCCTCTTAACAAGATCAATCTTCAAAGGATTCCCGATGGCCGATTCATTATAAAGCATGATCGGGGCTTCTACTCTATCTGAAATTTCCTTATAATATTGCATTATCTCGTTTTCCCCGAACAATACAGGGGTGGGTTGTGTAATGGATATCATGTCTGATCCAATGTCTACGGCCTTCCTAGCCGTTTCGACCACCTCGTTGATATTTATGGATGATATGTTAAACATAACGGGCGCCTTGCCATTTGCCTCGTCGACAGTGGCCTTTAACCAATTCAAACGTTCTTCTACTGTGAAAGTAAATCCCTCAGCTGCGACTCCGCCCACAAAAAGACCCTTAACATCATTGTCAAGGAGGTATCTAACATGGTCCTTAGTTTTCTGAATATTGGGGAACCCATCATCGTTAAGAGCAAAGAAAATCTCTGCAAACGCTCCATGCAGATTTGACCGCATGAATGCTTATTTCGCTTGATTATAATAAAATTAGCTACGACATTTTATTAATGCTATCATTAATGAAGCGCTCTAAGGATGCGAATTTCGGAGAAATAAAATAAAAAATTTGGAATGGAAAGTCTTTTCTCATTCCATAATTAGGTTCACTTTTCAGTTGACCTTTTCCCAGGTTCCAGTGCAGATGCCTCCTCGAGACTCTTCTTCTTCATCTCAGGACCAAGCACGATTTCTGATACTGCGCCAATGAGCATTACAACGCCTGTGATTAGGAATATGGGAAGAAGATTGAATGTACCAGGAACCTTCGGAAGCAGGAGCAGAAGTAATGGAGAGCCTATGATTCCACCAAGCCTTCCGAATCCAATTGCCGTACCAAGACCTGAACTCCTCGACTCGGTCGGAAACATCTCCCCAATCTGAACATACAGTATACCTGCTGCCGAGTATGTGAAGAAATAGACAATTACTAAGAGCCCTATAAAACCGTAGAATGGCACAAAGCTGTATATTACTCCTACTATTACCCACATTATTCCTGCAATTCCATAAGAAAGTGTTATAACGGGTCTTCTTCCAAGCGTGTCGAGAAGATATGACATAGCGAAAACACCCACCACACCGCCTACAGTAATTACTGCAAGCAATAGCCCCACATGTGCCCCAGGATATTTGAAGACCTTGGTAAAAATAAACGGTAGGACACCGAATGCGGCGTAGTAGGGCCAGGTCTCCGTGAAATTAAGAATCCAGGCGAGCGTTAAACGCTTTTTGTATTTCCCAAACAGTTTTCCGAATCTTTCCCTTGTACTTCCGGCCGCTGTCACTGCAATCGGTTCAACTGGTTTAAGTTTGATATTGTGTGATTTCTCTATTCTGGATTCGACACCTGAGACAATCTTTTCTGCCTCTGATGCTTTCCCGTGAGTGACCAGAAATCTTGGAGACTCTGGTAGTCCAAACCTTGCAATCAGTATAATTGCGGCAAGGATGGCAGCTGTAGCAAACGCCACCCTCCAGCCAACATTAATCGGAAGAGCGCTAATGGCTACGTATGCCACTAGGGAGGCAACAACGCCACCAAGGTCATACAGGACTGCATTTCCAGTTCCAGTGTAAAAGCCTCTTGTCCTCGATGGCATGAACTCCTGCAGCGCTGCGATAGTGGCACCAAATTCCCCTCCTACACCGAACCCTGTGATAGCCCTGAAGAAGGCAAATGATATAAAATTGAAAGATAGGATTGTCAACAATGCACCTGCTAAAATTATGGCCATGCTTGCAATGAAGAGAGGCCTCCTCCCGATCCTGTCCGATAAATTCCCAAGGTAAATGGCTCCCACTAATTCTCCTACAAGAAATGCAGAAGTGGCTCCAATTGACCCTTCAATTGTGGTCAAGTCCAGAACTTTCGCAATCGAGCTGACTGTACCTCCTCCCAGTCCCAAAGTAAATCCTTCAAAAAGCATCCCTCCACCCAGAATTAAAAGCATCTTCAGATGCCAAGAACTCCATGGCAGTCTGTCGAGTCTGGGCAAGGAATCTGTTGTATAAGTTTCAGGCTGCTTTTCAGCCATAAAAATCAACTCCCGAATAGTATAATAATGTTTCGCCATTTTTTGGATATACTGCGCTATATCTACCTCTAAGAAGACATTTTTCTGTCTTTAATGTTTACCCTTTGCGCTTTGCGATAGTTACAGATATTTATTGCAATTTTCCCACAAGACAGTTTCTATCAGAAAATTTTTGTGTTACTTGAAAAATGCCACTATTCCAGTGGTACAAATTATGAAGGAGTGAAATCAAAATTATGAATACAGGGAAATATTAAGAAAAGAATGAATAATGCAACACAATACTATCTAAGGAGGGAGTCGCAGATGAGTGAAAAATCTATAAGTGTTCAGAAAATCCTGGGCCTGATAGACCATACAAAACTAAAGCCGTTTGAGACAGAAGAAGGTATACGGGAATTAATAGAAGAAGCCGTTAAGTTCGGTACATATTCCGTATGCATTGAACCTAGCTACCTAAAATTATCTAGAGAAATCATTGATTCAAATAAACTAGACGTTAAAATTGCAGTTGTAGTGGACTTCCCATTTGGAGGAGGAACTACTGAATCAAGGGTCATGATGATAAATGAGTATTCAAAAATGGCAGAAGAGTTGGATATAGTCGTGCAAATTGGATTTGTAAAATCAAAACGGTTTGACGTCGTGAAAGAGGATCTGAGAAGAGTAGTTAGTGCTGCTCACAGTAACAATAGATTGATCAAGATAATTGTCGAGGACGCATATACAATGCTTGATGAAAAGAAGGAACTTTATAAGATTGTAATGGAGTCTGGGGCCGACTTCATAAAGACAGGTACAGGGTTCGAGGATAAAGAATATGCATCATCGTTAGGAAACAAGACAGGTGCACAGGTCGAAAACGTAAGACTGATGGCAGAGTACTCGGCTAAGTATAATCCGGACATCGGAATAAAAGCTGCGGGTGGAATTCACACGTATGCCAATGCGGTAAGTCTGCTGCAAGCTTCGGGGAAAGAACCAAATCCTAGAAAATTCAGAATAGGCGCAAGTAGCACCGAAAAAATAAAAGAAAGTGCGGTACAGTAAATCTCTGAAGCTGATTGGAACTTGCTTTGACTCAAGCAATGTACTGATTTATATTGATAGCCAATGAGCGTTGAAATCAGGATTTGCTTATGAGCAAAGACGGGCCCAGTGGGAATCGAACCCACGACCACCTGGTTAAAAGCCAGATGCTCTACCGAGCTGAGCTACGGGCCCCAGGCGGTATAGGTTAAGAAAATATAAAAATTATCGGTTAGACCTCGACATTTATTCCGAGCTTTTCTGTGAGTTCCTTGTACCTGTTTCTTATCGTGACTTCTGTAACTCCTGCTACTTCAGCTACTTCTCTCTGAGTTCTTCTCTCGTTCAATGAAATACTCGCAATGTATATTGCAGCAGCCGCGACTCCAGTCGGTCCCCTACCAGAAGTCAGATCCCTGTTTTCAGCCAGTTTAAGTATCTCCATTGCCTTTTTCTTAGCGTCGTTTGAAAGCCTGAGTCTATTGCAGAACCTATTTATGTAGTCTTCTGGCCTTGACGGGAAAATACCAAGCTGTAGGATCCTGCTCATCATCCTGTACGTCCTTCCTATTTCCTTCTTCTTTATTCTAGTCACAGAAGCAATCTCTTCAAGAGTTCTCGGGACCCCCATCTGTCTGCAAGCTCCGTATATTGATCCAGCTACTACTCCCTCTATCGATCTGCCCCTTATCATGTTTTCTTTTACTGCCCGCCTATATATGACTGCCGCGGTTTCCCTTACATCCTTTGGCAGACTAAGATTTGACGCCATTCTTTCAAGTTCCTGCAGCGCCTGGGCCAAGTTCCTTTCTGCTGCGTTGGAAACCTTGATCCTTCTCTGCCACTTCCTGAGTCTGTAAAGTTGCGCTCTGCTCTTAGTAGGGATACTCTTTCCGTAGGAATCCTTGTTCTTCCACGATATCTCCGTGCTCAGTCCTTTGTCGTGGATAGTGTATGTCATTGGTGCTCCTGTCCTTGCCCTTGCCTCCGATTGCTCTGAATCAAAAGCCCTCCAGTCTGGTCCCTGATCGATGAAACTGTCATCAATGACAAGTCCACAGTCTTGGCAAACTAGTTCCCCCCTCTCGTAGTCCCTGACTAGGTGAGTGGAACCACACTCTGGGCACTTGGTTACTTCCTCGAATAGGTCTTTCTTACTCTTTTTACTTTCTCCTTCCACCATTCTTTCACCTCACGTATACTTCCTTTGCCATTACTCCCTTGGAATCTATGGCTATATAGGGGGCTTTTACAGGGCCAAACAGTCTAGATATCTTGCCCAGAGGTTTTCCGTCCTTTCCAAATATTCTGGTCGATAACTGAACCTCCCTATCCAACTTTGCAATCAACTTTCCTTCCCTCACTCCTAGAACATTACCTACTTTTTTGAGAGAATTAGGCATAGGCCACTAATATATCCTTTCGGTATTTAACTATTTCGCAAATTTTTCCTGTTCTATAAATTTCTTTCTGCGAATGTTATTATATTTAGACGCTGCGAGCACGAGTGCCTCGTGCAATATTGAGGGTTTCTCTGGTCTACTTATAAACTCTGCATGGAACTGGGAGCCCATGAAGAATGGATGTCCTTCCAATTCAAGGATTTCCATCCTAGTGCCACTTTCATCTGTCGCAGAAAAATGCATTCCATTTTTCTCGAAAGAGTCTATATATTTCGGGTTGACTTCATATCTGTGCCTGTGCCTTTCGTAAACCTCTTCCTTTCCGTAGAGCTCATAAGCCTTAGTGCCCTTCTTTATGATAACTTTCGTGTCACCAAGCCTCATCGTTCCTCCTTTGTCAGTGAGTCCAACCTGTTCCGGCAAAAGGTCTATGACAGGATATTTTGTATCAGGATTCAGCTCACTCGAATTGGCCCCTTCCATCCCGAGAACATTTCTTGCAAACTCCACTACAGTCAGTTGAAATCCGAAGCATATGCCAAGTAGGGGGACATTATTTTCTCTCGCGAATTTGATTGCCCTGATCTTTCCCTCTGTTCCCCTCGGCCCATAACCCCAGGGAATGAGGACGCCATCCACATCGCCCAGCATTTCTTCTATGTGTTCCTCCTTCTCTGAATTGATCCATTTCAGCTTGACACCTATTCCTGTCTTTCCAGTCACGTGCATGAATGAGTGTTCATTGGAAATATACGAATCCTTTATCTGTACATATTTTCCAACAACGCCTATAGTGACGTAGTGTGACGGTTTTTTGATGTTTGCCACTATACCTCTCCAGAACTCCATCTTCGACTCGTTAGGTTTCAGTCCCATCTTTTCCAGGATATAATTTGGAAGAACGGTGTCGTTCAACAACAACGGCATAGTGAAAATGTCTCCCACATCAGGCACGCTGATAACAGCCTTTTCATCAACCTGGGTGAACAGAGCTATCTTCTCCTTTAGATCCCTATCGAGCTCAGTTTCGCTTCTTGCTATGATCGCATCTGGCTGTATACCGATTGACCTCAATTCTTTGACACTGTGCTGTGTGGGTTTTGTCTTCGGCTCACCTACGCTCCTGAGCGTTGGCACATATGTAACATGAATAAAGAATATCTTTCCATCTTCCTCGAGTCTCATCTGGCGAAGTGCCTCAAGGAAGGGCATAGATTCGATATCACCCACCACACCTCCAACCTCTATCAGGACTATGTCGGAATTGTCCTCAAGCCCGATGGACCTGATCCTCCTCTTGATCTCATCAGTGACATGAGGGATGATCTGGACAGTGCTTCCAAGAAAGTCTCCCCTCCTTTCCTTCTCTATGACCCATTTGTAAACCTTTCCAGTGGTGAGGTTATTTCCGCTCTTAAGATTCCTGCTGAGGAACCTTTCATAATTACCAAGATCAAGGTCTGTTTCCGTTCCATCGCTCAGCACAAAAACTTCTCCGTGCTGGTATGGGTTCATAGTACCCGCATCGTAGTTGATGTATGGGTCTATCTTGACAATGTCAACCTTGTAATTTCTTTCCCTTAAGATGTATGCCAGTGAGGACGTTATTGTTCCCTTCCCAATCCCAGAAATAACCCCCCCCGTAACGACTACATAACGCATATCTCTTATTTCTCTGAGGATATTAATCTTTTTTGAACCACGCTTGCCATAGTATTTAAAATGGCTGAGAACAGAATCCGGACAGTATGAAATTGGTCCAATAAAGTATATTTGAAAAGACTTCATGGTTGGTCAATGGAAGATGAAATCAGGGTAATCACTTCGTCGTATTATAATGAAAATGGGTTACCCGTCATTGAGATATTTGGAAGAAACAGAAATGGTGAATCGTTTGCAGTCCTTTACAAGAAGTTCCTGCCTTATTTCTTTGCGATTGAACCAAGGGAAGATGAGATCAAGAGGCTGAAGTCAGTCGATGAAATGGTCAGCATAGAAGAAGTCAATCTCTGGTACAAGGGCACGGAAAGAAAGGCTGTCAAATTCACGTGCAAGTCACCTTGGAGAGTTCCTGAATTCAGAAAGTACATCACGGAAGCTAACAGAGTGCTCGCAGCAGATATACCGTTTCACTTCAGGTTCTTCTACGACTTTGACCTTGGAAGCTGCATAAGGTTCAACGGAACGGAGATAAAGAGTGATAAATTCTCCGTGGATCACGTGATAGTTGCTGATAACCTGGAGAGAACAACCGATTTTCTCCCGCCTATCAAGATATTAAGCTTCGACATTGAGAACAGCATAAAGGACCAGAAGCTTTACGTCATAGGTTATACCACAAGTTTCAAGGGGAAGTATGAGGATGGTGCGATATACGGGGAACCAAGAGATATACTGGAGAAGTTCCTAACGACTATCCGGAAGGAAGATCCTGACATAATAACTGGATATAACATTGATGGGTACGATCTTCCATTTCTTGAAAAACTGGCAAACAAGGAGAACATTTCCATGTATCTTGGAAGGGATATAACTACCCCTCAGAGGATACAGGACCAGTTCTGGAGAATTCATGGCAGGGTGGTTGCAGATGCATGGTGGAACGTGAAGCGGGAGATACATCCAAAGCAGGAGACACTGGCATATGTGTCTCAGGAACTTCTAGGGGAGGCAAAGGGAGATGTGGACAGGCTCAGCATCGAGCAGGAGTGGGAGCGTGACAGGGACAGGGTGATAAAGTACTGCATAAGGGACTCCCTTCTAGCCCTGAAGATACTGGAAAAGATAGACGTAATAGAAAAGTACGAGAACATGAGCACTGTTGCAATGATCCCGCTGGACGACGTGTTCAACTCGGGAAATTCCACCCTCATAGATTCGCTAGTGATTAGGGAGGCTGACAGGAGAAAGATAGCAGTTCCCATGAACAATTTTGTCAACCAGAATGCTGAGAAGATTGAAGGAGGCTACGTTCATTCAATTGAACCTGGACTTTATGACATGGTTGCAGTAATGGACTTCAAGAGTATGTATCCGAGCCTTATGATAAAATACAACATCTGTTTTACCACTATGTCCCCTGATGGAGAGATAGTTTCTCCAAACGGTACTAGGTTCCTGAGTCCTGAGGTGAGGAGGGGCCTGATTCCAGAACTATTGGAGAAATTGATGAAGACCAGGGATGGGTATAAGGACTTAATGAAGAAGGAAAAGGACCCTGACAAGAGGAGGTATTTAGACAGCATGCAGAGTCAGGTAAAGGTTCTTATGAATTCATTTTACGGAGTATTTGCATCCAGCTTTTACCGTTTCACAGATCAGAATATTGGGTCCAGCATAACAGCTTTCGCCAGGGATACAATCAAGGGGATCATATCAGATTTTACAAGTAATGGCATACAGGTAGTATATGGGGATACAGACTCAATATTCATAAAGACTGGGAAGGCGACGGTAGATGAAGCATTGCAGTTGTCAAACGGGTTGAAGGAGGAGATATTTAAGAAGCTGGGTATCATAATAGAGGTAGAGAGGGTCCTCGATCCGTTGTTCTCACATGGTGCTAAGAAGAGGTACGCCGGCAAGATATTGTTCCCCAAGCAGGAAGCAGGTAATATGGTTGTGAGAGGGTATGAGATAAGGAGGACAGATTCATTCGACTTGCAGTCAGATGCACTGATGGAGATATTCAATCACATTCTTGACAGAGACGTTAACGGAGCACTCAGGCGTGCCAAGGAAATAATTTCAGACGTAAGAGAGGGGAGAGTGGAGGCAGATAAACTCGTAATATCCAGGTCTGTAAAGGATTTTGAATTCTATAAGGAAATGGATTCTCTGGCCAACGTGCAGGCAGCTAGGAAGTTGATGAAGATGGGTCGGGAGTTCATCCCGGGAATGAAAGTTTCATGGATTGTTGTTGACAGCAAAAAGAGGCCTCAGGTGGTTGAACCTTACATACCGAATGTACCATTCGAATACAAACCAGATTACGAGTACTATGCAGACAGAGTTGCACAGACTCTTTCAAGGATAACTGAAGTATTCAATGTGGACGAGTCATCACTAAAGACGGCAGAGGTAAGACGAAAGAGCACCCTAGAGGATTTTTTCTGAAGAGCAAAACAATATTTATTCTAAGTGTAAATAAACAATGTGCACCGCTATCCTCCCGATGGTAAGATTTCTTTTCCCGCCATCAATTATAAAGAAGGCGGTAGCGTAACGAATAGCGATGCTGATCTAGAGTTAGTAGAAACATATCCTATCAATCAGTACGTGACGGTTGAGATACGCAGAGACATTAAGACTGCGAGAATGCTATACCGTCTGGTAGATGCTGAATTAGGAAGAGAAGGGATTGAGGAAATGGAAGAACTGAGGAAAGCATTACTCAGCGATATAGGGGAAATCCCCTCATCTCCGGAAAGGAAGGAGATCGAGAGTTACATAAGAAGAGAAATTGAAATGTACTTTCTTGGGAGGGGGAAAAGGATTGGCGACCAATCACTGGGCCAAATTCACTATATACTCACAAGTGAGTTCCTGGGATACGGCAAGATTGACGCCATAATGAACGATAGCAATATAGAGGACATATCTTGTGACGGCGTAAATATTCCAATATACGTCTACCACAAGAAGTACCAGAACCTAAAGACAAATGTTAAATTTGAAAGCGACAGGGAGTTAAACAACTTCATAGTGCTCCTTGCTCAGAAGGGAAACAAGCAAATATCCATATCTGACCCAATACTGGATGCAACGACTCCGGAGGGCAACAGGATAAATGCAACGTTCGGGCATGAAGTGACAGCAAGAGGCGGAACGTTTTCCATCAGATTATTCAAACATATTCCGCTAACTCCAATAGATTTAGTTGTCATGGATACGGCTTCATCTGATCTAATTGCATATCTCTGGCTTGCAATCGAGCATGGCAAGAACATAATCATAATCGGGGGGACTGGTGTCGGGAAAACTTCAACGCTCAATGCTATCTCTCTATTCATCCCACCATCGTCAAAGATAGTCAGTATCGAAGATACAAAGGAGATAAACATACCTCATAAAAACTGGATCGGAGCCGTGACGAGAGTTGGAGTTGGCGAGGGAAGGTTCATATCAGGAAAATCAGCAGGTGAGATCGACATGTTTGACCTGCTAGTAAGTGCACTGAGGCAGAGACCGGATTATATGCTGGTAGGGGAAGTAAGAGGGAAGGAAGCTTACAACCTGTTCCAGGCAATGACAATGGGGCAGACAACACTTACTACAATGCACGCGGAGTCGGTGGAGAACATGATAACAAGGTTGGAGAGTCAACCTCTAAACATCCCAAGGACAATGCTGCCGTCAATAAACATCGTGGTCAGACAGTCACTTGTCAGGGCAGATGGAACGACAAAGAGGAGACTAACTGATGTATCAGAGATCATACAGATAGATTCTGAGACAAATGAGATCACATTCAACACGATCTTCTCCTGGAACCAGACGGTTGACAAGATAGTTATGACAGGGGAGTCAGCCATTCTTGAAGGCCTGACTGAAGAGTTCAAAAGGAGGAAAGAAATACTGAAATTTCTCGCAAAACAAAATGTAACTGGCTACAGTGAAATGTGGAAATATCTAAGGAGGTATTATCAGGACCCTGAAAAGGTCTACTCTGAAGTTGCACTGTCAACGGACAGCAGGAGGGGTACCGATGCCTGAACAGCTAAGTTATGAAGATCAAAAAAAATTAAGACCAAGGGATGCTGCTGCTTCAAACAGAGAGAGTGCTTTCCTAAAAATATCAGAGAAATTATTTTCCTCTTTTTTCAGGAATAAAAGTTCAGAACTCCTGGAGAATTTACAGACGCAACTAGACAAGGCAGAGATAGAAATGACATCAACCGCATACTCAAGCGAAGTCCTGTTTTCTATTCTCATCGTAGGAATAATATTCGCTATGTTGACGTTGGTTGCGTACTTCCTGAAATTTCAACCCGTTTTAGTTGCCCTTTCAATACCCGCCTCAATCATTCTCGTCACCGGAATTGGGTTTTACATACCACAAATGAGGTCATCTTCAAGAGGAAAAAAGATAGATGAAAATCTTGGATCTGCTCTTGCCTTCATATCGGCAATGTCGAATGCAGACGTACCCATAAGCACGATAATGTCGAAACTGTCGAAGATGAAAGAATATGGGGAAGTCAGCAGGGAAGCTTCCAAGATAGCGAATCGTACAGAACTGCTGGGAATGGACATTTTCAGCGCAATAGAGGAAGTTGCAAGGAAGAGTCCATCTGTAGAGTGGCAGAAATTCCTCCAGGGTGCAGTGACGGCATCCGCTGCCGGTGCGAGGCTGAAACCATACTTCGTAAACAAGGCGATGGAGTACCAGAATATGCTGAGGGTATCCATAAAGAAGAACTCGGAGAGCGTTTCAGTTTTCGCTGAAACTTATGTCACGATAGGAGTCGCCTTTCCCCTGTTCCTGATTGTAATCTTGGCCGTGATGTCTGTCATTGCAAGGAATGCGAGCGGCGCGACGATTTCATTCCTACTCATTTTCTCATTTCTAGTACTTCCGGTAATGATAGCTGCCTTCGTGCTTATTATCTCCAGTGTAGACAAAGAGGTGCGGATATCTTGAACAGGCCTTCCATGGCAGGGATATCTCTAGGAGTGATTTCATTTTTGATTGCGGTATATATTCACATCCGCACACCTGCAGATTATGCGCTATCATTCGATCTCATTGTTTTGGGTATAATCCTTATGTTGGTACCACCTGGCACTGACGACCTCATAAGGAGGAGAAGGATAAATGCCATAGAGAGCAGACTTCCAGATTTCATAAGGGATGTTGCAGAGGCATCTAAATTTGGGACAAACCTTGCAGAGTCTATAGTCGTGGCTTCAGAGGGTCAGTATGGAATCTTAAGCAGAGAGATAAAGAAGATGGCATCGCAGATCAGGTGGGGGGTATCCGTCGACGAAGCACTGTCGCAATTTGCAATAAGGAATAACACTCCTTTTGTTGTAAAGTTGATCGGCACCATGATAGAGAGTAATAGGTCAGGAGGAAACCTTTCTGAAGTTCTTAACTTGATAGCAGATACTTCAAGGGAAACCCAGCTCCTGACGAGGGAAAAATATTCGCAACTGAGGAGCTATATAATTATAATAGTGATATCTTACATCGTTTTCCTGCTTACTGTGGTAATTCTGGATGTGCAGTTCTTTCCGAAGATGGCACAGCAATTGGTTTCGGGGAACGCAGTGTCGTCGTCATATCTTCTCAATCTGACATCTATCCCCGAGATCAAGAATATATTGACAGGTGTCGTGATAATTCAGGGTGTTGGAAGCGGACTGATGTCTGGGGTGTTGGGTGACGGGAGATACATTAGCGGTATGCTTTATGCTGCTATCCTTGCGTCAGCAGGTTACATTGTTCTTCTTCTGGTTGGGGGGATATAGTCGTGCCTGATGAACACCTAACTTTGTCAGCGGAAACGAAATACAGTCTCACAAGCAAGTTCACCCATGAGGAATTAAGCAAAGACACTTCGTTATCGGAAAGCTGGGAAATTGTTGAAGAGTATGAAATAGAATCGCCTTTCAGTTCTGTTAGGATTCTGAAGGAAAAGGGCAGTGAAATCCATTCTTACGAGGTCGTTGAACCGGTGCTGGAAACAGAGTCTCGTGTATTCCTTGAAAATGCGAGAAATCATTTTTTGGCATCAATTAATGTATTCCCTGAAAGTAGGGATGAAAGATTAGTGGTCATAAGGAAATTCCTACAGCAATACCAAGAGGAATCAAAATTAAAAATATCAGATCTTGAACTGGAGAAAGTGTTCTATTACCTGTATCGGGAATTCGAAGGGTATGGTCCAATTCAGGTACCTCTTCTAGACGATATGATAGAAGATATTTCATGCGTTGGTTCTAACACGCCGATATATGTCGTTCATAGGAAATTCGGCCCAGTAGCGACAAACATAATTTTCGAGTCAGATAGCAATTTAGACGATTTTGTCAGGCTTATTGTCCAACGTTCAGGAAAGCACTTATCGATAGCAGTTCCAATGGTAGATTGTTCACTACCTAGTGGTGCTAGGATTCAGGCAACACTTGGAAGGGAGGTTACAAAGAACGGATCAACGTTCACGATAAGGAGGTTTAGAAACGACCCGCTAACTCCTATTGACTTAATTCAGCTGGGAACAATGAGTGCGGATATTGCTGCATATATCTGGTATGCACTTGAAGTGGGGCAGAACATTTTCATTGTAGGGGGGACAGCCTCCGGGAAAACTACAACTCTTAACGCCATACTTTCATTCATCCCCCCTGACAAAAAGATAGTAAGCATAGAGGATACAAAGGAGCTGAATATACCTCATGAAAATTGGGTCCAGACATTAACAAGACAGGGAACAGGTGACGTTAATCCTGCAACGGGGAAAAGAATTGGAGAAGTAGATATGTTTGACCTTCTGGTAAATAGCCTCAGACAGCGACCTGATTACATCATAGTAGGAGAGGTAAGGGGAAAAGAAGCGTATACGGTCTTTCAGTCCATGGCAGTCGGCCACACTGCGGTCAGCACTTTCCATTCCAACGATATACCATCTTTCATTCATAGGTTGGAAGGAGAGCCACTGAATATACCCAGGTCAATGATTTCATCTCTTAACACGATAGTACTGCAGGGAATAGTGAAAGTGGACGGAAGGAGCGTGAGGAGGATTCAGAAGGTTGTTGAAGTAGTTGGGGTAGAAAAACAGACAAACGAAGTCATTAACAATACAGTATTCGAGTGGGATCCAAAGGCAGATAGATTTCTCTTCAGCGGGCATTCATACCTGCACGAAAGGATTCTAAGATCAGAAAATATATCACTGGAACAGCTAAATGTTATTATCGATGGAAGGAAGAAAGTACTTGAAAATATTGGGAAAAGAGGGGGCATAAACATTTACGATTTTTCAGACCTCATAAACACAATGGAAACTGATTCTCGCGATCTTTCCGGTCAGCCTAAGGTTGACAACGGGGGTAATTGAAGTGAAAAGCGTAAGATATGAAGAAGAGGGTGTTGCAACCGCTGTTGGCGCAATTTTCGCGATACTTATCTTCATGTTCCTTCTGAGTCTTTTCATCACCAGCTATGTACCTGCAGAAATGAAGTCATATGAGGAGCAGTATTCTTCAGGAATACAAAACGATATGGTGCAATTGATCAGCACCTTGAGCCAGTTGTCTGTAAACTACCAGCAAGGTGCATCATCTTCAGTTGCCTTCAATCTACAGTCGAATTACATTCCACTTTTCTCCAGCCCGACGGTTGGAGAACTCAGCTTGTCTTCTTCCAACGGGGAATCAAGCGGCTACCTTTCGGTAAGCAATTCAACGGAGAAAATCAGTTCTGGTGGAGTTTTAACGGTGGTAACGAACAACAGATACTTTGTTGATGAAGCCTATTCGTACGAGTTTTCGACTATCTTTTATGAGCAGCTTGGAAGCAATCCACTTATAAATACCACGTTAGAATCCAGCCTTATTCATGTTAATCCCCCAGCTAACGGGTCAATAAATCTTTCAATGAACCTTTTCAATCTCGTGGGGGGGCCTTTTAACATTTCCACTCAGTCTCCATTTAGCATTGGCATAACTGCATTATCTAAAAATTCCGTCTTTATAACTGGCAACTTGACGATAGCCTGTTCATCAATTTCAGGAAACTGGCTATATACTGTGCTTGAACAGGAACTTTTGTCAATCCATAACTTGTACCTTTCATATGCGACAGGCGCGGCCGGGTATAGCTATATCTCCATATATTCAAATTCCATTCCAGTAACCCTGCATATAACAGAAGTCAGCGCTATGGTATCTGTAAATGGCTAAGATAGTGATGATCATTTGGAGATCTGTTAAAATAACATCATAATTATATTTAATTATAAAAAATTATTAATTTTGGAATTCAGTAGACATTATAATGGGATTTCACGATACCGGCGTCGATAACGCATCTCCTATACATAGCAAAACAGGCTCTAGAAAGGTAGTGATTTCATCTGAAATTGTTGTCGTTTTTATAATAACCATCATTTTAACGATGTATCATCTTCTTCTGAGAGGTCCAGTCAGTTATTGGCTGGTCATAATACCTGTAGTGGGGTTTTGTCTCTCATTAACGGATAGCTCCATAGGAATGGGCTATGGAACTATAGGGTCTCCATTGCTCATAGTTCTAGGATTCTCATCCAAGCTAGTTGTGCCGTCAATTCTGGTTTCTCAACTAGTAAGCGCAGTGATAGCGTCTACACTCCATCAGAAACAGGGAAACGTAAATTACTTTGACATAAAACGAAATGACACAGGGATCGTTTTCAGGCTAATCGTTTTTGGGCTTATCGGAACGGCGGTAGGGGCTTTCTTGGCTATTCAGCTATCCAAGATCTATCTAAACACTTACGTTGGGTTGCTTGTTATTTCAATGGGATTGGTACTTCTCCTGAAACCTAAGTTGCCTTTTAGTTGGTTCAAAGTTAATCTCATAAGTCTGATAAGTGGATTCAACAAGGCAATGTCCGGAGGCGGATATGGGCCAGTGGCAACGACTGGCTTGGTTGTTACTGGCAATCCGATTAAGAACTCTGTCGGTGCGACATTGTTCTCAGTGATATTCATCAACACAACATCCTTCGTGATATATCTCCTGACTAAATCAATTACTTCATTACAGCTCCCTCTATTCCTTACAATAGGCGTTCTGATTGGATCGCAGATTGGTCCAAGGATAACTGGAAGAATGAGCGCATCTAATGTTGCAAAGGTAGCATTTGCCTCTGTATCCGTAGTAATGGGGGCATTAACAGTATTCTTGACTTTTGTTAGCTGAAAATGGACTGTGCAGTTATTCCCGCGATCACATAATGTATGAAACGGTATCTGAGTCGAAATTGTTAATGAATTTCAGGTTCCCACCATTTCCGTTAGGTACCTTCATGAGAAATGGATAAACCTGCCATGGATCTTTAGTCCCAATTTCAAATGCAGGATGTCCTTCCTCAAATATCGTCGCACAAATCTTGGCAGTTAGTTCTCTTGCCCTGTTCTCATCCAAAACACCGAGCGAGTGAAGATATTCGTGCATCAAAATAACAAAAACGAACGAATTCACTTCCGCGCCTGAACGATTGGCTACCTTGAGTGCTTCTAGAAGTTTTCTGTTCATCACGATATAGTTTCCACCAACTTCCCAGAACGCTCCAAGCTGTGATGGTAGGTCTGCAAGAGCTAGCCCAAGCCCCACCCTTTCCTTTCCGAGAGTAGATTTAACTGCCTTCCGAACAAGAGAAAATATGGAGTTATAATTGGTATTGTGGCCGTTGGAATCACCTAGTCTGTTAAGCTCGGAGGAAAAGTCGATTCTTGTTTTAATTGATGGTGAGGGCATTGCACTGTTAGACTTATGCTGTCCTAAGTTGCCAAGCCTTGAAATGAAATTCATTAAACGCGAATTATCTCTTCTATTTAAATAATACATAACAAAGTAGCGTGTTAAGCAATTTCCAGTGCCTTTGTATCTTATTGTAAATGGAACCGTCGCTTTGCATATTTCAATTCTGCACTGTTAGGTTACTAAAACTTTAAAGTATGTTTAGTATCTATGATTACGAAATTCAAAAACCACTGGAAAGCGATATCTATTCTGGTGGTAATAATAGTCATCGTATCTTCTACACTAGTGTTGCTATCGCAGCCAGTAACAGTGAAAAGTACAGGTCCAGGAGGCAACTGGACTGTTAAAGGGAACGAGACATTTGTTTACTACGGTTTGATGTTTACATTTCCTGCATTAAAATCAACTCATATATCTGGCGTAGTAAAAAGCAACTCATCTAGTTACCTAATATTTCTCATGACTCCAGGACAAATGTTTGACTGGTTGAATGAGTCTAACAGGCCTTTTCGGGGAGGTTTCAATGAAACAAGTCCGAGAGGAACCATAAGCATAGCTACGAATATGACTCCAACTAGCTTTCTGAATAGCACAGGAGGTTCTGAGAATCTGCAGTTGTCGTGGGGGCTCATTCCAGATACGAATTACGTGTTGCTCTTTATTAGCGGTTCCAGAACTAATCAGGTGCTGTCAATTAATCCATATCTGAATTTAAGTTACACATATAGTAGAATTTGAATCCTAGGGTTAGGGCTGTCCTGTCCATCAACGAAGGTAGGTGCTATCATTCCAAATTCTGGACGTTTAGAGCGTCAGAACACCTCCACTAAAATTCCAGTTTAATGTTTTCTGACCAGACTAACAATTACTTAACATCTATGTTAAGAGGGATGCCGCTTAATGGCATCAATGGATTGATGCTCTTTAGCTTTTCTTAACAACCTCCAGCAATTGAGGGGAAATAAATAGCGGTCATACATCTATCCGAGGCCTTTACCCTCACTGTGGATAATCTGACCATTTCCCAACAGACTCCCTCAATCACACCAGCGATGCTCTCCATCAGTTAAGTTAGTGAGGCTACTCTGTTGAGCTTGATATATAGGGCCTCCTCTCTTTGAGAACCCAGTAGATTATCTTCAGAAGCTTGTTTGAAGCAGCAACTATTGCCCTACCCTTCTTCCTCTTCCCCCTTGATATCCTCCTGTAGAATCTTGATACGGAGGAAGAGGGATCGAATCTCAGGTGAATGTAAAGGCACTCAGTAATGATCCACCTGAGATCCTTTGAACCCTGTCGTGTTATCCTTCCGTACTGTATCACGTCTGATGATTGCCTAACAGAGGGTATTGTTCCCGCGTAAGAGAGAAGCTTCGATGAGCTGGGAAACCTGCTTATGTCTCCTATTTCGGAATATATGATCAGGGCTGAGAACAGTCCTATGCCTGGAATTGTCTGGAGCAGCTTCACTTCCTCTATGCCCTCGTATTTCTTTAGTTCCCTGTCAATCCTCCTCACCTCATCTTCAAGGCCGCTAAGAACGTTGAGATATGAATCAACCCTCTGTGATTTCAAGCTTCTGAGGAATACCTTCCCTTCAATGGTGAAGGGATCTTCATCTCTATCTTTATCCTGTTTTTATACGATGTCATAGTTCTCCTTATGTCAATCCTGGTTCTCACTATCCTTCTTATCTCCCTTATCTCCTTCTTTGGAACGTAGGATTCGGGAATCCAGTTGTTCCTCAGGAGCTTAGCGAGTATTTCTGAATCAATGTCATCATTCTTGATCCTGGATTCAGCTATCAGCTTTATCTTCAGTGGATTTGCAAGCTTCACCTTGAATCCCCTTGATTCTATGAAATCGTAGAGGGGTTCATAGAATCCTGTTGATTCCATTACAAAGCTATCTCCCTCAGAGAAGTTCCTGAGAAATTCATCAAGTTTCTCAAATCTGTTCTCAAATGTGTCCTTCCTCACTACATTTCCGTCTTCATCTATTGTGGTGCACACAATCTCCTTTACCGAGATATCCATTCCAGTATACGTGGGACGATCGCCTCCTAACGGTCATCCCACAATCTAGATGATTATTATGTTTCCTGCAGGAGGAGAGTCACTCCTCCTCTTAACATACCATCACACTAGTAACAAAGGTAGATTCGGTTCCATCTCTCAAACTGCCACATATGGAATGAGGTGTATGCAATTGAGCAGCATCCTCACTTTCAATTCGGTAGACTACGCTCAAATGGATTCAGAATACCTAAAATATTGCTGGCGTGGCAGAGATACTCAGATATGAAGTACTTCATTGCTCTTCTTTATAGAAGGCAGCCCTCGAACAAATCTCCATTCTGGATACTCGAAGAATAAAGTGAATTTTTCACAGCATCTGTTTTGAGAAGTACTCTCCAAGTGCTTCCACAGCCCTATTATACCAGACTGATGTTTTGCATGGACATTGTGATTGATTTTCAATCCTTTCTTTGCACTTCCAGTATTCGTTAATTGTGCATTATGAATCATCTGGAGACTATGTCTAGAACTTCTGTAAACGTACAATTTTCTCTTCTTTTGTCCGTATTGAAATCTAAGAGTCTCCTATCATTATTATTACGTTATAGGGCCAATATATTATATATCTAGCGAAAATAATCTGGCATGAGAATGGATGTAGAAAGAAGAGAAGGTTACGTTCGTGTTGGAGGGCTGAACTTGTATTATGAAGACTTCTTCCCTAAATCCAAGAAAGCAACTATATTGTGTCTGCATGGTGGTCCTGGAGCCACACACGATTATCTTCTACCACTCGCTGACCTTGCAAAATATGGGTACAGAGTAGTGATGTACGACCAGTTCGGATGTGGGAAATCAGAGGAACTGGAGGACAGATCAAAATTCACTTTTGATTATGCAGTTGAAGAAGTGGAAGGAGTGAGAAAAAAACTCTGCTCTGATGAAAGAATATTCCTCATGGGTTCGTCGTACGGAGGTGCCCTAGCGCTTTCATATTCCCTGAAATATCAGAACAATCTTTTGGGTTTGATAGTAAGTGGGGGACTGGCAAGCTCCCAGCTGGCAATGAAGGAGATGAATAGGTTGATAGATAACCTGCCGGAGTGGGCATCTTCAGCGATAAAGAAATACGGTGCTTTAGGGGAATACACAAACCCTGAGTACGTAAAGGCGACTCAGGAATTTTATTCTAGACACCTGATAAGGGTTAACCCTGTTCCTAAGGAAGTTCAAAGATCCCTGGAATATGCCGATAAGAGGAACGTCTACAAGACTATGAACGGCCCAAATGAATTCACGATCACTGGAACAATCAAGGACTGGGACATAACAGACCAAATTCATAAAATAACAGTTCCAACACTGATTACAGTTGGTGAATACGACGAAGTGACAGAAGTTGTCGCACGAGAGATTCACAGTAGGATCAAGGGATCGATATTGAAGGTACTTCAAGGTTGTTCCCATCTTAGCATGTGGGAAGATAGAGAGGGCTATAACACAACCCTGAAGGACTTCATGGATTCAGTACTTGCACATTGAGAGTCGTGTGCTATGCACACTTTATCTCCTTACTGTCATACATCACTTGAAGTAAGGTGTCCTGAATTTTACTCCTTTCTTGATTAAATTAATGGAATCTTCGTAGCCTGCATCAGCATGCCTAATCACTCCACTTCCCGGATCTGCATTTAACACCCTCTTGATCTTTTCTTCAGCGCTCTTGGTTCCATCTGCGACTATGACCATGCCAGAATGAATACTATTGCCTATACCGGTACCGCCACCATGATGTACGCTGACCCATGTTGCACCTGATATGGCATTTAGCAGTGCATTTAGAATCGGCCAGTCCGCGATTGCATCACTACCATCCTTCATCGCTTCCGTCTCCCTGTAGGGAGATGCTACTGACCCAGTGTCGTGGTGATCCCTCCCAATTGCTATTGGGGCCGAAACCTCTCCGTTCCTCACCATGTCATTCATCATGAGGCCAAGCTGCTCTCTCTGTCCATATTTAGCATAACAGATCCTGGCAGGCAGACCCTGGAAATGAACCATGGATTTTGCGAGCTTGATCCATTTCACAAGATGTTCATCATCTTTGAAAATCTCAACGATTTTGTCATCTATTGCATATATATCGTTGGGTTCCCCTGAAAGTGCTAGCCACCTGAACGGGCCCGATCCAATAGTGAAAAGATCTCTGATATAACCAGGAACGTAACCCGGTATTTCGAACGCCCTATCATACCCACCTTCCTTTGCCCTTGTCCTAAGGTTGTTTCCGTAGTCGAAAACTTTGGACCCTCTTTCCTTGAACCACAGAATAGCTTTAACTTCTTTGACAATGGATGCGTATACCTTCTTCTTATAGTCCTGAGGGTTCCTGTCTCTGTATTCATAAGCACCCTTGACATCGAATCCTTCCGGTATGTACCCTAAATTTAGGTCGTGGGCAGCCGTCTGATCAGTCACAACATCTGGGACTATTTTTCTTCTTACAAGTTCATCATAAACTGTTGCCGCATTGCCCAGAAGACCTATTGACACTGCTTCTCCGGCCCTGATGGCATCATCCTTCATTTCCAGAGCGCGATCCAGCGAGTCAGTCCAATTGTCAAGGTACTTGTCTCTCAGTCGTCTGTTGATCTTCTCCATGTCAACTTCCACAACCAGAGCGACACCTTCATTCATCTTTATAGCCAACGGTTGAGCTCCTCCCATCTCACCGAGTCCCGAAGATAACACCCATTTTCCCTTGAGCGAATAAGCACCGAATTCCTTCTTGGCAAGTGCTGAAAGAGTCTCGTACGTTCCCTGAAGAATACCCTGGGTACCTATATAGACCCACGATCCTGCGGTCATCTGGCCATACATTGTCAACCCCTTCGCTTCCAGGTCCCAGAAAATGTCATCTGTTGCCCACCTTGGTATAATCTGGGCATTCACGATAAGCACCCTTGGAGAATTTTCCGTTGTCCTGAAAATTCCAACTGGCTTCCCGGACTGTATCAGTAGAGTTTCGTCATTCTCAAGGGACTTGAGCGATTCAACTATTTTATCAAAGGCTTCCCAGTTCCTTGCGGCCTTTCCTTTTCCACCATACACAATGAGATTCTGCGGATCCTTTGCAACCATTGGATCCAGATTGTTCATGAGGAGCCTCAAAGCAGCTTCCTGGCCCCAACCCTTTGTGTTAAGTTTATTACCCCTGGGGGAATGAATTTCTCTAATCATTTGTATCAGACTAAGATTACAAAGTAGTAATAATTAGTTTCCTCGGTGCTATCGTTTTCATCGTTATTGTCATTTGATTTGCGAGATAAATGTTATATTTTATAACACTTAGAGAAATTAGGGTAGCCTAATTATGACTAAGAAGCTATCAAAAGATGCTGTATTAGAGAGGGGAGTCTAGATTGATCAGCGGATCCTTCTACAATATGTTAGGATTGACCCTTTTGATGGGTTTTTCAATTTACCTATCTTTCCCAATTATACTGAGAAGAAAGATGGAAATCAGGACTACAGTTCTTCTCGTTTCATTTGCAGTAGGAATTTTAGTCTTCCTTGTGGCCGATATATTTTCTGATGTCAGTTCCCAGATATATTCCAACGGTTCCTACGTTGCCAACCCTTTATCGACTTTGATCTTCATAATATCTGTTGGAGGTCTCTTCAGTATTTTGTATTTCATTGAAAACCCTAGAATGAAAGTTGGACGTCACGATCAATTCATCCCTAGGAGAGTAGCACTGATTGTTGCAATTGGAATGGGCCTACAAAACCTGACAGAAGGATTGGTTTTTGGATCAGCGTATGTTGTAGGATTAACTGGCCTTTTCCTTGTGATATTTGTCGGCTTTGTGCTTCAGAACTTCACAGAGGGATTTCCAATCGTATCTCCATTCATTGGATTCGAACGACCAAGAGTACTCTACCTTGCAGGTCTCTACTTCATTGGTGGTTTCCCCACTGTAGCAGGTAGCCTTATTGGTTATTATTATGCTGACCCGTACTTCAACGTCCTGTTTGACGGCCTGGCTGTAGGTGCAATCATTTATGTGATGATTCCAATGCTAAGGAATCTGTTTAAACAGGCGGAATCTGTAAAATCAAATTCCCTCGTGTATACAGGTATAATCTTAGGATTCTTGATTGGATTTGCTGTGAATGCAATCTGATATCTTATGATTCTACGTGGACTGTTAACGCCTGCTAATTGAACTACAATCATGACGCATACACGTGACTTGGCAACGATTAAATGTTGTCATCTTGGCATCTGACCCTTCCAATGATATGGGAAAGCTCAGGCAAAAGATGGAAAGTACTCAGCAACGGGTTACCCAGGGAAGTGCATACGGTAGTACTAAGGGACGCAATGGAGGAAGATTCACTTGATGAGCCCGGTATATATTTCGGGACGTCGAGTGGCGACCTGTTTGGTTCAACCGACTTGGGCGAGTCATGGAAAAAGATTGCAAGTGGGATGGGCAGAATCCAAGGAGTATCTTCTTTCGTTCTTTAATGTCCTACATTTCCCACTCTCTATTCAAAGGGGAAAGGACACTTAAGTGTTGACTCGTTTTCCACTAAATTAGTTTGGATTTAATTGGATTCAAGTTACGTATCTTTATTTCCGAAATCAATTTGTTTTTGAGGCGTTCGCTGTGATTGCAGACCTTAGCCTCGGCGCGTATATGAACAATGAAGCACTGGCGATCAGAATCACCGGAGCAACAACATAAAATGGGAAGGAAAAGCCGTATATTTGCCCCAGAATTCCTGCGAGAATGGGTGCAATGGCAGCTCCAGCCCATCTCAAGAAATTATATGCAGCTGATGAGACGGACCTTGAATAAGGTGAAACCTCCATTGCGAGTGACGTGAATGAAGCATTGGAAATACCACAGAGAAGGCCAGATAATACAACCGCAAATAGTCTGTAATCTGGGTATTCCCCCATAACAACAAAGAGGAAAGCAAAAATCAAGAGATTTATTTCAAGAAGCCTCATCCTATCAATCACCTTAATAAGTTTGGGAACCAGGACGACAGACGAGAAAGCTACCAGTGTCCCCCAGAAAAAATAGGTGATTCTAAGCTGGATAGTCGTAAGCCCAGAGAGTGTGAGGGGGGTGTATGCAAGTATTGTGAAAAATCCAAAGTTGTACCCAAGAGCAATTAGCGAATTTATCCTTACTCCAGGGTTCCGGAGGGCCTCAATAATTTCAATAGGTGTCCTGCGCTTTTCCTTATTTTTCGGTTCACTAACAAACGCCACAGTTACAATAAATCCTATGGCCATCAGAGTTGCAGTGCCAAAAAAAGGATACCGCCAGTCGAATGTTCCCAAAAAACCACCCAGAAGCGGGCCAGATGCTATTCCTAGGCCAAGAGCAGCTTCATAAATTGTGATGGACCTCTCAAGTTTGCCGGCAGATATTCCAAGTATTATAGAGAGTGCTGTGGACGTGAAGAAGGCATTTCCCAGTCCCCAACCACCCCTGAATACTGCGAATATTGAGATATTCGGCGATAGTCCAGAAAGCGTAGCGAACAGAACCACGATCAGGAGACCAGTAATCAGAGTCTTCTTGCTACCAAATCTAGTGAAAAAATATCCTGATATGAACATTGAAAGGGACATAACTGCTATGTAGCTTGTAAATAGCCATTCCACCTGGAATGGGGACGCCCCCATCTGCTTTCCAATCAAAGGGAGCAGCGGATCGACAACACCTATTCCCATGAAGGCGATAAACGTAGAAAATGCAACAGCCAGTGTTCCTCCAAATTTCCTCCTAATTACCAAGGTTCCTGAATTCCAAACTTGAGTTCCGCACTATAACCATTTACAATATTTGATCTGGACCCTTATCCTGACTGTGTTTCCAGACAATTGTGAAGAATTATGTATGTGCACTTTCCAGTATTCTCGGGTATGGGACTCCCAGGATTTTCAGTATGTCTGATGCCCTGCTGTTGTCGGATGACACGAAAACCAATCTATCCTCCACATGGATTGGAACAACATCCAGATAATCCAGGTCCCTTGTTATGCTTTCAATAGTCCTTCCTGCCTGCTTCTCCATGATCCTAGACAGTAGCAGGGATAAGACGCATATGAACACATGTGCCCTTATCCTCTCAGACTTCCTGTGGTATACCGGCCTTATCTCAAGCATCCAGATCGCTCTCATACCTGAAGGTTACGCCGGTACGCTTCAGATCGGGTAAAGTAATGATGAGATTGGAATCGTAAACAGCTTGGTGTGGAGTATCCGGAAAGGATAGTGGATGGTGCACTAACAAAATAAAGATTGTCTCTGCAGGAGAAGCAGCATAATACGGATAAATATTGAGCTCTCACAAAATATCAAGTGCGGAAGTCAAGTTTAGAGTTACAGTCTTCTGTTTACCATCTTCGATCTTCCTCTCAGCTATGGAAGCACATTCAAGTATGGCTGAACCTCTCTTCACCCTTGTGATCCTCAGGAACATGTTTCCATCTGAATAACGGATGTTAAAAGACATGTGCATCAGATATGCAGATACAAATAACAATCATTTAAAGACACAGAAAGAATCAGTACCTACAACAGATTACTAGAGACCAAAGGGTGTGGAGCTCAAGGTGAAATATAACCATGTCGCAGTTCCTCCCACGGCAATAGCAGGTGGGCTTCTTCGGGGCGAGATCATAAATACCGAAAAACATGGAAGAACACTATTCATTTGTCTTCGTCTTTCATAATTTCTCTCAATGCCCTCTCACTTGCAGCATTGTAAATTTTGGACAAAATTTTTGAAACATCTTCACTATTCATCCCAAAAGGTGGCGTACCAAGCCTTTTGATAATCGCATTATCCACTTCTGGCTTTTCTGGGCTTATCCTGAATGTTTCAACTCCCTCAGGGAGGAGCCAAAAATCATTGACATTTTCCCTCGGAGCCTCTATTTTCTTATCCTTGGGTATCCCCATCTTTTTTGCACGTGGCGTTTTTCCTGCTGATTCATCATAGACCTCATTTCTAATCTTTCGCAGGATTTCAATGACTTCTTCCTTTGTCCTCCCCCTCAGTTTGAATATGAGGAAAGGGTCCTCGTCAAATCGCTCAGCAAGGATGTAATAAACTGCAGCTATGTGTTTGCACGGGTTGGACCAGTCCGGGCAGGTGCATTCAGTTTCAAGGTCCTCCCCTTTCCTTGGGAAGATTGAGACGTTTGCTGCGCTGAAAGCTTCCTCTATGTTGTTTGGCATCTCTCCTGCGAGAAGCTTTGCGGCAAATATTGCCTTGGATGCAAGGACATGGGCGACCCTGTCCCATTCCCCATCGTCAAGCTTCTTCAGCTGAATCTTCACTGAATAAGGATTGGGTCTGGATCCCTGTACTTTTGCAGTTACCATTCCTTTCTGAATGTCTATTGACAACACCTGCCCCCTCCTTGCGTACGAGCGTCCACGCTGAAGCCTTTCTCCAATGTCGAATGATTCCAGCGTCTGGATCCACTTTTTTGACCACCATTTCTCCCCTATCTCCCCATGCTTGCTCTTTGTCCTTATCCCATTATCCACGGGTATAGGCTTGGGACGGCGGTAATAGTACCAGTTATAGTACATCCCCACCTCACCCTTCCCCTTGCGCCATTACTTCTCCTCTTTCCATGGTCATTCACCCACGGCCTCCCTGCTGAGCTTGAAAATGTCCTTGAGCTGTGACGTGGACATCTCCGTCAGCCACGCTTCTCCTGCCCCCACGATATTCTCCGCCAGTTCCTTCTTCTGCTCAATCATCGCATCTATGCGCTCCTCAAGCGTTCCCACCGTCACAAACTTATGGACCTGCACGTTTCTCGTCTGCCCTATTCTGAAGGCCCTGTCTGTTGCCTGGTTCTCTACAGCCGGGTTCCACCACCTGTCAAAGTGAAAAACCCTGTTTGCTGCAGTGAGATTTAGCCCAACACCTCCGGCCTTTAATGACAAGATGAACACCTTTGGCCCCCTGCTGTCTTCCTGGAATCTCTGGACCATCAGGTCACGCTGTTTCTTCGGAGTCCCCCCGTGCAGGAATAAAACCTCAGCCCCAAATTTCTCTTCCAGGTCTTTCTGGATCATTTCGCCCATCTCCCTGAACTGGGTAAATATCAGTGATTTGTCCCCTTCTGAAATTGCCTCGTCGATCATCTCCTCCAGTCTTGCCATTTTCCCTGACCTTCCTTCAAAACTGCTGCGGTCATGAAGAAACTGTGCAGGATGGTTGCAAACCTGCTTGAGCTTCGTCAGGGTTGAAAGAATGATCCCCTTTCTTTCTATGCCCTCTGAGTGCTCTATTTTCTCCACCATATCCTTCACCACTGCCTCGTAAAGCGTAGCCTGCTCTCTTGTCAGGTTGCAAAGCACCTTCATTTCCATCTTCTCTGGCAGGTCACGGATTATCTTCGGGTCTGTCTTCAGCCTCCGTAGAAGGAAGGGTTGGATGAGCTTCCTCAATCTTTCTGCCCTTTCCCCATTGCGGAACCTTTCAATCGGAATTGCGAAATTTTTCCTGAAATCTGAAAATGTTCCCAGATAACCGGGATTCAGGAAGTCCATGATCGACCATAATTCTGACAGCCTGTTCTCAACAGGCGTACCTGTCATGGCTACCTTGTATCTGCTCCTTAATTTCCTGATCGCCTGCGACTGTTTAGTCTCCTGATTCTTTATGTTCTGGGCTTCATCGAGGACTATGCGGTTCCACTCAACTGACGATATGACGCCTTCGTCCCTTGCGGCCAGGGAATAGGTTGTGATGACCACGTCATAGTTCTTTATCTCGCGCTCAAAATTCTTTCCCGTCAGTCTGTCAGAACCGTGATGAACGATCACCTTCAATGACGGACCAAATCTCTTTATCTCCCTGTACCAGTTGCCAACAATTGACATGGGGCATATTATCAGTGTTCTTGTTGAAGAAGAGACAGTGCGTTCGTGCAAGAGGAGAGCTATCAGTTGTATTGTCTTCCCAAGACCCATGTCGTCAGCAAGGCATGCCCCGAATCCAGTTTGCCTGAGGAATTCTAGCCATGAGACACCATTGACCTGGTATGGACGAAGCTGTCCGTTGAACGTTTCAGGTGCATTTATTTCTGCGAACTTTATTCCGTCAGAAAGACCTCTCATCATATTCCCGATCCAGCCCTCCGTTTCAACTGCTGTGATTGGCAGACCCGTACTCGTGTCCTCCCGACCAAGCGCGAGACGCATTGCCTCGCCGAATGTCATCTCCCCGTTTCCGTGGATTTCTTTGAAAAATTTTATTGCCTTATCCATATCTCCAGATCTTATCTCCACCCACTTGCCTCGTATGTTCACGAGGGGCATCTTCAAATCTGCCAGTTTCCTGAATTCTTCAGGACTAAATGTTTCGTCCCCAACCGCTATGGACCAATTATATTCAACCAACCCATTAACTCCGAGCAGTCCCGGCTTGCCCGTAGAGTAATTCTTTGGCCTGAATTTCAGCTTGACACCGACATTCGATGTCTGTTTCTGCCACCAGGGGGGAAAGAGAATGCCAAAACCGCTCTGTTCGAGGAGCGGAGCTCCCTCCTTCAGAAAGGTATAGGCATCCTTTGTTTCCAGGACCAGGGAGGCCGGGCGGGCATCCTTCAAACTGTCCTCAATCAGGGGAAATATTGCAGAAGCCCTGCCAAGATCTTCCAGAAGCCTTTCCTGAGGATTCTCAAAATGCTTTCTAATGAATGTCATTTCCGAACTTCCACGTTTCCAGATGTCCTGCGCAGGAACAAGCAGGCTTCTGTCATCCATGGCCTGAAGGTGGTACGTAACCTGCCACTTACCGTCCATCGTACCACCGTTCTCGGGAGGCTCAATCCTGAAACAGGTCCTGAATGAGCTATCCGCAGGTACGGGATTAGCTCTGGAAAGCCAGGAATTCATCTGCATTGAGAAAATGTCAAGCTTCTCCCTGTCAACTTCAACTGCAGGTTCTTCAGAGATGAGACTCTGCAGCCATAGCATCTCCGTCCCATGCATCTCTTTGCCCAATTTTAAATTTGACTGGGCGGAAATCTCCCTGACAAATTTATCCGTTGAACTGTTGATGAAGTCGTAGACAAGGTCGTACTTCTGCTCGTATTCATTATCAGCAAATGCCATGCAGACCTGAGGCATCATGCTGGACAGCTTTTCTAACCTGTGTGCATCTTCGTCGGAAAGGAAGATTTTCCATCTAGCCTCGATAAGTTCCTTCCTTTGCCTTCCCTTCATCTGGCTGTGTTCTGCCTTTTCCAGTGAAGGAATGAGGCAGTGCCTTGAGATGAGCTCAAAATTGAACTTGGCGACCTCGACCCAAAAAAGGAGGGACCCTCCATATATAATGCCAGGAGGGGGATCAACGGGAAGAGAGATAAGCATTTCTGCCCCCTTGTCGGGTTCAAGCATCAGTGCAGGGACCGACCACTCTGAGATCCTGACAGCTTCCATAGCATTGTTCCCCTTCTCCAATATCAGTTGGGGCGAGGGCATTGGACAGCAGGAAGTAGATGGGAGCATTAGTGCAACAGAGGTCTCACGTACGGTAGAGATTGCAGCGCTATTTGAGAATTTTAAAAGTATCTTGAGGAGGTCATCGCTCTGTAGCGCGAAAGGGTGAGCCTTTTTCTTTTTATTTCTGCCGGGTATTGATCGAGACGTTTCTGCCCATAAATAAAATCTGCCCTTCAACGCAGTACCATGGACAACGATCATTCAAAAGTTAATTTTCGCAATGATTTAACCTTTTTGAACGAGAGAGAACTGTCCTTTGTCTGGTTCCAACATTCCTCAGCGGGATTGAGTTCAGGAGAACATCTGGGGAATCTTACAGGTATGATTGTCTTCCTTTCTTCTTCAGTAACTTCTCAACTTCATCAGGGGTAAGCCATGTTACACAGTCATATTACAGGACGAACCCCCCACATTCTCTTTTCAGTGTGTTTATGCAACCTATGAATACACGGGAATTCATGCTGTCATATGATCTGAAAAGTGTTGATCCATCCAATGCAACAGAGCCCAGCAGAACGCTTATATGGTAAACTGATATGTCTACAGCACATGTCAACTACACAAGTGCAGGTTAGGCTCCCTGAGGATATGATTAAAAAGATGGACGCATGGATCAGCCAAGGAAGATTTACAAGCAGAAGTGATGCGGTGAAGACGATCCTTGCAGTGTATGAAGAAAGGGAGCTGACCAGAAGGTTCTTCGAAATGCTTGAAACAAGAAGTAGGGAATCTAGAAAGAATCCTAAACGACTGATACCACTGGACAGGGCTTAACTCCTATCATTAGGGGTTGCGATATTCCGTGCAAAGAAAATTTAAGATTTTCCTTCATCCCAAGGCAGCAAAGGAACTTGATGGCATTCCAAATGATGTGAAAGGCAGGATAAAAGCCGTACTGAAGGACCTTTCGTTGCATCCGGAGAATGGTACTCCTCTGAACCCTTCCAGATATAGAAGAGTCAGGGTGGGCAATTACAGGGCGATCTATGAGATAGACACCGAAAATGGAAGGATAGTAGTTCTGTTCATAGGCCATAGAAAGAACGTGCACGACGATTTCAGCAGACTGCTGTGACATCCTCCCCTAGCTAAAGCAAGGGGCTTCTCGCTTCTGCGACCGGAATGCCTATTTCGGTATGATCAAACGTCAACGAGCTTAGACGCATCGAGAGCGTTCCCTTTCAACGACCACTAGTTCTTCGATCCCCTTGTTTCTGCGTATTTCGATGCCACCCTCTTGAGCCTTGCATCGTCTGTCACGAGCGCTGACCCCTCAGAAATGGCGGCAGATATGTAGGATGCATCATAGAACGTGATTTTTTCACCCAGAGCTATCTGCAATGTTTTCAGCGGATCGGGTAAAATCACTCTCATCCTGCTGATGATTGCATACGAAGTCTTGAATACAATCACCCCCTCTCTTTCCCCAAGCACGTGGGTGACTGCAATCTGTTTCCACACTGCATTTCCTATTTCGAACAGTGCCAGGTTTGTTGTTGCAGCTTCCTCGAGCTCTGGAAGTTTCCCCCCCTCTATGATGTTCAGGATGGCTGATGCATCGTAGACGGTCATCTGGAATCCCTGTCCTTCCTGATCGTTTCGGTCCACTGTTTCCTGCCTACCTTCCTCGCTATCGGCTGGGCAGCCTTTACCATTCTGTCCAGTTCACTCAGTTCCCTGTTCCTGATCGCCTGTTCCAGGCCCTCCCTTATGGTGGAAGATGTATCAATGCCGTACTCCTTGATTTTCTTCCATGTTTGTCTGTCGACTTTGGCCGAAACCGTGACTTTTTCCGTCATATTTATGTTCATTATCGTGACTCTTTATTTAGATGTTACTACCATGACTTACTACCATCTAGAAAGAGACATCCATACTGAATAAATTACCAACGTTATCGTAGTAATTTTAGGGTCTATTGTAGAGGGGCTTCCTGAGGGCCGATCCTTGACCGCTCCCTTCAAGAGACTAGTTAAATGGTTCAGGAAGGTTTCCGTTGGAACCACTTTTGAGCCGTGAACGCCTAGGGGAAAAATGTAGATGAGCATTATCATATATGCATGATTCGAGCGTTATATGGTAGATATAGGTGGGGGACGAAACCATACAGATAAGTCGGATAACCGAGGAGAAGCTCAACAGCCTCAGGGCCAACAAGAGAATGACATGCGACGAGCTTCTAAATGCTCTGATATCGCTGATCTCAGAAGAAGATTATAAAGGTGTGTACAGCGATGGATTCAGGGCATCCCTCTTCAGGAGCCTCCTAGATGTGAAAGACAAGGAGACGCACTCTAGTTAGGAGGTAAGTAAAAGTTGGGAATACCGTGACTGATTTTGACATTGAATATTCAGATGAGACCATTTTTCAGCTTAGGAGTCTTGAGACCTTAATAGCTAAAAGGATAGTACAGAAGATATAAAGTACAAGAAGTGACCCACACAGATTTTTTGTAAGGCTAGTTGGAAGAACAGAGTTCAAGCTGCCAGTAGGTGACTAGGGGGCGATTGCTGATATTATGGAGAACATGAAGGTCATCATTATCAGGTCTCTATGGCATAGAAAGAATGTCTGTAAATAATCTTGACCTTTGTATAATCAGGCCTGAGTCACGATCTCCTGTCGCAAGGAAGCTCCATCCTTCAGGGTGGAGAGGAATTGCGACAAACTTATATATTGATTTATCCTGTCTATACTGTGCTCAAGACGCTCCAGATAAAGCTTCTCCCTGACAACAAGCAGAGAGAGATACTCATAGATACATTCAAAAAGTTCAATGAAGCGTGCAACTACGTCTCCAGGATAGCTTTTGAGAAGAAGCTCTACAACAAGGTCTTCCTGCAGAGGATTGTCTACAAGGACATAAGGGAGAAGTTCGGCATTGCAGCACAGCTTGCCGTAAGGGTTATAGCCAAGGTTGTTGAAACCTATAAGGTGGATAAGGAACATTTTCATGAGTTCGATGATTTCGGTTCCATCGTCTATGACCAACGGATACTCAGCTTCAAGGGGATGGATGAAGTAAGTATCAACACAGTTCATGGAAGGATAAGGATACCGATAACCATAGGGAAGTATGGAAATATGCCATTCCAGAGGATAAGGGGGCAGTGTGACCTCGTGAGGAAGAACGGACAGTTCTATCTCATGGTTGCCGTGGAAGTTCCAGAGGAACCTATTGTTGAGACGAAGGATGTTATTGGCGTTGACATGGGTATCGTCAATATCGCTGTTGATTCCACCGGCAAGTACTATTCTGGAGATAAGGTCAATGAAGTGAGAGAACACTATACCAATCTACGTTCCAGACTTCAATCCAGGGGCACTAAATCTGCAAAGAGGCATCTCAGGAAACTCTCTGGAAAGGAGAAAAGGTTTGTGAGGAATACCAACCATGTGATATCCAAGGAGATCGTTCAGAGAGCCAAAGGCACCTCCTCCGCCATTGCCGTTGAGAACCTCAATGGCATACGGATGAGGACAACCGTTAGAAAAGGCAACAGGTACGTCCACAACTCCTGGGCATTCTACCAGCTCAGGTCCTTCATAGAATATAAGGCAATGGAGGCAGGTATTCCCGTGATAGCTGTTGATCCAAGGAATACGAGTAGGGAATGCCCTGTATGCCACACCATAGACAAAAGGAACAGGCCTGAACGATCCCATTTCAGATGCGTTTCCTGTGGATTTGAGGGAGAGGCTGATTTTGTTGCCTCCCTCAACATCAGGAACAGGGCTGCCGTCAGCCAGCCTGTTGTGGCGGGTGCTATTTTCGGTCATTCGACCTTCCCAGCTGCAAGCTCCGATGCTTTAGCTAGGAGTAGCTGACCATGATCAACCAAGGTGTATGACATTAGAATTAGTACCGAAATTTGACTGTGAATTGTTGTAATTCGACGGTTCATCTGCGGAATACTAAGTCTACAATTTCGATTTCGTCCCCATTTGATCTGGATTCCATAAGGTCCATCCGTCTCGTCACGATGTAGGAAGTATGGTCCGGATGGATTCCCCTTTTCCGACACTTTAGTAAGACATGATATGCCCCAAAAATATTATCTTGAAATTTCCAATATGAACGCATTAAAAATTTAAAAGAAATGGAAGAGCTTTCATTTGGAGGAGCCAACAGATGAAGAAGACGGCAGTAATATTCAGTTACAATGACGGCGGTCTCGTACTCTCCCCTCTCAAGTCAGTACTGGCAAGCGATGTGGACCAGGTGTTCCTCCTTTACGGGGGAGAGAATGTTTCACCTGAGATTCAAAAGATAGAGGACATGAGGCTCATAAAAGTACTGGAAAAGGAGAGGAAGGGGAAGGTGAGTGCCCTTATGTCGATAGTAGCAAACATTGAGGGTGATATAGTGTTTCTTCTATCTGGAGATATAACATTCGATCCTCTCCTAATCAAGAAATGCGAGGAGTCGTTTGAAGGGACTACGGGTGTTGTCACCGTCAGGGTCATCCCTTCCAACTCGTCGCACTTCACTGAAAAGGTGGCATCGCTCATGTGGGAAATGCACGACCTCCAGCTTTCATATCTTTCTGGAAGTGGGAAGAACGTACACGGAGGTGAATTCATCTGCGCAAGGAAGGAACTGCTGTTCGACATCCCTGAGGTCGTAAATGAGGATGCATACATCTGCATAAGGGCTTCGAAGGCCAACCTATCTGTTGTTTATCTTGGCGATGAGATAGTCGGGAATATGGTACCATCAAATCCAATGGACCTTTTCCAGCAGAGGAGGAGGGTGAATTATGGGCACATCGAGATTAGGAAAATAGGATGGGACCCCATGATAATGGATACGCTTATGTTCAGCGATACTTCACTATTCCTCAAAATTTTCACAACATTCCTTAAGAAAAGGAAATGGAATCTTCTCACCCTATTTGGTGCAATTTCAATTGAAATTGTTTCAAATATATCCGCAAGGATGGATTTACTGCTAGGCAAGGATCACATAAGATGGACAATGGTCAAGAAAAATAACAGCCCCTGAATTTAAACTGATGATGTCAGAATTACATTCCTAGCTCTGACATACTCTCCTCGCTAAAGCTCGGAGGTTCTGGGGTCTCCGTCGTTCTCAGAGTTGCCCCTCTGGGGGTATCAGTGCTCCCTTTGCATGCATCCCTGTCTGCATGCAATTGACCTGCGCCTTCCACTAAAGGAGGACGCAACGCTATGAACGAAGCGTTGGCGTCGGCGTGGTCAACGTGTCCGCAACTAGGACACTTGAACAATTTGTCTTCCCTAATCCCTATGTTTCCACACCGAGAACACTCTTTCGACGTGTTTCTCGGCTCAACACAGGTTATGGGAATACCGTCAAGCTTTGCCTTGTACTCAATGAATTTCTGGAGCTGATAGAAAGACCATGAGCTCAGACCGTAGTTGAATGATTTGGTCTGTTTCTTATTATTCCTTATACCATCAAGTTTTTCGAGTTTTATTCCAGCGTTCTGCTCTTTAGCTATTTCTACAATCTTCCTTGATACCTTATGATTCAAATCCCTGATTACCCTGTTTTCCCTGTTCTTAATCTTCTTTAACGGTCTGTATTTCTTTGCCTTTTGAAGTTTCCTTCTGATTTCCCTGTATTTCCTATGTATATGTTCCGCTTTCTTTCCAAGCTTCAACACCTTCCCTGTTTGAGGATTAGCTACCACAGCAATGTGTCCTGTTGTATTCCTGTCAATCCCAAGCCATGTTTTGGGTTCAATCATTGGCTTCTCTGGTATGAATACAGATACATGGACGTACTTATCGCCTATTTCAATCTGGTTCATCTTCTCAAAATCATTCCTGAAGCTGTATGGAAGCGTCAGCTTCAAGGAAGGTATGTGTATTTCATGCTTCTCCTTATGCACATGAATGCCTTGATTTGGTATTGTCAGTTTTATGCTTTTGACGTTCTTTATCTTCTTGTTCCTCGAATACTTTCTCAATATCTGGTTTGCAATGATACTCTTCAGACCGAATTGCTTAACGTCTTTAGAGGAAAGCGTGTGTGTTCTGATTGCAAATTCCGCAATCTGTCTAGCTTTATTCAATTCAATAGAGAAATCTCTGTTATGCTTGATTTTAAATGTTAATATCATACCCCTTTCTGCTCCTCTATGTATTTCTTCACAACCTCAAGCGTAACAGCACCCACTGATGAAATGAATTTTGAATGCGTCCACAGAGTTGGAAGTTTTCTCTTCAGTTCTGGAAACTCTTCCCTGAGGACATGCGATGTATACCCCTTAATTCTGTTCACGACATAATACACACCTTTTTTTGGATTCACGTCTATAAGAAGATGCACATGGTCTGGCATAACTTCCATCTCAAGTACCTTGTACCCATAATCACTCTGTTTTTCAAGAATGAGCTGTTTCAATCTGCCATCAATTGGTGGATTAAGCACACTCCTCCTATATTTCGGACAGAATATCACATGATATTGACAGCTGTATACAACATGGTCTTCATAATGATATTCCTTTTCTCTATTCATTATCTCCATATATCTAAAACATTATACCGATACATTGTATATACTTTTAGCAATTCATCTCCTCCATAAATGTCGGAGCTTTCTTGCTTCAGTTTCTTGTGCTTGAGAGCTGGGAAGAGGCGTTATACATCAAGAAACAAAGAATGGATAGGTATGCCGGGGCTGGGATTTGAACCCAGGGCCTCCGGATTTCTCCGGACGATTAAGCGTTATTCCCTATGAGTCCGGCGCTCCACCAGCTAAGCTACCCCGGCTTCAGACTCTTCTTCCTCTTCTTCCACCGGCTCCGCTTCTACCTTCTCTTCACGCTTTATTTCCTTTGTTGGCTCGAAAACTTCCGAACTCCTTATCTCAATCTTCTTTGCCGGATAGATGACCTTTATCTGTTCATAAAGGTCGTTGTAAATCTGTGTTGAAAGCATGTATACGACAAACTGTGTGAACGTCTGTTCCTTCACCTTTGCCTTCAAAAATTCTGCTACCTTGTTCCTTATTCCAGTCTCCACGTTGTTTATGACCTTCCTGTCCACTACGACTATTGGCTTTATCCTGAGGTTGATGTTGTCAGAAGTGACTGTATTCACGACAAGGTCAATCCTTGTCTTCCTCCTCCTGATCATCCTTCTAATATAGTCCTGGTTTATCTCATGCCCCTCGAACTCTGTGAATGCCCTATTACCCTCAGTCTTGATTACCCTGAAAAATAATTTAACGTGACTCTGCTTGTAATCTCCAGTAATATCAGAAAGAGATGCCTCTGCTATCCTTCCCACCATCTCTTCTGGTGATGATGCTGGTGAACTCCCTATCTCCTTCTTTCCATACGACTCGTTTGCGAGTATAGTATACCAGCTCTTTGCCTTCCACTTGTCCTTCACTTTCTTTGCTGCGACTCTGCTTGTTTTCTCCTTAGCCAAACACTACCATCTCTTCTATCGGCAACGTTTGAGTTAATAAATACTTTTTTGGTAGTTGAATCCTGACATTTTATCCTTGCAAGAGCCGATAGAAGTATTTATACGCAATAGAATCCATTCTTTGATCATTTCAAGACTTATGGATCTGATAATTCAAAAATAGAACAATCAAACTAGCTTAATGCCGCTGCTCGATAATAGCAAATCTCCTTAGTTATAAATAGCGATTCCATATCCCTTCCTGAATGGTATTAGTCAGATTTGATGAGAAGAAACTTTCAGATATCACAGGAGTGACAGAGGAGAGGCTCTTGAAAGTTCCATGGCTCCTTGGAGGGGAGGCCAGGAAGGAGGAAGGTGACATAGTCATGGAATTCAATCCCGATCGGCCGGACCTATACTCCATACAGGGGGTAAGCAGGGCCATAAGGACCTTTGAAGGACTGGAACACTTCACAAAGCAGGATATAAGGAACGAGGAAGTTGAAGTGAATTCGTATCCGCCTGCCTACAGGCCGTATTTTTCCGTGGGAATTGTCCGAGGGGTCCGGGTAAGGAACTTCATCAAGGATATAATAGATTTCCAGGAGAAGATACACCTGACAATTGGCAGAAACAGGAAGCTGTCGTCAATAGGACTCCACGACCTTAAGAAGGTAAAATTTCCAATCACCTACAGGGAAGTCACGAGGGACAAGATGTTCATTCCACTCGGTGAAAAGGAGGAAGTGCAGATAACCGATTTCATGAAAAGCAATCAGAAAGCACTGGAATATGGCGACCTTGTTCCAGATAATATACCTGCTCTAATTGATTCTGAAGGACGCATATTCTCCCTGCCGCCAATACTCAACTCATCCATAACTACGGTGACAGAAGATACGGAGGACATACTGGTGGATGTCGAGGGCACTAACCAGAATGCTGCTGACAGGACCATGATCCTAATGTTAACAGCACTCTCCTACCCTGCAGGGACAATTTCCACCCTCAGGATGAATGGGAAGACAGTTCCTGAAATAATTTACCAGGAAAAGAACATCTCGAGGCAGTCCATAAGAAAGATGCTGGGATATGATCTTCCTGAGCAGGAAATCCACTCCTCCCTAGAGAGGATGGGTTACGGGTTCAATGGAGACAGCGTTGTGATACCACTCTACAGGACTGACATTATAGCGGATATTGATGTCATAGAGGATATTTTCAAGGGGCTGGGCTACGACAGAGTACAGAGGAGGAAGGAAGGTTTTGTTAGCTATGGGAAGGCTGACTCACTGAGGTCCATAGAGAGCAAGCTCAGGCATCTCTTGGTGGGTTATGATCTGAATGAGAGCGTTAGCAGCGTACTGGTGAACAAGAGGTACATGGCAATATACGGGTTCAACGACGACGCCATGGAAATACTGAACCCCGTGAGCCAGGAACAGGACATGGTCAGGACAAGGATGTCCCCTTCACTAATGCAGACGTTCATGAACAATTTCCGCAATCCGTACCCACAGAGGATATTCGAGATTGGTACCGTGTTCCAGGAAGGGAAAGAGAAGGACGTTCTGGGCATCGGTATAGCGGACAGGACTGCATCCTTCTCAGAGATCAAGGGCATTTTCGTAGGCGTTCTAGAGGACCTTGGGATAGAGAGATATGAGATAACAAGGGACGAGCAGGCCATGTACGCTCCGGGAAGAGTGGCCGGCATCAGGATAGGAGAAAGGAAGATAGGATTCTTCGGAGAAGTCCACCCTCGAGTACTGAGGAACATAGGAATAAAGATGCCTGTCGTTATGGGTGAACTGGACATACAAGAGGTCATGCTGTGATACCAGAAAGGATTCCAACAGTCCCGGATTCCAAGGAGATAATAGAGAGGAGCTTCAAGGGAGTGAACAAGGTACAGAACATATACCTTCCAAGCTTCCTGAACAAGCTGAAGTCCGTTTCCATACAGAAGATAAAGCTCATGGAGGCGACTGCCAAGAAGGCACTGGGGAGGGTGTACGATGGTTTCCCAAAATTCGATGACCTGGACCAGTTCGAGAGAGATGTCCTGTTCATAATGGTCAACGGCAGGGAATATGAGAGATCGCTCAACAATCTCAGGTGGGCAAGGACAAAGATAACAGAACTTGCAACAAATTCCATAAGGGGGATAAAGAAGGCGCCCAATATGACTGTGATAGCGAGATTCAGGTCTTCCTTTTACGGAAGATTTTCATCCGTCATAGAGGACATGGATGAATCGCTCTCATTCCTCAGGGAAGCCAGGGAGGCGCTGAAGAAGGTGCCGCAGGTGAGCAGGGAGATGAAGATAATCATCATAGCCGGTTTCCCGAACGTGGGAAAGTCTTCACTCATATCCAAGCTAACAAACCTCACGCCTGAAATCGCCGACTACCCTTTCACTACAAAGAGCATTAATGTTGGAATGATGAAGATGGGAACGAGCATATATGAGGTTCTCGACGTGCCGGGTCTATTGAACAGGAAGAACCACAACACCATAGAGCGCGTCGCCCTTGCTGCGATAGAGAATATTGGGAATCTCGTTGTGTGCATGATGGACCCATCAGAGGAGTGCGGCTACAGGCTTGAAGAGCAGAAGAAGCTCTGTGATTCCCTGAAGGATCTTGGGAAGAACGTTCTCATTGTTGAAAACAAGGTTGATGTGGAAAAGACGGACAGCGACAACATCAAGATTTCATGTGCAACTGGTGAGGGGATAGAAGAGCTGAAGAAGAAGATGGAGGAGAACATACGTGAGAGAAAAGATAAGGGCAATAGCGTGTTTCAACGCGCTTGAGCATGATGGGAAGGCTGACTTCAACTCTGTAGTTTCCAAGACAGTCGGTCTGTTCCCCCAGGAACGCAAGAACCTCAAGTCCCTTATTCCAATGATAAGGGAAGTGGTGGATGAAGTCAATTCCCTTACGAAGGAGGAGATGAAGAACATAGTACAGAGGGACTTCCCTGAACTGCTTGTGACTACACAGAAGGAAGAGGAGAAGAAACTTCCTGATCTTCCAGACATCGGAAAGGATGGTGTTGTCATGAGGCTTGCCCCCTCACCATCAGGACCCCTTCATATCGGCCATGCTAGGATGTCCATTCTCAACGACGAATACTTCAGGAGGTACGGAGGGAAGCTGATACTGAGGATAGAGGACACAAATCCTGCGAACATTGAACTGGATGCTTACCAGATGATACAGGACGACCTTCGATGGCTAGAGGTGAATTTCACTGATCTGGTGATACAATCAAAGAGATTCAACATATATTACGATGAGATGGAAAAGCTCATAGAGATGGGCAAGGCGTACGTCGCAACCACACCCACAGAGGAGTTCAAGGCAAAGAAGCAGATGGGAATGCCGATCAGGGAGAGGGACGACCCCCCAGAGGAGAACCTTGAGAGATGGACTAAGATGGTCGCTGGTGAGTATGAGAAGGGGGAGGTCTATGCGGTAGTGAAAACAGACCTAAATCACCCCAATCCTGCGATCAGGGACTTCATAGCGTTCAGGATAGTTGACACCCCACATCCGCTGGAGGGTGACAAGTACAAGGCATATCCCATGATGAATTTCTCTGTTGCAGTTGACGACCACTACCTGGGGCTCACGCACGTTATAAGGGGGAAGGACCATACTGCGAATACTGAGAAGCAGAAGTACATATTCAGTTACAGGAACTGGAAGATGCCTTACTACCTTCACTACGGCAAGGTATCCATAGAGCACGCGATACTCAAAACGTCCCTGATAAAGAAGGGTATAAGGAATGGGGAATATTCAGGATGGGACGACCCTAAGCTGGGAACGCTGCTGGCGCTGAAGAAGAGGGGTTTCGATCCACTTGCCATAAGGAAATATTACATAGAGTCCGGGATTGGAAGCGTTGACACAACGTTCTCCTGGGAGATATTCTATTCATTCAACAGGAAGATCATTGATGGAAGGTCTCCAAGGCACTTCTTCATAAACGATCCCGTATCCCTGGAATTTGATTTCGATGGAGTGCTGACTGCTGACATTCCACTCTTCCCGCAGGCAGGTAAATCAGATGACCAGAAGAAGAGGCATTACGAAGTCCGCAAAGGGGAGATAGTCGTAGCTTCACAGGATTTCCAGAAGTTCAACGGAGAACTTGTGCGGCTGAAGGACCTCGGGTACTTCAAGATAGATGGTAAAAGGATAGAATATCTGGGTGAGAGCATAAACGAGGACGTGCAGAAATGGAATACCAATCGGCCCCTGGGTAAGGTACCGATCATCCACTGGCTTTCAGGGAACGGAATTCCATTCCAAATCCTGAAACCTGATGGCTCAACAGACAGTGGACTGCTGGAGAAGGATGCGCTCAACTATATCAATACTGTTCACCAGTTCGAGAGGTACGGTTACGTGAATATATTGAACGATAGAGTCGGCTACTTCACTCATCCGTGAACTCCCAAGTACAGAAGCAGCAATGAACGAAGAAAAATTGATGCTTATTCTGTTGTTGAAACAGATACGAATGTGGGGAATCTCTTGAGGATTATGACATCCCCTACCGCCCTTACCCACCTGTATGGGACCAGTACGGAAACGCCATCTTCGACCAGTCCGTCGTTAGTTCTTTCCACGTACAGCCCATAAATTGTTTGGGAATCAAAATCGACAATAACGTCGTTAACACTGCCCAGCCTGTAACCCTTGTCGCTGAAAATTTCAAGCCCAATGAGATTGGTGACGTCAGTCTCCATATTGTATCTTTTTAATATTTATAGCGAGTATTTAATCTTTCCAATCCGTTTGGGTATAACTCTTGTCGTTCTTTCATGAAGACCCATGGGAGCGGATTAAGTATTGAAGATCATTCCCTCTCGAACAGCTGCACATAGTGATAAGGTATATCCATATCCTTCTTCAGCCTGAATCCTATTGATTTCATGTGCTCCACCACCTCTCCCTTATCCAGCCTTATGCTGACAGGCGGACCGAACCCAAAATCCTCCTTCGTGAAATCAAGGTTTGCTACGTATCTCCTTGTGATCTTGGAGATGTTTTCCAGTGTTCTTCCATCGCAAAGGTAAAAGAGGTCATGGTAAACATGTGCCATGAATAAAAGGTCGAACTTACTGTCATTGAAGCTGCAGAAATCCTTCACTATCGTCTTGATCCCTGCCTTATTCAGTTCTTTGAAATTGTAGTCGTGAGCATCTATGAGCGTCACGTCCGCACCCCTCGCTGCAATCTTCACAGAATAGTATCCGTCTGCTCCTCCAACGTCCAGCACTTTCATCCCCTTCCTGATATCGAGAAAGTCCACCACGGCCTCATCGTTAATGTCGAATGGCCTTCTTCCATGAAATCTTCTCACGTGCGGATTGTTTTCTGCCATGATCATCTGTGAATATGAAAACACATATTACTGTATCTCATTGTCTTTGCAGGTAAAAATAAAGAATAATAAAATTAGAAGATCACTTCGGAGACTTCTTTATTGCGAGGAACCAGTCCTTGACGTTGAGATTCTTGTCCTTCAGCCTGTCCTTTGCCGCCTGAAGTGTTGCGGGTTGAGGAACTATCACGTCATCCCCCACCTTCCAGTTGGCCGGCGTTGCTATGATGAACGAATCCGCATACGTCAGTGAATCGAGAACCCTCAGTATCTCGTCTATGTTCCTGCCAGTGCTTGCCGGGTAGTAGATGAGTGCTCTCACCACCCCTTCAGGGTCAATGAAGAAGACAGCCCTCACAGTGCTTGTTTTGCTTGAATGCTCGTGTATGAGTCCGTAGAGGTGTGAAACGTTCATGTCCAGGTCAGCTATCACGGGAAACTTCACTTCGACTCCGTACATCTTCTCCATCTGCAGCAGCCAAGCTATGTGCGAATATACAGAATCTATGCTCAACCCTATGAGCTGTGCATTCCTCTTCTCGAACTCATCGTACTTCTTTGCGAATTCAATGAATTCCGTCGTGCATACTGGTGTGAAGTCCGCAGGGTGAGAGAAAAGTATCACCCACTTTCCCCTGAAATCCCTGAGGGATATCGGCCCCTTTGAAGAATTTGCCTGAAATTCTGGTGCAATCTCTCCGATCTTCGGTATGGTTGATGTTGCAATTACTTCGTCTGACATTGCTAATTTATGTAACTTCAAATTAAAAGTTTTTTGTGTTGACGAACATGAAATGCTTCTCTTCTCATTTCACTATTTTTCAGACGGTGGAATTCCGCCCTTATTTCCCTTATCGTCAACAGCATCACGCTGCTTCTCCCAGCTCCTTATGACGCTGTAGTATACCACCCCACCTATCATCTGGAGGGCACCCCCTATGAAGAGTGTTGAAGGGAGGTATGCGTCCATAAGGTATCCTGAGAGACCTGACGTGCTCTGTGAGGCTCTGGTAGCTACGCCCTGCAGGCTGGATGCAGTACCGTAGTCTTCGTTCCCAATTCCCCTGACATTTATTGCAGTCCTCATGGGCGTCCCCATCCCGGCGACAGCACTCCTGACCGTGTAAAGGCCGAAAGCTATTATTCCCAAGGGGGAGAAGGCCATCAACACAAGAATCAGACCCTGGAACAGTCTGGTGACGGAAGAAACAGTTATCGCCCTAATGCTTACGGAGTTGAGATACCGGCCAGATATGTATGAACCCAGAGCCGTAGCAGCATATGCGATGGTGAAAACGTCACCTACTGCCGATACGGATATGTGGAACCTCAGCTCAAACCATAGCGGCAGGAGGGGGGAGAACATTCCTATAGCTGCACCGTTTATCAGGTTTGGCCAGAGTACCCTGAGGAGATAGGAAAGACTCTCCCTCTTCATCACCATGCTTGTCTTCTTTGGCCTCTTCCTCTCCTTCAGGAATAGCAGGGATACGAATGATACGAGAAGGATGACGAACGAAATTCCAAATAAGAAACGGAACGTGCCTATCGTCCCGAAGTACGGGGTGAGATATCCATGCGAAACAAGGAAGAGGCTGCCCACTATTGAAGAAAGGGAAGCAACCACGCTCATCCTTGCAATTCTGTGTACCCTGTTGATTTCGTCAGGCCAGTTGCTTGCGACGAAAGCTGTTGTTCCAGGAGAAAACGCCCCCCTCATTCCTCCAGCTGTTCCAGTTATGCCCGTTATGATTGCAGATGTTGCAATTACGTAGATGTTAGTGGAGGCTGCAAGACCTGCCAGTCCTATCAGGGGAAGAACCTCTCCAACGATCAGCGCCTTGCCGTATCCTATCCTGTCCCCCAGGACCCCAAGGATGAGGGAGAAGACCATGTTGAACAGTATGATCGGTATGAATATCAGTCCAATGAACACCACGCCGTAACCCAGTTTACTCAGGTAAAGAGAGAATGCTAGCGTGACGAAGATGAGGGAGATGCTCCTCGCAGACCGGGAAATGAGCAGAAACCTGAATGAAGCATCTATCTTCTCCTGGGAGTCACTGAACACGAAAATCTTCATTGCGTCATTATATTAATGCTTGTACTGATTTGTCACGCGAAAATGGTTGGCTGTAAATATGCTTCACGTCAAATTATGGAATCAATTGCACCTTCAATTTTCTCACGCTTTCCGTTGCTATATTTCACATCAGAAATGGGATTTCTTGAAGCATTTAAAATGCGAGTGCCGGGATTCGGACCCGGGTTAAAAGCTTGGGAAGCTTTTGTGCTACCGCTACACTACACTCGCTGTGAACAAGAAAATTTCTCCGCATATTTCAACTTATCCTGATTTGACAACGCCTTTTTGCAATGGCGAATCTTTCACTGCACATAAATCTGCAAAATACTTTTATTCTCTCGATTATGCAGTGTCGATATCAATGGTTGTAGTTACTACGACTGATGCACTTCTTGCCATCGCCGCGTCAATTGTGATGGCTGGCGGCCTCATAGGTACAGGTATGGCACAAAGCGGTATAGGTGCTTCAGGTATGGGGGTCATAGCAGAAAAACCGGAAAAATTCGGTCAAGTTCTGTTCTTTTTCGTTATACCTGAGACCCTGTGGATAATCGGATTTGTCCTGGGATTGATCCTGCTGCTCGGCATACTGTGAACATATGTCGCTAGACGAGATCCTCAAGAGAATAGAAACGGAGACCCTTAAGGAAGAGGATACTCTGACTTCTGAAGGTAAAAAAGAGGCGGAGAAAATTCTTTCAGAGGCACAGAAGGAAGTCGAGGCAATCTCTTCCTCTTTCAGCAAGAAAGCTGCTGAGGATGCAGATGCCCTGAGAAAGAGGATGATATCCTCATCCACCCTGGAGGGAAGGATGAAACTTGAGAGGTCCATTGAGGAGATTGAAAACGATTATCTTTCAAAACTCACCGAAGGCATTTCAGGATTCAGGGGATCATCTAGGTATTACGATTTCCTGATGAGGAAGATAGAAGATGCTCACAGGGCTTTGGGACCAGGATCCATTGCATATGTCGATCCCAGGGATATCCAAAAATTCAAAGAAATGGGCCTTCCCATAACGATGATCCAGAAGGGGATGGACGAACTAGGTGGAGTTGTTGTAACATCTGCAGACGGAAAGGTCATGGTCGACCTGACATTCACGGAGATTCTGAGGAGCAAGAGAGAGAAGATTCTGAAAATAGCCAGGGATTCGATCAGGTGATTATTTGCTCAACGCATATGGCCTCCCGTACGGAAGTCTCAAGGTCACAAAAACACAGTTCCTGAAGAGGAGCGACTATGAGGAGATGCTCCGACTATCCACTCCGGCAGATTTCATATCCTATCTAGGTGACAGGGGGTACGGGGACGATTTTTCATCAAACTCTTCAAATTACCAGGGCATAGATCTGCTTGAGGCATCGAACAACAATCACCTATCGCGGATAAACAAGTATTCCCTTTCAGTGACTCCGCAGAACGGCAAGGATCTCATAGTATCTTATCTGATAAAATGGGACCTGCACAACATCAAGACCATCCTGATCTCAAAGAACCTGAACCTTAAGCTGGATGAGACGGAGAAGCACCTGATTTCGGAGAACAATGCTCCGCTGGGAATGTTTGCCGGTCTACTTGACAACAATGATTACAGGAACATACTCTCAATGGACGGGATAGAGGACATAGTTTCATACCTTCTGAAGTTCGGGTACGGAAAGGTGCTGCTGTCGTACCTTGATGATTACAGGAAATCAAACAACATTTCCACCCTTCTCCTATCACTGGACCTATATTACTACGACATGATGAAGGAGAAGTTCAGGTTTTATTCTGGGACCGAGGGACCTATATACAGGCTGATCAAGAAGACGATAGACGTGAAGAACATAATGACCATACTGAAGAGCATAGAGTATTCTTCCACCGATAACATTTCAAATTACGTCATTTCCGGCGGGAGCCTGTCTCCACAGGCAACGGATGACCTCCTAAAAAGCGGTTCCGTGGAAGAAGCGGTACAGAAGCTGAAGGGGTACAGCGACCTTTCCAAGGGACTTGACTTCTACAAGAGAAGGGGTTCTCTCGTAGGACTGGAGGGGCAGCTGAACAGCAACCTCTACTGGGAGTTCATATCCACTCTTGAGATGTCATCCCTTTCCTTAAACAACATAATAGCATTCCTGATGAGGGCTGAGGCTGAATGGAAGGACGTCAGGAACCTGGTGTTCAGCAGGTACTACGGCATAAATGAAGAGACGATCAAGATGACGACAATGAACCTCGGGTGAAGATGATGGATGACAAGAAGAAGTTCGGAAAGATTGCTTTCATAGGTGAGAGGGAACTATCCATAGGGTTCAAGCTTGTGGGCATAGAAGACGTATTTGTTTCTGATGAGAAGACCTTCCCTGATGTGCTGAAGGAACTCTACTATTCAGGAAGATACGGTCTAATACTCGTTTCCAACACGTTTGCGAGCAGCCTGGACAGGAAGTTCTTCGCAATGGTCAGCACATCCGTATCTCCGCTTGTCGTTTTCGTGCCTGTGAAGGCCACGGGAGAGGAAGAGGGAATTTCTGATCTGGCAAGAAGGGTTCTTGGAATTAAGATAGATTTAGGAGGAATTTGAATGGGAAAGATATTGAGAGTTGCGGGGCCGGTTGTGATCGGCGATGATGTTGAGGGTGCCAAGATGTACGATGTTGTGAGAGTGGGCGAGATGGGACTCGTTGGCGAGATAATAAAGATGGAGGGTAACAAGTCAACCATCCAGGTCTACGAGGATACCAGCGGCATAAAGCCAGGTGACAAGGTGGAATCGTCCCTCAGGCCACTCTCAGTTCTTCTTGCACCTGGAGTATTGAAGTCAATTTACGACGGAATCCAGAGACCTCTGGATGTCATAAGGGCTCAAACGGGTGATTTCATAAAGAGAGGTCTTTACCCCGATCCGGTGGACATGAAGAAGAAGTGGAAATTCGTCCCATCGGTAAAGAAGGGGGAAAGCGTGACTGCGGGTGATGTGGTGGGGACGGTACAGGAAACGTCGATAATAGAACACAGAGTCATGGTCCCACCAGGGATGGAGGGAGTGATCACGGACATATCAGAGGGAGAGTTCGGTCCAACTGAGACGGTTGCGCATCTATCATCCAAGTCAGGCCCCAGGGAAGTTTCAATGGGGCAGTACTGGCCTGTCAGGTCGCCAAGACCTGTCGTCAGGAAACTGCCACCGGAGATTCCCCTGATCACTGGACAAAGGGTCATTGACACATTCTTCCCCGTTGCAAAAGGCGGGACGGTTGCAGTACCTGGTCCATTTGGGTCGGGTAAATGCGTCACTGGAGACACCCCAGTTCTGCTCGGAAATGGCTCTATAGTAAAGATAGAAGAACTCTTTAAAAAATACGAAAATATATCCATAAAAAGACAAGAGGATGGAGGTGAATATCTTGAACTTCCTGATTCCATTCAGTTATTCTCCTTGAATGAGAATAGAATTGCCAAGAGCAAATCAAATATTATTTATAGAGGAAAGAGTGACACCGTGATAAAGGTCAAAACTCGAACCGGAAGGGAAGTAAGGGTTACCCCTGTCCACAAGTTGTTCAAAGTAAACGGGAGAGGCCAGATAGAAGAAACAATGGCTAAGGACCTTTCAATCGGAAATTACATACTGTCCGCAAAAAAGGTTTCCATTAATGGCAATGACCAAGAAATCAATCCGTATGAACTTTCATCGTTAAGAGTTGATGATGATAACATAAGAAGTGAAATTGCGGAGTTGCTCAGGTTAGCATCCTCAAGGAAAATCAAGATAGACATTCCAAAATATGCTATATATGGGTTGACAAGAAAGTCTAAAGCTATCAGACCGAAACTCGAATGGGTAAAAGTGGTATATGAAAAGATGGGAAAGCCGCTCCCGTGGCCCAAATTCCTAGTAGGTGAAAGAAGAAGCAGCCTCGCTACACTCCCCAAAAAGGTAAGCAACGAGCTGGCTGAATTCATTGGTTATTATGTTTCAGAAGGTTACATTAGAGGCGATGGAACAGTTGTATTCACTAATTCAGAAAGCAGTTTACTCGAAAGATTTATCAAGTTGTCAAAGGATCTTTTTGGTCTAGATGCAAAGATGGAGATTCAGAGCAATAAAACTCCCAATGTACTGATACACAGCAGGGTACTAGTAAATTTCCTAGATGTCATTGGAGCTGGTAGAACAGCCACGGTGAAGCAGATTCCAAATCTAATCTTATCATCTAGCCAAGAAACCCTAAATGCATTTCTACAGGCATATTTCATTGGAGATGGGTCATTCTATGATGGGACGGTTGAGCTTTCAACTGCAAGTGAGCGTCTAAAGACCCAACTATCGTATCTATTGACTAGACTTGGCATAATTCATACCTTCGGTAAGAGGGAAATTAATGAGAGAGTATATCATAGAATTTACATCAGAAGCAAGAGCAATTTAGAGCTCTTTTATAATGCAATACATGGAGAACACGGGAAGATTTCTTCCATACAGGAATATGTTGCTTCTAAGAAGCGTTCATTTGACTCCCTTAACATTGTCCCTGCGTCAAGGGAGTTTTTGTCAGAGATGTACAGAAGAACATCTTATTCTAAACTGCTCGATAACGGAATTGAAATTTTCAATTACATAGGCAACAATGAACATATGAGCATGAACACTTTCTCAAATTTTATGCAAATTGTAGAAGAAGACGTGGGAGCTTCAATATCTGAAAGATTAGGAACAATAGCAAATGCCTCTAATTACGTGTATTCTGATGAGATAACCAGTATAGAAGTAGAGGATGGACCATTCACTGTTTATGATGTTTCAGTGCCTGATTATGGACAAAATTTCATAGGTGGCTATGGCGGGATAGTGCTTCACAACACTGTCGTTCAGCACCAGCTGGCAAAATGGGCAGATTCTGAGGTTGTCATTTACGTAGGATGCGGTGAAAGGGGAAATGAGATGACTGAGATTCTCACGACCTTCCCAGAACTGACAGACCCGAAGACTGGGAAACCGCTCATGGAAAGAACAATATTGATAGCAAACACTTCAAACATGCCTGTGGCTGCAAGGGAGGCTAGCATCTACACAGGAGTCACAATGGCAGAATACTTCAGGGACATGGGTTATAACGTTGCCCTCATGGCCGACAGCACATCAAGATGGGCGGAAGCGCTGAGGGAGATATCAGGTAGACTTGAAGAGATGCCCGGAGAAGAGGGGTATCCGGCTTATCTCGGGAGAAGGGTTGCTGAATTCTACGAAAGGGCGGGTAATTCAGTAGTGCTGGGGCAGAAGGAAAGAACAGGATCGGTAACGATAATAGGGGCAGTATCACCGCCAGGTGGGGATATTTCCGAACCCGTTTCACAGAACACGCTCAGGGTCACTAGGGTTTTCTGGGGGCTGGATGCATCACTCGCACAGAGGAGGCACTTCCCGTCGGTGAACTGGCTGACCAGTTATTCACTTTACTCCGAGGAAGTGAGGAAATGGTTTGAAAAGAACGTTTCACAGGAATGGCATACTCAGTACCTGAGAAGCATGGAGATACTCCAGGAGGAGAGCGAACTGCAGGAGGTTGCACAGCTGGTCGGTTATGATGCTCTGCCAGAAAATGAGAAGGAGGTACTTGATGTTGCAAGGGCCATAAGGGAATATTTCCTGCAGCAGAGTGCATTTGACGATGTTGATACCTACTGTTCCCTCAGGAAGCAGTTCCTCATCCTGAAATCAATACTGCAGATGGACCAGCTTGAAAAGTATGCAGTATCAAAAGGCGCTGCTGTTTCAGACCTGAATACACTTTCCTTCAGGGAGAAGCTTTCAAGGTTCAAGGAGGTTAAGGAGGGAGAGGTTGAGCAGTATTTCGCTTCCCTGTCCAAGCTTATGGAGGATGAAATAAAGGGGAGGGCTGACAAAATATGAGTTCTGATATAAGGTACAAGACAGTTTCGAAGATAGCGGGACCGCTGCTATTCGTTGAGAGAGTGGAGAACGTAGGATACGCCGAAATGGTTGAAATAACGCTCTCAAACGGTGAAAGAAGGACAGGGCAGGTGCTTGAGGCAAGAAAGGGCATTGCGATAGTGCAGATATTCGGCCCGACCACTGGACTTGACGTTGATAACACATCCGTCAGATTCACAGGGGATATCGCAAGGATACCCGTATCGGACGAGATGATAGGAAGGGTATTCAACGGACTCGGTGAGCCAAGGGACGGGATGGGTAACATAATTTCTGAAGAGAAAGTGGAGATCGTAGGCAATGCAATAAATCCATATTCAAGGGAGGAACCTTCTGAATTCATCCAGACGGGTATTTCCACAATAGACGGCATGAACACGCTCGTCAGGGGACAGAAATTGCCGCTGTTCTCGGGATCTGGACTTCCGCACAACAGGCTTGCAGCTCAGATTGCAAGACAGGCGAAAGTGCTGAGCTCATCTGAAGGTTTTTCCATAGTTTTCGCAGCCATGGGGATAACATCTGAGGAAGCGAACTTCTTCATAGACGAGTTCAGGAGCACGGGTGCACTGATGAGGTCAGTGCTTTTCCTCAATCTCGCTTCTGACCCATCAATGGAAAGGACGATACTTCCAAGGGTTGCGCTGACTGCGGCGGAATACCTTGCGTATGAGAGGGAGATGCACGTCCTTGTCATACTGACTGACATGACGAATTATGCTGAAGCCCTGAGAGAAATTTCTGCAGCAAGAGAGGAGGTCCCCGGTAGAAGGGGATATCCCGGCTACCTTTACACAGACCTTTCAACCATTTATGAAAGAGCGGGGAAGATAAAGGGGAGGAATGGATCCATTACGCAGTTACCAATCCTTTCAATGCCATCAGACGACATGACGCATCCTATTCCAGACCTTACGGGGTACATAACGGAGGGGCAGATATTCGTTAGCAGGGAACTGCACAGGAGAGGCATATATCCGCCCATAAACGTCCTACCCTCCCTATCAAGGCTGATGAACCAGGGGATCGGGAAGGGAAGAACGAGGGAGGACCACCGTGGCGTCGCCGACCAGCTTTATTCTGCGTACGGCCGTGGTACTGACCTCAAGAGTCTCAGCTCAATCGTTGGGATGGAAGCGCTGGGGAAGGATGACAGGACGTACCTGGAGTTCGCCAACCAATTCGAGGCAAATTTCGTCAACCAGGGGTACAATGAGGACAGGGCAGTGGAGACAACGCTGGACAAGGGCTGGGAACTACTGGCAAGCCTCCCAGAAATGGAGATGAACAGGGTGAAGAGGGAATACATCCAGAAGTATGGTAAATGGGGGAAATGAGTTGGAGATTTCAGATATAAGACCAACGAGGATGGAACTCCTCAAAACGAGGGGGAGGATAAGGCTTGCGAAGAGGGGGCTGGACCTACTGAAACTCAAGCGTTCCTCACTGATCATGGAATTCTTCAAGGTCGCAAAGGAGGTGAAGGGGATGAGGGAAGATGTGACGAAGAGCATAGAAGAGGCAATGGAGAGCGAGAGGCTCTCCGAAATCATGGCAGGAAAACTTGAGATCGAGAACACGGCATTCTTCCAGCCGCACCTGAAGGTCGACATAGCGGCAAAGAACGTGATGGGAGTCAGGATCCCTGAGGTAGCAATGACAAGGGAGGATTCTTTCATGAACGAACTCTATGAGAACATTTCCCTGCCCACTTCCCTGATGGAAACGAGGAGGAGTTTCAAGGATCTCCTGAACTATCTGATGATGATAGCCGAGAAGGAGATTGCAATGAGGAAACTGCTCATTGAAATTGACAAAACGAAAAGGAGAACAAATTCCATAGAGAACGTTCTCATTCCGAGGCTCACGGAAACGGCCAGCTACATCAAGATGAGGCTGGATGAGATAGATAGGGAGACGTTCATCACACTCAAGATAATTAAGGGAAAGATGGAGGAAAGGGGTGAGGAGGCTGTATAGGTTCGCCAACCCATCCCAGAGGAAGTTCTTCCTTGCCACGAGGGTGATAGTGGCAGTGAATCTTGCCATCCTCATGGTAGCGGTTTACATCATTCTGAAGGTGATATTGTGACTGCGGATCTGGATACGCTGAAAGCTATAAAGGAGAAGGAAAAGGAGAGCCAGGAAAGGCTTGCTAGGGCAGCAGACGAAGCAAAGAGAATAGTGAAGGAAGCACAGGAAAGGAAGAAGGAAATACTAAGGGAAGCCGAGGAAGCTGCAAGGAAGGAATACGAAGAAAAGATGAACGCAGAGAGAGAAGCTGCTTCAAAGGATGCAAAGGAGATAGAGAGGAAATTCGATGAGGAGATAGGCAAGCTGAAGAGGCAGGTTTCCAAGGAAGTGCTGGACAAGATGATGAATACAATACTAGAATGAGGTAAAGATATGCTAACGCCCGTGAAGATGCTGAGAGTGAGGATCATTTCGACAAAGTCAAACGAAGAGGTGGTACTCTCCGCACTCCACGACATGGGAATTATACAGATTGAGCCTGTTTCCATCACTTCTGACATGATAAAACCACTGCCTGCAGGTGAGTCGTATGCAAAACTCAGCGATCTCTCGAGGAAGATCAGGGGCCTGGAATCATCCATGGTTCCTAGGGAAGTTGAGGAGAAGATGCTCTTCAGGGACATCAGGGAACTGGTGGCTGCAGCTGAGAGCATTGGTATCTTCGATCAGGTGAGGGGCCTGAGGGAAAGGGAAAGCGAGGCCCTGTCCAACCAGAAACTGATACAGGAAGAGGTATCCGTCCTGGACAAAATGACATTCTACAAGGGAGATTTATCACTGCTCAGCGGGAGCAGTCTCACATCCTACCTGGTAAAGAACGATGCAAACGTCACTGTGAAACTGAAGGCAATAAAGGATTCAATGCTGGTCGGCGGAGGCGATTACATCCTTGCCGTAATCCCGAAGTATTCGGAGTCTCAATTTGCTGATATCGTGAAGAACGAGAAGATTGACATCCTCCCCGTACCAAACGAAAGCGGCGATGTTCAAACTGTTCTTTCCAGGCTGAAAGAGAAACTGGCGGAAACCGTGAAGCTGATAGAAGAGATCAGGGCTGATCTTGGTAAAATATCAGACAGGAACTTCAGCACTGTGGCAGCAATAAGGGAACAGCTGGACATTGAACTGAAGAAGATCGATGTGTCGTCAAAGTTATTCGGGACTGAGAGAGCCGTTGTCCTGGAGGGCTGGGTTCCAGCCATGAATTTCGATCAGATGAATAGTGTCCTGTCATCAGTGACAAAGGACGAGATAATAGTTGAGAAGGTGAAAACGGAAGAGATTCCGCCGACAGCGCTGAAAAATCCCAAGAGGATAAGGCTGTTCGAGTTTTTCATCCGCTTCTATTCCCTCCCCCAGTCGGTGGAGTTTGACCCAACACTCGTATTTGCGCTGATATTCCCGATATTCTTCGGATTCATGATAGGTGATGTGGGGTATGGGTTAACAATACTGCTGCTATCACTCTGGATCATCAGGAGGGTGGATCACCCCCCAAAGAAATCGAGGATGCCAAAGTTCATCGGAAGATTCGTGCTCAGCATGATGAGCAGGAGAAGCCTCAAGATAGTTGCAAAGGCGATGATACCCGGCTCAATCATAGCAATTGCCATAGGCGTACTGTTTGATAATTATTTTGGATTCAATTTCAATTATCCACACTTTGCTGTTCTCCAGCCAGCCGGCCTGAAGTTGCTTCTCCTGATGTCCGGGTACGTTGGGGTGGCAATGGTGAGCGTGGGTCTCATATTTGGATTCGTGATAAATTATATCCACGGTAGAACAAAGGAAGCCATAGGGAAGATAGGCTGGCTCCTGCTAGCGTATTCAATCGTCATCATAGGACTCGAGGTACTGAAGAGGCAGAGCCTCAACCCGTCGACGAACATCTTTGCCCTGATCGCATTCCCGATGCTTGCCGCTGGACTTGGAATCGTACTTTACTCTGAGAAGGTCCAGGCCATGCTGGAGGTCACGACAATCATCAGCCACATCCTCTCCTATACCAGGCTTGTCGGCATACTCCTGTCATCAGTCATATTGGCCCTTGTGTTCGACGATATATTCCTCGGTACGCTGAAACATTCCATCGGGCTTATCATATTTGGATTCGTAATACTTATCGTAGGCCAGATGCTGAATCTTGTCATAGCTATCTTCGAACCTGGAATACAGGGTGCAAGGCTGATTTACGTAGAATTCTTCAGCAAGTTCTTCACAGGAAACGGGAAGGAATTCAGGCCATTTTCTTCACCGAGGAACTATACTATCAAGCAGTTTTCCCTTGAACCACTTGTGCAAAAGGGAAGAAAGTAGTTAAACTGATGCAATCATTATGTTTTTAAACTTGGTATTATAATGTTTATTGAATCGACATATGCATCGTCTTGAGACCGTTGGCCCGAACAGTTTGATAGGATTACTGGAGATACTGGAAGACATAGGCAAATCGACGGACATAGCAAAGCTGGACGATTCGCTGGACGAAGAGAGGACGACGCTGATGAATCTTCTTGATGATGCAGAGAGCCTCAATCTGATCAAGGTATCGAATGGTGATGCAACTCTCACTGAAGTTGGAAAGAAATTCCTTCAGTCGAACACAGAGGAGAGAAAGAAGCAGCTGAAGGAGCTTGTGAAGGAAGTTGAACCATTTCATTCGCTGATAAACTACTTCAAGTCCCGCGGCGCTAAGGAGATTCAGAGCGAGGAAGTTGAAAAGTATCTTGGCGAGATATTCCCTGCAGGCGAGCACGACGATACATTCAAGATTGTGCTGAACTGGGGAAGGTACACAAAGCTATTTACATTTGACAGGGACGTTGGCCTGCTGGTCTACCAGGGCTAGTCGGACGACATCAGTTTTACGACTGAGTCAACTACGGAGTAGAATTCTTCACTCCTTGTGTTTCTTGGCCTTGGCAGCTCGACCTTTATCTCCCCCAGAACCCTTCCTGGCCTGGGGCTGAGCACTATTATCTTGTCGCTCATCTGCACTGCCTCGTCCACATTGTGCGTCACCATGAAAACAGTATCCGGGGGAAGGTCGGGTGATTCCCATAGGTCAAGGAGCTCTTCCCTCAGTGCCTGTGCGGAGAACACGTCGAGCGCTGCAAATGGTTCATCCAGCAACAGCAGATCAGGCCCTGTTGCAAGTGCCCTTGCTATCGATACCCTCTGCTTCATGCCGCCAGAAAGTTCCCTCGGGTACGCTTCCTCAAAACCATCTATTCCAACAATCTTTATGAATTTCTCTGCTGTTTCCCTGATGTATTTCTCGTCATCCGTTATTGCCTCCAGCGCGATTTCCACGTTCTTCAGCACGTCAAGCCAAGGAAACAGGGCTGGATTCTGGAACACGACTGAGAACTTCAGGTTAGATGCGTCAAACGGTTTCCCTCCAAGGGTGATGGAACCAGCCGACGGTTTCAGGAGCCCAAGGAGAATCTTGATTATTGTGGATTTTCCGCAACCTGATGGGCCAATTATGGACACAAACTGGTTGCTCTGGATGGAGAAAGATACGTTACTGAGTGAAAGAAGCTTCTTTCCGTTGGAGTCATATTCAACTCCTATACCTTTCAGTTCCAGTAAATCCATCAATGCCAAAGGCAATGATATTATATAGTCTTGCCTGACATAGAACTACTTACCCGTCATTACAGGACCAGAGGAGTGGGCTGGGACGGCTGGGAATGGACCGATGATGGAATTTTTCATCTTCACTTCTAAGAAATCTCTCCCGTTAAAACGTATTAGCTTAGGAAAAGGATTTCTACGCACGTTTGATTGTGTTGGGAGTCATGGTAAGTTTCGCCCTCATACTTCTCATACTTGAGGCAACAGGTGTCACATTCCTAAGATTGTGGATTCTCATGGGTATTTCCATTTTCATAGCAGTTATCGTGGGAATACTTGCCGCGAGGGTCAGGGTAGCGGAATTGATACTGATACCCATCGTTGATGTACTTGAGGCAATTCCCGTCATCTCCTTCTTCCCAATAGTGCTGGTCTTTTTTCTGAAGGACATTGGAGGACCAGTGGGGACGGAACTGTCTGTTGACGTGCTGATCATAACTGCACTCGTATGGAACATAATAATAGGCGTTTACCAGGCTGTCACACACATTCCGCAGGAGCTGCTTGAATCCACATACGCATTCAAGATGTCCCTTTGGAAAAGGTTCAGGTATCTCTACCTTCCCTCCAGCTATCAGAAGATAGTTGCAAACATCATGCCAAGTTTCGCAAGCGGACTGTTCTACATCACTCTTTCAGAGGTTATACAATTGGGTTCCCAGGACTACCACGTTTTCGGTATAGGACAGGTTGCGGTTGAACTGGCAAGCCGCCAGGATCTTGCAGGTACTCTCATCATGATACTCGTCATGGTGATAGTGATCATAATCAATTCACGCTACATCATCAACCCTCTGATAAGGATGACTGAACGTTACACGTTTGAAGCAGATACAGGAGCACAGGGGCAGAGAAAGATGAGGAGAAGGAACGAGATGATGTCCTCAGTTTATCAGAGGACCAGCCAGGTCGCGGGGTCTCTCACTAGCTTCGTCTCGTCTGTGGGCAAGATCGCATCCAAACTTCCGAGCGTTGCCGGTAGGACGAAGAGATTCAGGTCATCTTCCCGCGCTCTCAACATAACTGTTGGCTCCGTGTTGATACTCATACTCTCAGTATCAATATATCTCATAGCCCAGTCAGGGTTCGCAGCTGCATTTTCTGTTTACGTGATAAAACCTTCATTCTTCCTTTCTGCGGCTGTGGGAACTGCTTACGACCTCTTGAGGATTGTAATCGTGTATGTCATTTCACTCGCTACCATGGTACCACTTGCCATAATTGCAGGTAAAAGAAGGAGGGAAGGGGACATACTGAACAGTGGAATGCAGGTCCTCTACTCAGTTCCTGCTCCAATATTCTATCCGCTCATACTCGTTTATCTCACGCCTTTCCTGATGAAATTCCTCTCATTCGACATTTCTCTGAACATAGAGGTTCTCATCATAACGTACCTCTCGGCGGCATCATATATTTTCTTCAACGTCTTCGGCGCCGCAAGGACCATACCTGCAGATTTTGAGATGGTTGCAACAACACTCAAGCTCAACAGAATGAAGAAACTGAGATACCTCACAATTCCCGCAATAATTCCAGCGCTTATCACGGGGTCCATGTCTGCAATTGGGAGTTACTGGGCAGGATTGATGGTGGGGGAGTATCAGAAGCTGCCATCTGGAACGTATACCGTCTCATTTGGCCTGATGAAGATGATAGATCAGTCAATTGCCAGCGGGAACCTTCTGCTCACTGACGCCATAGACATCTTCATGATCATTGTCATAATAATCATCAGCTACGTGATCTGGATCCGCCTGTTCGACTATTCAAGGAAGAAATTCACGTTTACGTGAAGTCTGAATCCTGGGATTTGAATCCACCCATTGACCACATGCAAAGTTAGGCTCTTGATTGGTGATGAACGTCGCACATCCATCATTATGGGCGATGTCAGAAGTGAATTGGCTATTGAAGTAATTCACAGAATCACGATGGCTCAAGTATTGTTCTCATGACCGTTGCAATTTCGGCAGTCATTAGGTAAACAAACAAAAGAATTGTTAATATACTGTATCAGATGCCGGAGCAATGAAAAGCGAGGAAAATTTCGGTAGAAGTCCCTATCTTGAAGAGCATAAGAATGACCTGGTGAAGTGGAACCTGTGGAGCGATAGCCTCTTCGATATGGCAAAGAAGGTGGACAAGCCACTCTTCATAACCATAGGGTATTCAACGTGCCACTGGTGCCACGTCATCCAGAAAGAATCGTTCAGGGACGAGGAAATATCCAGGATTATAAATGAGAACTACATCCCCGTTGTAATTGACAGGGAAGAAAGGCCAGACATAGATTCATTCTACATGCACGTTTCCCAGATCATGAACGGGAATGGCGGATGGCCGCTGAACGTAATAGCCATGCCGGATGGAAGGCCTTTCCAGGTCTTCACATACCTGCCTGCGAGGGGTACTGACGGGAACGGAGGGATGGAGGGCATCCTCAAGGCCATATCAGAGATATGGAAGTCTGAGAGGGGCAGGATCATAGAGGCAGCGGACCAGGTATCTTCAATAACTCTTGCGCCAGAGAAGGAGGGGGAGGGGGATATCCGCTTCGAAGATTCTGTGGAAATTTTGCAGAATATGTACGACAGGAGGAACGGAGGATTCGGTGATCAACCAAAATTCCCTAACTTCCCCTACATAATGTTCCTGCTGAAGTACATGAATTCAAAGAAGATCAAGAGTCTTTCATATCTTATCGAGAAGACGCTGAGGAACATGAGGAACGGCGGCATATACGATCAGGTTGGATACGGACTGCACCGTTATTCAACTGACTCAGAATGGAAGATACCTCATTTTGAGAAGATGCTGTACGATCAGGCCATGGCCATCCAGGCCTACACGCAGTATTACAGATTCTCTGGCGACTTTTCATTCCTCGAGGTTGCGGGGGAAATAGTGGAATTTGTGAACAGGGAGATGAAGAACCCGGATGGGTTCTACGACAGCGGTCTGGATGCAGATTTCAAGGGAAGCGAGGGATCTTACTACACCTGGACCGACGAGGAATTGAAAGAAAAATTTGATGACGAGACGAGGAAGAGGATAGAGGAGAGCTACTATTTCGACAGGGACATGGAGAACAGGATAGTGCTGAGGAGGAGGGAACTGTTCAACGTATCGAGGGACAAAATAAGGGGGCTCAGGGAACTGAACAGCGTCATCCTGAATGCGAGAAATGAGAGGGGTAGCCCTAATAAGGATGACAAGGCAATACTCGCATGGAATGCTATGCTGCTATCTTCGATGATTTCCTATTCCATCTCAATGCAAATGAAGGGGATTGATGATTTAGTTGAGACGTCGAGAAGGATGATGAAATCATTCTCCTCTGGAGGCAAACTGTACAGGACAGTAAGGAATGGATCGAAGGGAGTGACAGCACTGCTGGAGGATTATGCCTACTATATTTCACTGATGATAGATCTTTACGAGGTTACTGGTGATAAGGAATTCCTCTCAGAGACTTTGGAAAGGATGAAAGAAGTGAAGGAAAAGTTCCTTGACAAAATGGAAGGGGGTTTCTACAGCAGTCCGGAGGGAGAATTGAAGACAATAATGAGGAACAAAGACAGGTTGGATATTATATACCCATCAGGTGAATCCGTTCTATATGATGTACTAGAAAAATTATATATCATAACTGGAGCGGAGGAATTCAGGGAGTTTGCTGAATCCATAATGCATTCCAGGAGAAATGAAATGCTTAGGAACCCGCTCTCGTCTGTTTTCCTTCTTTCTGCCATGATATCCAAGGGAAAGGAGACGAAGGTAGAAGTTCCTGAAAACATGAGAAAGGAATTTCTTTCAGAGATTGGGCAGAAGTACCTCCCTAATGCCATCGTCGTCCCTGGTTTGGAATCGATACAGGTATGTGATGACAAATCCTGCCAGTTCAAGGGAAATGACCTGAAGGAAGCAATTGAATTTCTTTCAAAGTGAAGTTTAGATGCATTAACCATAACAACAGATGCTCCCGCTGGAACTGGGAGTATAATGGCAGAACCGTTCCAGTGAAATCTGAGCATGACAACTTGAGTTTCGGTACTTGAACTTGGGATCTGTCGTATTTTCCGTGATCTGTCTAGAATTTGTTATCACGGATTTCCGTGATAATATTAATATAGCTGCTTGTTATACAGCATCATGCGTCTCAGGACTCTCAGGGTGAAGAGGGGGTCGAACGTACTGGAATACGCGCAGATCATAGAGGATTTCGTGGAGAATGGCAAGAAGAACACGAGGCTGGTAAAGCACCTCGGCAGGATCAGGTCTCCTGATGATATGGAGAGGTACAGGAAACTCTTCTCCATAGAGAGGAGGAGGGAGGAGATAGAGAGGGCGGATATCCGTACGCTGGACGTAATGCCTCCCCTGGAATACGGGACGATATACGCATCCAGGGTGGTCTCAAAGACACTGGAACCAATGTTCTCCATGCTTGGAAAGCACAGGGACATCATATTCCTGGGGATGGTGGCAAGACTCATCCGGCCGGGATCTGATCTCAGCCTCATCAGGTTCAATGAAACGTCCTACTATCCAGATATCAAGGAACTCAAGAAGGACCAGATATACGATGCCATTGATCACCTGATATCAATGAAGGATGAACTGGAGACTGCAATAGTGAATGCGCTGAAACCAGATCTGAAAAGAGTCTACTACGATCTTACTTCCACGTGTTTCGAGGGGAAGGAGAAGAATGACCTGGTGATGTTCGGTTATTCACGTGACAAGAAGAGGGGTAAGGAGCAGATTGTGATAGGACTGGTGATGGCCGACGGGATACCGATACACCACGAGGTGTGGAAGGGGAATACGGTCGATCCTGAAACCCTGCCATCCACACTGAAGCATCTGAGGGAGAAGCTTCACGTTGGCAGGGTTGTGTTCATCGGAGACAGGGCATTCGGTAGAAGACCATCGCTGAAGATTCTTGACAGGAGCGAATACATCACTGCAGTATACCGCTGGGATCAGCCCTATCGATCCATCCTGATGAATCAGCAGTTCTCTGAGGGGGACAGGATAGGGGGCATGGGAATATACGCAAGGGAAGTTGATGTCAGATGGAATCTCACAGACATGGGAAAGAGGGAGATGCGCAGGTCAGGGAAGAGGAGGGCAATAGCCATATGGAATCCAGACAGGGAGGCTTCAGACATGGAAGAGCTGGATGAACGCATCTCAGCAGTGAAGACCATACTGGCAACACACAGCGGGAGGGACCTGGATGAAAAACTTGGCAATCTGCGCACGTACGTGAAGGGTGGAAAGGTCAGTGAATCCAGGATAGATATGGAGAGGAAGCTGGCGGGGAGATACATGATCGTCACAAATACTGATCTTCCACTGGAGGAAGTGGTGAAGGGATACAAGGACCTGTGGAAGATAGAGAGATCATTCCGCACAATAAAATCGTTCATCGATATAAGACCAGTTAACCACAGGAGACCTGATAGGATAGAGGCTCATGTGTTCCTCTGCGTCCTCTCATTCCTTCTGTCAAGACTGTTGGAGAAGGCGATGAATGATGAGATGACAATCGCATCAATATCCGATAAACTCTCAGAGTTGAAGGCGTTGCCGGTTAAGGTATCAGGAGGCATCATAACTATAAGGACAGAGTCAGAGAACGCTAGGAGAGTCCTGGAGAGGATGAACATCCCATATCCAGGCAGGGTACTTGAATCCGTGATAACATAGTTTCCTGAAATATGTCTGGGAAACAAGTGGAATACAAGGTCAATTGGCACTATCCTCCAAAATTATTCCCGAAACTCAAGTTCGCATTCAGAAATGCGTGAAGTAGCTGAAGTATAAGGGAGCACATAAAGAAAGGAGAAGTTAGTCAATGACTCTGTCTCTGCATGTACCGGGGTGATGGATTTAGAGAGGTTCGGTCTTAAGTAAGGTCAAAATGTATGGTGACTTGCGATCTTAACAGTCTTGCGTGTCAGAATGACAAAAATGATGAGTAGAACTACTAGGATGAGCGACGTAAGTGTAAGGTCAAGGACACTAGCCCTAACTGGGCGAAGCTCGAGATAGAGAAAAAGAGCCATAGCGGCTATGGCCAGACCTATTGCAGAGAGGACGAGCTTCCGTCCTCGGCCATAATTTATCATATCCGGGAAAGATGCCATATGTTATCTCTTCCTTCGCTGGTGATATGGTCAGGATTGGTATTGATACGTCTTGAGTCCTGTCTCATAGTTTCTTTCATTTCCTCAAATCCTCCCTCATCTTATCATATTCCTCCTTCGATATTTCACCCTTCGCATACTTCTCCTTCAGATAACCGCTACCGATCTGGTGCTCTACAGAAACAACCGAAATATCGAGCCCTCCTATATTGATCTCAACTAAGTCAACAGTGGAAGGATTCATGACATCGGACCACCTCCCATTCCTGAAAACCTTCAGGTCGCCCATTACTTCCACCTTAGTTCCGTTGATATCGAATATTCCAAAATGTGATTCATATCTATCTGTGCGAGAGTGACTGATTGGTTTGACCACATAGCCCCTCAGCGCATCCTGTATCCTATATGCTCCCTCACAATCTGTTAGTATATCTATGTCCTGTGGAATTACGTCCACTCCTTGAAGGTCTAAGGATGTGCTGCCGTCAATGGCCCACCTGACAGATGAGGGAATCCTTCCTTTCAAAAAAAGAATCGTATTCCTGAACGGCACCGGAATCATCGTTTAGGCACCTTGTCCGATTGACTGACTTCACCCTGCAAACGTGGCTCATCTGCGTTTCTTATTCCTGTCATTTTCACTTCCGCTGATTCGTTCTGTGATTCTGCAAGCCAATAATGGTCGTCGTAGTATTCCCTTTCCTTGAATATCAAACCGTCCCTGAATTCGAAAATGTCGACCGATCTCCTCGAACCCATCTCCAGTTCCGCAATGACTATCTCCCTGTCCCGGTTTGCGGCAATTGAAACTATGTAAAACTTTGATTTATTGGTACTGTAGAACCTTTTCATCGTGTCAAGATACTCTTTCTTTCCTCTTATGACCCTCCTTGCCGGTGGTCCCAAAATTGTCCATTCAATATCATCACTCAGGTATTTCGCATAAGCGTCCCAGTCCTTCCTATTCTCTGCGTCAAAGAATTTGAGCAGGAGCTTATCTATTTCAACAGCCATCTGTCATTCCTCCAGATCCCTCCTCATCCTGTCATATTCTTCTCTCGATATTTCGCCCTTTGCGTACCTGTTCTTCAGTATATTTAACGGGACAATATTATGACCAGATTTGCCCGAATTGTCTCTGGAACTGTAATAGACGATTGAGAAATCAGTGAGAATCACACCGACAAAGGCCAAAGACATTGAAAATGAAAGGAAATTGTTATTCATGTAACTGGACAAGAAGAGTATTCCAGATATTCCCGCAACAAGAGTCAAGATGCCGTCTGCAAAGGTCAGTATAATGACCTTGATCGCACCGTTGAACAACGAAAACGCGATCATTATCAATGCGAGGATTCCTATCATTATGCCAACAATCATGTGGGTCATCACATCAGGTGCCGAGAACACGACAAGCATCATGAACTGCATGGGAGAGGGAGTGAGCGTTGTGTTGATGGTTGGAGCGAAGAGGTTTATCCACATCCCCAAAATGAATTGAACTGAGAGAAATAACAACTGTGCCATTGCGAGCACTGTCAACAGTTTTCCGTTATTCTTCATCATATAACATCACTCTATTCATCCACCGCTCTTTTTCAAGTCGTCAACCATCTGTTCATACTGCTCCCTTGTTATTTCACCCTTTGCATACCTCTCCCTGAGTATCTCCAAAGCATCGTCATGGTCCCACCATCTCCAGTTGTGGTCGGAATACCTTGAAGCCCTTGATATCCATCCTATAGACCTTGCGAACCACACTATCACCCATATGAATACTAAGAGGAAGAAGAGGCCTATGAGCACTCCCACAACACTTCCTGCCACACCCATCCATCCTGAGAATGTGTTGGGGAAGGTATGGGGGCTGAATATGACGCTGAGCACGGCTGCTATTCCTATCAGGATGAACATCACAGTGATACCGTACCAGAAAACTTTGCGGGGATCACGAGTATAGGTCATTCCCACTCCACAGTTACTTTGAGGGATCGAGGCTCGTTCGATCCGAACAAAGATTTCTGGACGTAGAGCGTTCCTATTATGGGGTTTCCGGAGCTCTTCTCCTGGAACCTATAGGTGTTCTTCGTGGCTCGCTCGAATTCGAATTCAATCTCCTTCTTGTTCATTCATTCACCTCCCAAAATTTCTTCAATCCCCTTCAGCATCATTCCCATTCCAAGGTAACCTTCATGGTTTCTGGCTTTGGATCCTTCAATATACTTTTTGAAATCCTGAAATTTATCATACCACCTTCAGGAAACTTAACTGAATATCCATCATATCCCAGTCCTGCAATATATCTCTTGACTTCCACCTCAATTTTTGCCATTTATTCTTCCTCCGTTATCTGCTTAATCTCTCTATTCCCACTTTCAGGCTTTATAAACATAAACAATGAAAATAGATCATGGGCCTTATAAATCTTTCCTGAGTTATCCATCATCCATGCTTGATGACCACGCTTAATGGCATCTGAATTCATTTTTTCACTTTTTTCATTTGTTTTCTGAAGATTGAAAGTTTAAATCCCTAGGGCAAAATTGATGGAATAGGTGAGGTATGTGAACGAAGAATTGACTGATAGGTTGGACGCATACGACCAGGGAAGGATGGACATGAACGAGCAGTTCATGCAGATCGTGAAGGAGGGATGCAGACTTACCAGGACTAGGGAGGAGTTGATAAGATACATAAACGAAAAAGTTGATTTATTGGTAAATGAGACGGAGGGAAGGGAAAGTGAACAAATTTGACATCGAATTCTGGAATGGATTTCTGAAGGGGCTCAATGCTGCACAATTTGAGCTGAATGAAATCGAGGAGACGGCAAATGAGACGGAATCTGAAGGGATTAAGATTTCAAAGGCGACATTGAAGGAGCTGGAGGATTTCTATGGAGAAGAGGGAAGGAGGATAAAGGAATCCCTTCAGAAGATATACGATAAGGCGAAATCGTTCAATGGTAATGGTACATCTGAAGACATAGATGATCTGTACCACAGGTTGGT